>NZ_CP133470.1:1995000-2141689 GCF_031191205.1 Haemophilus parainfluenzae ATCC 33392 | reverse complement strand
TTATGGATTTTTGTCAAAAATTATATAGAATGATCTCAATTTTTATTTCTCAATATAAATAATGAAAAACTTTAGATATTTTGCGCAACGTTATGTTGATTGGGTTATTCGATTAGGTCGAGTTCGCTTTTCTTTACTTGGTATTGCTATTCTTGCGATTTTAGCTATCTGTATACAAATCCTATTAAGCACGCTTCTTAGTGACGGTATTCACTGGAGTGACATTGCTCGCTCAATTACTTTTGGTTTATTTACCGCTCCTTTTGTTATTTATTTTTTTACGCTGCTTGTTGAGCGATTAGAACGTTCCCGTTTAGAACTCTCTAAAACGCTAGCTCGATTGGAAAAAAATAGCCGTGATAAAAGCACCTTACTTGCAACGATTAGTCATGAATTACGTACGCCTTTAAATGGGATTATTGGTCTTAGCCGAATTCTATTAGATGATAAATTAACAGAACAACAACAAAATTACCTCAATACAATTAATCTAAGTGCGGTCAGTTTAGGACATATTTTTAGTGATATTATTGATTTAGATAAGATCGACTCCAAACGCATTGAATTAAATATTCAGCCTTGCGATTTCCATTCACTACTTAATGATTTCTATAATTTTGGCACCTTGATGGCAGAACAAAAGGAGCTAAAATTTTCTTTAAAACTGGATGATAATTTACCTAATTGGCTTTATCTCGATCGTGCTCGCCTTAGCCAAATTCTTTGGAATTTAATTAGTAATGCCGTCAAATTCACTGACAAAGGTGAAGTCACCCTAAGGGTGCAGAAAATGCAAGATAATCAGTATCAATTTAGTGTTACTGATACGGGGGCAGGAATTGCACCTTGTGAATTAGATAAGATTTTTACCATGTATTATCAGGTTAAAGATAATATTCATCGCTCTGCAGGAAGTGGCATCGGCCTCGCGATTTCTAAAAATCTTGCGCAGTTAATGCAAGGGGATTTAACCGTTGAAAGTGAGCTGGATAAAGGTTCTACTTTTTATTTAACGATTATTGCGGATAAAGCCCAAGCTAATGAGATGAATACTGAAACAGCCATGCAGCATCTTTCTATTTTATTAGTTGAAGATGTTGAATTGAATGTGGTTGTGGCTAAAAGCATTCTTGAAAAGCAGGGGCATTATGTTGATGTTGCCATGAATGGTGAACAGGCGATCCGATTATTTGAGAAAAATACCTATGATATTGTTTTTCTTGATATTAAGTTGCCTGATATGTCAGGTTTTGATATCGCACAATATTTGCGAAAAAACTACGAAGAAGGGATTTACGATTTTCTACCGCCTTTAATTGCCTTTACAGCGAACGTGATGCATAGCGAAGAAGAATATCAAGAGCAGGGAATGGATGGCGTGTTACGCAAGCCACTTTCTTTGGTTGAATTACGTCAATGCTTTAAAACTTTTTTAGGCGATGATATTGAATGTATCTCTGATGAAGAAGAAACTCCTCACGTTCAAGAAGGCATCAATATTTCACTTATTGAGTTAATTGGAAAATCTCAAGCTAAAGCTAATGTTGATTTATTTAAACAATGGATGCCAATTTATTTAGATGAATTAGAGACAGCTTATGAGGATTATCTTGCAAACTCAGATATGCAACAAACAGTGTCAGATGTCGCACATAAAATTAAAGGTGCAGCCGCCTCGGTAGGACTTGTTAATGTTCAAAATATCGCAAAACAGGCTCAAGATACCTCATTACCAAATTGGACATCTGATATTGCTTCATGGATAACGCAACTCAGTAATGAATGGCCTAAAAATTTAGCTGAATTAGAAGCATATTTAGAAAAGTAATTCATGACACGTCATTTTCAAATTTTAGTCAGTGAGAATATGCCGTCTAATTTGCCGGCAAATACCTTGATCATTAATGCGTTTTCTAAAATTCAAAATCTTCTTGGGCAAGAGTTTGAGACGATCTTGTTTGATGCGCGGAAAGGTATCCATTTAGAGGCGCTCGCCATTGCGGCAGGCACATTGAAAATGAATGGTGCCTTAATTGTCTTGCTATCAAATTGGGAGAAACTTCATTCTCAATTAGATGAAGATAGTCTTCGTTGGTCAGGTTCGATTGAGACAATTGCTACACCAAGATTTATGACATATTTTAAGCATTGTATTCATAAATATGGTTTCCCCGTTCTTTATCATCAAAATGATTTAAAATTTGGCCGCACTTTTCAGCAATTATTTGTCAATCACAACGCAACCTTAGATCAGCAGAAAATCATTGAGCAAATCTTACAAAAAGAATCTGAACTCTACTTTCTTACCGCTAAACGAGGAAGAGGGAAATCAGCTCTTGCAGGCTTATTAGCGAATCAACTGGATACTAAAATTTACCTCACAGCACCGAATAAAAGTGCGGCCCAAATTTTGGCTGAATTTTCACAAAAAGAGATTATCTTTATTGCACCAGATGCGCTTTTCCTTGCTTTGCAAAATGATCCTTCTTTTTCTGAAAATGCTTGGCTTTTTGTTGATGAGGCGGCAATGTTGCCGATTGCTCAACTTACCGCTTTTTCTCATCATTTTAAGCATATTCTATTTACGACTACCATCCATAGTTATGAGGGAACGGGACGAGGCTTTGAGCTCAAATTTAAGCAAAAAATTAACCGTACTTTTTCTGACTTTGAACTTATTGAACCGCTACGTTGGTCGAAAGATGATGCTTTAGAGGCATTTATCGATGAGCTTTTATTATTGGATGTAGAGGATGAGGTTAAGCAAACACCATACGATAAAAGCAAAGCATGCCAAATTACTGAACGCTCACAAGAGGAAGTACTTTCTTCATTGCCTCAATTCTATGGATTGATGACATTAGCTCATTATCGTACATCACCCTTAGATCTACGGCGATTGTTTGATGCCAATTCACAGTGTTTTTTTACCGCTGAAAATGAACAAGATTTACTAGGGGCAGTTTGGGCATTAAAAGAAGGCGGGATTGAAGATGCAGCCCTTATTGAAGCGATTCAACAAGGGACTAGACGCCCAAAAGGCAATCTCGTGCCTCAAGCACTTTGTTTTCATGCTCAACAACAAAAGGCTTGTGAATTACATGCTTTACGCATTTCGAGAATTGTGGTTCAGCCTATGTGGCAGCAGCATGGTATAGGTACACAACTCATTGAATATATCACACAAAATGCCGATATGGATTATTTATCAGTGAGTTTTGGTTATACCAAAGAACTGGCTCAGTTTTGGCAGAAATGTGGTTTTTCTCTTGTTCATTTAGGTGAGCATTTAGAGGCGAGTAGTGGTTGTTATTCTGCTATTGCTCTAAAAGGCCTTTCTGCACAGGGGATTGAATTGGAAAGAGAAGCGAAGCAATATTTTCAACGAAATATGCCTTTGTCCTTTCATCCACTTGCTCAGGAATTTAATACCGCATCAGTAGATTGGAAATTGCTTGATGAAGATTGGTTAAGCCTAAAAAACTTCGCTTATTTTCACCGCACTTTAGCTTCCGCTTTGCCGGCAATTCGTCGATTTTTAATGAATTTAGATGAAAAAGATTGTCCTTTAATGCGAGATTATTTCATCACAAAACAGATACCCTATAGTAAGAAAAATGGGTTAAAATCATTACGTTCGGAAATTGCACAAAAATTAAAAAAGGAGGCAAGATGAGCGAACAAGAAAAAAAAGGTTGGTTTCGCAAAGCCGTAGATGAATATAATAAGTTTTGCAAAGAACTCGGTTTAGATAAAGGAGCTTGTAGAGGTTGTATGCCACGTATCGAATTCGATGATGATGGTCATGTAAAAAAAGAGAAGCCACTTGAACCACTCAAAAAATAAGAGAAAACAGGGTTAAATCAGCCCTGTTTTTTTATACAGATAATTATTGAAAAGTAGAGTGAATTTGCTAAACTAATCAGCTGTTCACGCAAAAAATGAGATAAAAATTGACCGCACTTATGAAAACAACCTATTTTAATTTTGATATTCCTACTCAGCCCAATGACCATAAAATTCTTGGCAATGTATTGGCGAGTGCAGATGCACTTGCGGTTAGTGAAATTGCAGAGCAATATGATGGATTGACGGTGGTTGTGACACAGGATACCAAAAGTGCAGTTCGTTTATCACAAGTTTTACCGGATTTAACTTCTCAGCCCGTTCAGTTTTTTCCTGATTGGGAAACGTTACCTTACGATTCTTTTTCTCCTCATCAAGAAATTATTTCTTCTCGTTTAAGTGCGCTATTTCATTTGCAAAATACTAAAAAAGGCATCTTTGTTTTGCCGATTAGCACATTAATGCAGCGCGTGTGTCCACCGAAATATCTACAGCATAATGTCCTTTTGATTAAAAAAGACGACCGTCTGGTCATTGAAAAATTACGATTACAATTAGAGTCAGCAGGATATCGCTCTGTAGAACAAGTGCTAGAACATGGCGAATATGCTGTGCGCGGATCACTTTTAGATCTTTTCCCGATGGGAAGTGCGGTTCCATTTCGCTTAGATTTTTTTGATGATGAAATTGATTCGATTCGTACTTTTGATGTCGATACGCAGCGAACGTTAGATGAAATTCAATCTATTAATTTATTACCTGCACACGAATTTCCAACCGATGAGAAAAGCATTGAATTTTTCCGCACACAATTTAGAGAAACCTTTGGTGAAATTCGTCGTGATCCAGAACATATTTATCAGCAAATCAGTAAAGGCACACTAATTTCAGGGATTGAATATTGGCAGCCGTTATTCTTTGATGAAATGGCAACATTGTTCGATTACTTACCCGAAAAAACGTTGTTTGTGGATATGGAAACAAATCAAGCACAAGGTGAACGTTTTTATCTTGATGCCAAACAGCGATATGAGCATCGAAAAGTTGATCCAATGCGTCCTCTTTTACCGCCAGAACGTTTGTGGCTCAGCATTGATGCAGTAAACCATGCATTAAAAAATTATCCTAAAATTAATTTTAAAGCAGAAAAAGTGCGGTCATCTGTTCGTCAGAAAAATTTAGCGGTGTCCGCATTACCAGCAGTGACCATTCAATCACAGCAAAAAGAACCGTTATCGCAACTTCGACAGTTTATTGAACATTTCAAAGGCAATGTTTTATTTTCAGTTGAAACTGAAGGACGACGTGAAACTTTAGTAGATTTGCTTTCACCATTAAAAATTAAACCTAAACAGATTAAAACCTTATCTGAAGCCAATCAAGACAAGTTTAATTTGTGGGTCAGTCGTCTTGAGCAAGGTTTTATTCTTGATGAGGCCAAATTAGCTGTCATTACTGAACATGAAATTTTAGGCGAGCGAGTACAGCAACGTCAGCGTGATAAACGTAAAGCGGTGAATCCTGATACCTTAGTACGTAATCTGGCTGAATTAAAAATTGGTCAGCCTGTGGTACATTTAGATCATGGTGTGGGGCGTTATGGTGGTTTGGTTACGCTTGATACTGGAGGCTTAAAAGCAGAATATTTGCTGATCAATTATGCGAATGAGTCCAAACTTTATGTGCCTGTTGGTTCTCTTCATTTAATTAGTCGCTATGTAGGCGGCTCAGATGAAACCGCACCATTACATAAATTAGGTAATGAATCGTGGGCGAAAACGCGTCAAAAGGCCGCTGAAAAAATTCGTGATGTGGCAGCTGAATTACTTGATGTGTATGCCCAACGAGAAGTGAAAAAAGGCTTTGAATTTAAATATGATCGTGAGGAATTCCAGCAATTCGCTGCAACCTTCCCTTTTGAAGAAACGCACGATCAAGCCATGGCGATTAACGCAGTCATTTCGGATATGTGCCAACCTAAAGCGATGGATCGTTTGGTTTGTGGTGATGTAGGTTTTGGAAAGACTGAAGTGGCAATGCGTGCAGCATTTTTGGCAGTAATGAATCATAAACAAGTCGCCGTATTGGTTCCAACAACCTTGTTAGCTCAACAGCATTACGAGAATTTTAAAGATCGTTTTGCTAATCTTCCAGTTAATGTGGAAGTGCTTTCTCGCTTTAAAACAGCCAAAGAGCAAAAACAAATCTTAGAAAATTTAGCCGAAGGAAAAGTCGATATTCTGATTGGAACCCATAAATTAATTCAATCCGATGTGAAGTTTTCTGATCTTGGCTTACTCATCATTGATGAAGAACATCGCTTTGGTGTGGGTCAAAAAGAGAAAATTAAACAACTTCGAGCGAATATTGATATTTTAACACTTACTGCAACACCAATTCCTCGTACTTTGAATATGGCGATGAATGGCATTCGTGATCTTTCTATTATTGCGACACCACCGGCTCGTCGAGTGAGTATCAAAACGTTTGTTCGCCAGAAAGATGATTTAATTATTCGTGAAGCGATTCTGCGTGAGATTTTGCGTGGCGGGCAAGTTTATTATTTACATAATGATGTGGCGAGTATTGAAAATACGGCTGAAAAACTGACCGCACTTGTGCCAGAGGCACGAGTTGTGATTGGACATGGTCAAATGCGAGAACGAGAACTTGAACGCGTGATGAGTGATTTTTATCATCAACGTTATAACGTATTAGTCTGTTCTACCATTATTGAAACAGGGATTGATGTACCAACGGCAAATACGATCATTATTGAACGCGCAGATAATTTTGGTTTGGCTCAGCTTCACCAGTTGCGTGGTCGAGTAGGGCGTTCTCACCATCAAGCTTATGCCTATTTGCTTACACCACCGCCTAAATTAATGACGAAAGATGCGAAACGTCGTTTAGAGGCATTAGAAAGTTTAGATAATTTAGGTGCAGGGTTCATTCTTGCAACACATGACTTAGAAATCCGTGGTGCGGGTGAATTATTAGGGAATGAACAAAGCGGGCAAATTGAAAGCATCGGTTTTTCACTTTATATGGAATTACTTGATGCGGCAGTGAAAGCCTTAAAAGAGGGCAGGGAACCTTCGTTAGAAGAGATTACACATCAACAAGCTGAAATTGAGCTACGTGTTCCAGCCCTATTGCCTGAGGATTATCTGGGAGATGTGAATATGCGTTTGTCGTTCTATAAACGCATTGCAGCAGCAGAAAGCAAACAAGAGTTAGACGAATTAAAAGTTGAATTAATCGACCGTTTTGGTTTATTACCTGAAGCAACGAAAAATCTTTTACAAATTGCTGAAATGCGTTTAATGGTGAAACCATTAAAAGTACTGAAGATTGATGCGGGAGCTCAAGGAGGCTTTATTGAATTTTCACCTTCCGCAAAAGTTGATCCAGAAAAATTCATCAAATTAATTCAACAAAATCCAATTGTTTATCGTTTTGATGGCCCATTAAAATTTAAGTTTGTAAAAGCCCTTCCAGAAAACAAAGCGCGGTTAGAATTTGTGATGGATTTAGTCAAGACGCTTACTGAGTAGCAAGTAAATAAAAAGGCTGACAAAATGTCAGCCTTTCTTTTTATATTTTATTAGTGAAGGTATTTAACAAGGTTTAAGAACATTTTTAAAATACCATTATTTAATAAGTCAATAAAGAACGCCCCTACCATTGGTACGATTAAGAAGGCTTTGTGAGAAGGTCCGAAACGACTAGTAATCGCTTGCATGTTAGCAACTGCTGTTGGTGTTGCACCGAGACCGAAACCACAGTGACCCGCACTTAATACAATCGCATCATAATCTTTACCCATCATTCGGTATGTGACGTAGATGGCGAAGAAAGCCATGAAGACAACTTGAACCGCTAAAATAATGAGTACATCTCCTGCAAGACCTACCAATTCCCAAAGCTTGAGAGACATTAAGGCAATGGCTAAGAAGATAGATAAACCTACACTACCTAATACGTCAATCGCTGAATCAGCGACTTGGAATTTGAATAAATTGGTTAAGCTGTTACGAATAATTACCCCTGTAAATAAACACCATATGAATGTTGGTAATTGCATTTCTGTACCTTTTGTTAAGCCATCTAAATATTGACCGATGAGTAAACATAAAGAAAGCATTGCAATGGTCTCAATGATTGAGCGCGCATTTATTTTACGTTTGTAAGTCGGGTGCTCAAATGCTTCTTGTACGTCATCTACGTCATCATTCTCTGGGTTTTCACCTTGTTTTTGATGATTTAATAAATAACGAGATACTGGACCACCTAAAACACCACCAAAGACTAAACCAAACGTGGCACATGCCATCGCAATTTCTGTTGCAGCCGGTAGATTAAATTCTTTAGTAAATGTTTCTGCCCATGCCGCACCAGTACCATGACCACCTGTTAGGGTGACTGAACCAGCAAGTAAACCGTAAGCAGGATCAATACCTAATAATTTAGTGCCTACAATACCGATGACATTTTGGCAAACAATGAGTATTGCCGCTGCAAAGAGGAAGATAACTAATGGTTTTCCACCTTTAATTAAGCGAGAAAAGTTTGCACTTAAACCGATAGAGGAGAAAAATACCAACATCATGGATGTTTGTAAGCTTTTCTCAAAAGTGAATGAAGTGCCATTTACTTTATATAAAATCGTTAATGCAATAGCCACAATAAAGCCGCCAACAACAGGCTCTGGGATATTGAATGTTTGTAAAACTCGAATGCGTTTTACTAGAAAATAACCGAGTAATAATACAAAGCTTGCTAAAGCAAGTGTTTGATAAGTGTCAAAAACAATATTCACGAAATATCCTCCTATTTAGTTTGGTTCCGAGAATTCTTATGAGTTGTGTTCGGGTTCAATTACCACAATATCAACATTACTATGTAATCCACGTGGTAATTGGGAGCCTTTTCTGCCGCGTTCCGCTCGGAATTTTTGCAGATCTTCCGGTTTTAATGTGATTTTTCGTTTACCGGAATGGAACTCAAGGCTGGCTTGCTCTGAAATTAAGAACAATTTCACCAATAATTCTGACCGCGCTTTTGCATTCGCTGCTGGAATACTGATGATTTTGTTGCCTTTCCCTTTTGATAATGCCGGTAAATCTCGTACCGGAAAAATCAGCATTCGACCCGCTGAAGTGAGGGACACAAGAAGTGAGGCCGACTCGGAAAGTTTCTCAGGTTTCAAGACTTTCGCATTTTCTGGCAAAGAAATCAAGGCTTTTCCTGCTTTATTGCGTGCAATTAAATCTTCAAATTTGCAAATAAAACCGTATCCTGCATCTGATGCCATCAATAATTCTTGTTTTTCAGGTTCCATAATAACCTGTTCAATCGTCGCACCGGCCGGTAATGTGAGTTTACCAGTGAGAGGTTCACCTTGTGAACGCGCAGAAGGCAAGCTTAATGGATCTAAAGCATAACTACGACCTGTACTATCAATAAAGATCACCGGTTGATTACTTTTACCACAAGCGTGGGCGAGATATTTATCACCGGCTTTATAGCTTAATCCTGCCGGATCAATGTCATGACCTTTCGCACAACGAACCCAGCCCATTTCAGATAAGATAACAGTGACAGGTTCTGCTGGAGTCATTTCACTTTCAGAAATAGCTTTCGCTTCTTCACGTTCAACTAATTGAGACATTCTAGGACTGGCGTATTTTTTCGCATCTTCTTGAATTTCTTTTTTGATCAAGGTATTTAAGCGACGTTCAGATCCCAAAATTAACTCTAAATTTGACCGCTCTTCTTCAAGTTTATCTTTTTCAGCTTGTAATTGATGTTCTTCTAATTTGGCTAAATGGCGCAAACGTAAGTTTAAAATGGCTTCTGCCTGTTCATCACTTAAGTTAAAACGAGCCATTAAAACTTGTTTAGGTTCGTCTTCTGTGCGAATAATCTCAATGACTTCATCAATATTGAGGAAGGCAATCATCAAACCATCTAAAATGTGTAAACGAGCGAGTACTTTATCTAAACGATGTTGTAAACGGCGTGTCACGGTAGTACGACGGAATGTCAGCCATTCTGTGAGAACTTGAAGTAAGCCTTTCACGGCTGGTTTATGATCAAGTCCGATCATATTCATATTCACACGATAGCTTTTTTCGAGATCCGTCGTCGCAAATAAATGCGCCATCAAGGCATCCGTGTCTACGCGATTTGAACGTGGTACAAGCACGATACGCACAGGATTTTCATAATCTGCTTCATCACGAATATCTTCCACCATTGGCAATTTTTTCGCTGTCATTTGCTCAGCGATTTGTGCAATGATTTTAGAGGGGGAAGATTGATGAGGAAGTGCACTAATGATGATTTCCCCGTCTTCTTTATGCCATGTTGCGCGCATCTTAATAGAGCCACGACCAGTTTCATACATTTTGCGAATATCATCTTTAGGGGAAATAATTTCCGCTTCAGTTGGGAAATCAGGGCCTTGAATGATATTGAGCACATCATCTAATCCTACTTTTGGATTATCTAATAGCATCACAGCTGCATCTGCTACTTCATTAATATTGTGTGGTGGAATATCTGTTGCCATCCCGACAGCAATCCCGGTGGTGCCGTTTAACAGAATATGAGGCAAACGCGCAGGCAAATATTGTGGTTCTTCTAAAGTACCATCAAAGTTCGGTTGGAAATCAACAGTACCTTGACCTAATTCAGATAATAGAATTTCAGAGATTTTGGACAAGCGAGATTCTGTATAACGCATCGCCGCGAATGATTTAGGATCATCTGGCGCCCCCCAGTTTCCTTGGCCATCCACTAAAGGATAACGGTAAGAAAAGGGCTGAGCCATTAATACCATGGCTTCATAACAGGCGGAGTCACCGTGTGGATGGAATTTACCTAATACATCACCGACGGTACGCGCAGATTTTTTAAATTTTGCCGCGGCATTTAAACCCAGTTCAGACATCGCATAAACAATACGACGTTGGACAGGTTTTAAGCCATCACCAATAAAAGGCAATGCACGATCCATGATGACGTACATTGAATAATTAAGATAAGCCTTTTCTGTAAAGGTGCGAAGTGGCATCTGCTCGATGCCTTCGTAGTTAATATTGCTCATATTCTTCTAATTTATTTTCTTGTTGCACCGGAATTCGCATCAGAATGTTCGTGATGAGAATGTCCCATATCCATTCCTTTGTGACTGTCAATTTCGTAAGGAACGGGTTGTGGTTTTTGTGGGTTAGCTTCTTTAAAGGCTTCGTCTTTTAGTTTTCCAGAATAAATATTCGGATTTTTTTCACCTTCAACCACAATATGTCCCATTGTGCCTTTATTTACTGCGCGGAAAATGGAGTGATCCATAAAGACATAAGTGCCAGGTACATCAATTCGAGTTTCCACCATGGTGGCGCTACCGGATGGAATCAATGTAGTTTGAACATTGTGATTAATAAGCGTACCACCTTCCACATACACATTGTCAAATACTGCACCGATTAAGTGGAAAGAAGAGCATAAATTCGGTCCTGCATTTCCTACGAATAGACGAATGGTTTCACCGGTTTTTGCTTTTAAGGCATTTTCATCCATGGTTGAACCAACTTTGCCGTTGAAGAGGACATATTCAGGGCGCTCATCAATGGCTTTTTTCATACTGAACGGTTGCAAGCCAGGATCGCCAAATTCACCTTTGGTATAGAATTCACTTTGCATAATGTAAAACTCACGATCCACTTTTGGTAAGCCTTCTTTTGGCTCAACTAAAACTAAACCATACATTCCTTTCGCGAGATGAATATCCACAGGTTGGCTGCCACAGTGGTATAGATAAATGCCTGAACGTAACGCTCTAAATTGGAAGGTAGATGTCCGAGTTGGTGGGGTTTCACTTGCCATTGCCCCTCCCATTGGTACAGGTGCTGCATGGAAATCAAGACTATGTGGCATCATGGAACTTGCTGAGTTGGAAAGTTGCACTTCTACCATATCACCTTCGCGTACACGAATAAATGGTGCAGGCACGCTACCGTTTAATGTCCAAAATTTAAATTGCACGCCATCCATTAAATCCATAATTTGTTCAAGTGCGGTTAGTTTCACCACGACTTTTGCCGGATAGTTACGTTCAATCGGTTTTGGTACATTGGGCGCGAGCGTCAATTCTGCTTCAATCTCAGGTAAATTTTCAACTGCAGTAGCCGTCACATTTGAGGCTTTTTCTTCCGCTTGAGCAGAAGGAATGAGACTAAAACCTGCACCTAATGTAATCGTTGCTAAGCCTAATGCGCTGTTTCTAAAAAAATCTCGACGTTGTTCGTTCATGATTGACCTCGAATACTTAAACTATTAAATCCACTTGATCGCCATTAGTTTGCAACCAATTTTTGCGATCTTCTGCCCGTTTTTTAGCGAGTAACATATCCATTAATTCTAATGTCGCTGCGCCTTGATCTTCCTCAAGATCGTAAGTTAATTGAACTAATCGGCGAGTATTCGGATCCATGGTGGTTTCACGTAATTGTGACGGATCCATTTCACCCAAACCTTTGAATCGTTGTACGTTTAAAGTGCCTTTTTTACCTTTTAAACGTTCTAAAATGGCTTCTTTCTCATTTTCATCAAGGGCATAAAACACTTCTTTGCCTAAGTCGATACGATAGAGTGGTGGCATGGCCACATAGACATGCCCATCTTGCACTAATTTCGGAAAATGACGTAAAAAGAGGGCGCAGAGTAGGGTAGCAATATGTAAACCATCGGAGTCCGCATCGGCTAAAATACAGACTTTCCCGTAACGAAGTTGAGATAAGTCTTCATTATCAGGATCGATACCTAGTGCCACAGCAATATCATGAATTTCCGTTGAGCCAAGTACTTGATCGCTAGCGACTTCCCAAGTGTTTAAGATTTTTCCGCGTAACGGCAGGATCGCTTGATATTCACGGTCTCGAGCCTGTTTGGCTGAGCCGCCCGCAGAGTCACCTTCGACTAAGAATAATTCGGTTTTTTCTAAATTTTGTGATGCGCAATCTGCCAATTTACCCGGTAGAGCAGGACCGCTGACTAATTTTTTACGCACGACTTTTTTCGCAGCATTTAAACGACGTTGTGCAGAACTGATCGCCATTTCAGCTAAGCGATCCGCATCTTGTACGTTTTGGTTTAGCCATAAACTGAAGGCATCTTTTAAAACACCCGCAACAAAGACCGCACTTTGACGAGAAGATAAACGTTCTTTCGTTTGCCCTGCAAATTGGGCATCCTGCATTTTGAGCGAAAGAATGTAAGCACAGCGATCCCAAATGTCGTCAGCCGTTAATTTCACGCCACGTGGTAATTTATTGCGGAATTCGCAATATTCAGTCATGGCATTGAGCAAGCCTTGGCGAAGACCATTCACATGTGTTCCGCCTTGTACTGTTGGAATCAAGTTTACATAGCTTTCTGCAATAAGCTCACCACCTTCTGGCAACCATAATAATGCCCAGCTTACCGCTTCTGTAGATCCTTTAAACTCGCCGACAAAAGGTTTTTCAGGTAAGGTTTCAAAACCATTCACCGCTTCGGTTAAGTAATCGGATAAACCATCTTGATAACACCACACATCTTCGGTGTTATTCACTTTATCAACAAATTTAATCTCTAAGCCTGAACAAAGCACGGCTTTAGCACGCAATAAGTGGCGTAAACGACTAACAGAAAAATTCTTGCTATCAAAATATTTTGGATTTGGTTTGAAGTGAACGGTGGTACCGGTTGTACGTCTGCCACAAGTCCCGATGACTTCTAATTCTTCTACTTTTACGCCATTTTCAAAGGCAATTTTATACACTTCGCCGTTACGTTTGACTTGAATATCAACGCGTTCAGAAAGGGCATTGACAACAGAAATCCCCACCCCGTGTAAACCACCGGCAAATTCATAGTTTTTATTCGAGAACTTACCGCCAGCGTGAAGTTTAGTTAAGATCACTTCCACACCAGAAACGCCTTCCGTTGGATGAATGTCCACTGGCATCCCGCGTCCATTATCAATGACTTCAAGTGATTGATCAGCATGTAAAATTACTTCAACTTTGGTGGCAAAACCCGCAAGAGCTTCATCCACACTGTTATCAATAACTTCTTGAGCAAGGTGATTTGGACGGGTGGTGTCCGTGTACATACCGGGGCGAATTTGCACCGGTTCGAGATCTTTCAGGACCGTAATTTCTTGAGCAGAATAATTTGTAGTCATTTTAAAATTAGTTACTTATTTATAAAAAAATTAGCGTGATTTTATCAAAAAATGACGCATTTATAAAATTAAAGATGAGAAAAGAGACGGATACTATATCAAGTAAAAGTGCGGTCAAAATTTGACGTGAATTTTGACCGCACTTTGGATTCATTTGAACCTATTAAATCTGTTATGGGTTAAATTATCTCGATACTAAGCTTTTACTTTTGTGGCTAAATATTCCAGCAAGCCTTTATCTCTCAATTTGCAGCTTGGGCATTCCCTGCAACCGCCTTCAACACCTTCGTAGCAAGTGTGAGTGTGCTGACGAATATAATCTAACGTACCTAATTCATCGGCAAGAGCCCAGGTTTGGGCTTTAGTGAGATACATTAGTGGTGTTTTTAAATTGAATGGATAATCCATGGCTAAATTAAGGGTGACATTCATGGATTTGATAAACACATCACGGCAATCGGGATAGCCACTGAAATCTGTTTCACATACGCCCGTAATAATGTCATTAATACCTTGTCCTTTTGCATAGATCGCGGCATATAATAAGAAGAGTGCGTTTCGGCCATCCACAAAGGTATTCGGTAATTCCCCGTCTTTTTGTTCAATATCTGCATTGGCATCCATTAAGGCATTATGGGTAATGGATTTGATGACGGACGTATCAATCAACGTTTGTTTTACACCGAGATCTTTGGCGATCCAACGGGCTTTTTCTAATTCAATAGAATGACGTTGGCCATATTGAAAGGTGACGGTTTCGACATTTTCCACGCCATATTCGGCAATAGCTTGAATTAAACAGGTTGTGGAATCTTGTCCACCAGAGAAGATCACAAGGGCTTTACGATTGTGATTAGGATTTGAAATATTCATAGGATACCTAGTTTTTTTATGTAGGAGGTTTGCGAACTACAAGTTAAAAATGTGGTGTTATTGTAGAAGCTAGGCATGAATTTTGCAAGAAATCAGCTAATTTAAGCAGGAAAAGTTAATAAAAGTTATGATACAATTTTGGCAAGTCAGCTTAAAAAGGTAAATATAATGAAAAAATTACTTCTTATTGTTATTGGTGCATTAGTGATTTCAGCTTGTGCAAATAAAGACGTTTATTTTAATGGTTCAGAAGGATCTCATTCAGGCATGAAATTTGATAAAGACACGCGTCATTGGGGCGTTAATCAATAATTGTTTTGATAAAAGAAAAGCCATACAGTTGTATGGCTTTTTTGTTAAATCACTTCTTCTTGGCAATGTGGGCAAGTCATTAAATGTTCTTCATTATTATGCACAATATAATGGCCCATTTTTTTCGCTTTAGTATCAAGATATTTCGTATTGTAACGGTTTTCACCTACATTCAACGGTACACGTTCTACGATATTAATGCCCGCTTTTTTCATCGTTTCTACTTTTTGCGGGTTGTTTGTCATCAAGCGAACTTGCTTCACACCTAATAATTCAAACATATCGGCACACACATTAAAGTTACGTTCATCAGCTTTAAAACCTAATGCAAGGTTGGCTTCAATAGTATCCATCCCTTGATCTTGTAATGAATAAGCTCGAATTTTATTAATTAAACCAATGCCACGGCCTTCTTCACGATGATAGATTAAAACACCACGACCCGCTTCGCTAATTTGACGTAATGCGGCTGCTAGTTGGAAACCACAATCGCATTTTAAACTGTGTAATGCATCGCCTGTTAGACATTCAGAATGAATGCGGGCGAGCACAGGCTCATCTTGGTTTGAAATATCACCCATCACTAACGCGACATGTTCTTTTTTTGTATCGGGAAATTCAAATCCGACCATTTTAAATATGCCATATTCGGTAGGCAAATTGGCTTGAGCAACCAGTTGGATTTTTGACATAACTTATCCTTTTTCAACTTTATTCTGCTAAAATGTGCACTTTATTTTTATTATCAAGAGGCAACAATGTTTAAAAGGCTGTCATTATATACGTTATTCCTTTGTCTTGTACCATTTTTTGTTTGGGGTTTTGCTTATCATTGGCATGGAAACAACCAATTAATGGAATGGGATTATTGGCTTTATCTTTTAACCGAAACCGGTAGTGTGCCTTATGCTTTAATTACCTGTGGTGTGTTTGCTTTACTTTTCCGTTTTCTTTTTGAAAATCGTAAACAGTGGATTATGGGCGTGATAGTAATGGGCTTGTCAGTCTTATCCACACAAGTGATTAAAACAGGGTTAAAAACGGTTTTTGCCGAGCCACGTCCCTTCACTGTTTATTTAGCGGAAAAAACAGAAAGTACTACGGATGCCTTTTATCATCAAGATCGCTCAGAACGTGCAAAATTAGTGGATAAATTCTATTCCACACAAGCCGATACACCTGCCTGGTTAAAAGCGCATTATGAAGATGAAACGGGTTATTCTTTTCCATCAGGGCATTCTATTTTCGCAGCGACTTGGCTTATGTTAGCCGTAGGGTTTAGCCAATTATTGGGGAATCGTTCTTTTAAAGCAGAATTGCTTATTGGAGCGATGACAATTTGGGGCGTATTAATGTTGATTAGTCGAGTGCGTTTAGGTATGCATTACCCAATTGATCTGTTGATTGCAATAATTTCAGCATGGGTTGTACATGTTGTTATTTTCAATTTTTTACAACGGAAAAATATCTTTTCTACAAAAGAGGAGTTGACTAGTTAAATCAGCAAACTATTTCCGCATTGTTGATTAACTAGTTGATAATGATTGGTAATTAAATATTTAATTAGAAAATGTATATTTAACCTTTAATTTTTGAATTTAATGTCAAGAAATGTAAATGTTGGTAAATTAGATTTTATTGGTGGCTAATTGATCTATAATGTGCCTCCGCGAATAATGATGAGTTATTTGTAGTTTAACAAATTTTAGCAATATTTTTATGATTTTAATTTTATAAGGATGAATTAAATGAACAGGATTTTTAAGGTAATTTGGTGTAGTTCAAGCCAAGTATGGGTCGCTGTATCTGAATTATCAAAAGTAAAACCGGTATCTTCAGTTTCTAGCGTGAAGAAAACCTCTTCAGCAGTTTCAACGTTATTAAAAACAACCGCACTTGCTATACCATTTGCGTTATCGCCACTTGCTGCGCATGCATATGTAGCAATTGGTTCAACAAATAGTGCTGGCTATGCTATTACTTCTGATGGTGCGAGTGCTGCACCAAGTTACGGTGCAGATCAAACCTGGGCATACGATTATAAAAACCCAGGTAATAGATCTTACGATAATGCAAATGGCTCAAGTAATAGACAAGATTCTTATGCAAATAATGGGGCATATGCAGAAGGGATTGCAATTGGTAAAAATACTGCAGTACAAAGTTCAAGAGGTGCCTCAGATGGTATTGCTATTGGTGATTTTGCAAAAGCTACAGGTGGTTTGGCTACATCAATTGGTGCGTTTTCTCATGCTGAAACAACAGGTTCTACCGCTATTGGTACAGCTTCACGTGCCGCAGGATTTAACTCTTTAGCAATGATGCGTCAATCTGCAGCAATTGGTGATTACTCTGCAGCTATTGGTTCCGTAGCATATGCAAAAGGTGCGGCTAGTTTTGCATTTGGTGCATCCGCTACTGCAAATGGAGATCAATCAATTGCAATTGGTAATACAGCGCCTCAAACATTAAATGGTTTACCTGGTGAAGGTGAGGCAAGAAGAACTAGATATGATGGTGAGAATAATACCCAAACAAATGGTGCTCGTTCCGTTGCAATTGGTACAGGGGCTAAAACCAATGGTGATGACTCTTTTGCTTTTGGTTCTCTTGCAAAAACTGGTGAATTTTCTCTTGGTAAAGATGCTTATATTGAAGGAAATGTAACTCGTCCAAACACACCTGCTGCGAAAGCGATTGCATTCGGTACAAGTTCATCAGCATCGGGCAATAAATCTATTGCATTTGGTTATAATGCATTAGGTGGTAGCGAGAATTCTATTGCATTTGGTGTAGACGCTAAAGCTCATAAAAAAGATGCGATTGCATTTGGTAATAGTGCTAATGCAAGCGAAGCAAACTCAATTGCATTTGGTGCTAATTCACAAGCTTTACATGAAAATGTAATCACTATTGGTAAGGATTCTAAAGCAACTAAAAAAGGTGCAATGACTATCGGTGAAAGCGCACAATCTAATGCAAATAACTCATTGGCTTTAGGTAATGGCACCATTATCAATCAAGAAGACATCAAAAATAAAAATGCAAAATATACGAATGATGGTTTTGAGATTGAGAACGGTGTAGTTGCGATTGCAAATAAAGGTAAAGAGCGTCGTTTAGTGAATCTTGCTGCTGGTCGTGAAGATACTGATGCGGTAAATGTTAAACAATTATCTGAAGTAAATGATAATCTTGCGAAATCTATCGCTGGACCAAATTACAATGGTTATACCGTTGATGGTAATGGTCGATACACCTATAAAGCACCTGATTTTAATATCAAAAATCAAACCCTTCATAACGTGAAAGAAGCGGTTGAATTAGCACAAACCAACTATGTAAGTGTTAATGCAGATAAAACTAAACAGACAGATGCAGATAGCAATTACGACAACCTTGGTGCAAAAGCGGCGGGCTCTATTGCATTAGGGGAATTTACAGGAACAAGTGCAACTGCGACTGATTCTGTTGCAATTGGTCATAATACAAAAGTAAATGGTCAAAACACTGTTGCAATTGGTGCCAATATTACTGCTGCGACAAATGGTTCAGTGATCTTGGGTGATAGCTCAAAAGCAGATGGTTCTCATGCAACTGAAACTGTAGCAAGTAAAGAAATTGATGGTCACACCTATAATTTTGCTGGTAAAGCAAAAGACGCAGGTCGTTTTGTAAGCGTTGGTGAAAAAGGCAACGAGCGTCAAATTAAAAATGTAGCTGCAGGTCATGTAGAAGATGATTCAACAGATGCGATTAATGGTTCTCAATTATATGCGGTTGCATCACGTGTTGAGCAAGGCTGGAAAATTACAGCAGCGCAAACAGGTACCGGTGAAGTAAGCGGTAATGCTGAGAAAAAAGTTGCAATGGGTGATACCGTTACATTTACAGCTGGAAATAACATTAAGATTACTCAAAATGAGAAAAACTTAACCGTTGCAACAAAAGAAAATGTCACTTTCACGAATGTCACTACTGGCAATACTTCTTTAGATGATAAAGGCTTAACTATTAAAAATGGTCCAAGCGTAACTAAAGATGGCATTAATGCTGGCGATAAGAAAATTACTAATGTATCAAATGGTACAATTTCTGCAGACAGTAAAGATGCCGTAAATGGTTCACAGCTTCATGCAACTAACCAAAATGTGACTAACAATGCGAATAATATCGCAAATAATGCACAAAACATTACTAAAAATGCGCAAAATATCACCAAGAATGCAGAGAATATTGCTAAAGGTTTAAACTTTAAAGGTGATAATGCAGATGTAACAGTAAATCGTCAATTAGGCGAAACATTGAATGTCACAGGTGGTGCAGATAAAGAGCAATTAACTGATAATAACATTGGTGTTATTGGTGAGAGCAATCCAAGTGTTGCTACAGGTGGTTTAGCAATTAAATTAGCAAAAGATCTTAAAGGTTTAAACAGTGTTGAAACCAAACAGATTAAACTTGGCGATAACAGTAGTAATACCACAATTAAATACGAGGGTGATCGTATTAAATATGGCGATAAAACTGTTGCTAATTTAGATGATGAAAAACATATTACTAATACTACTTATGCAGTAGGTAACGATGGTAATGTAAGTTTAACTTACACAGATGGTAAAGGTAATGTTGTTAATGGTATGACAGCAACGATTACTGGTGTGGCTAAAAATGATCTTTCTAACATCAATAATGATGGCAAAAAAGTGATTACTGGTTTAGGTACGATTGTTGAAGCGGCAGACAGTTCAGTGACTGTAACGAATTCAACAGATGCTGTAGGTCGTACGACATACAAAGTAAAAGCAAATGTACCAGGATCTGATGCATTTAATATTAAATACAAAGCAAATGGTGCAAATGACCAAACTGTTGCATTAACTGAAGGTTTAGATTTCACTGATGGTAACTTCACGACAGCATCAGTAGCTGCAAATGGTGTGGTTAAATACGATGTGAAGACAGGTGAGATCGAAAACGGTGCAAACGGTAAAGATGGTAAACCTGGTGTTAAAGGTACTGATGGTTTAGCAACCGTCAAAACTGTCGTTGAAGCAATCAATAACAGTGGTTGGTTAGCAAATGCAACTAAATCAACAGGTGAACTTGATGGCACATCAACCGCAACTAAAGTGAAACCAGGCGCAGTGGTAAACTTCGACGCAGGTAAAAACTTAAAAGTTAAACAAACGCTTAATGGTGATGATCATACTTATACCTATTCCTTAGATAGCAACTTAACTAACTTAGATAAAGTTGTGGTTAATGGTAAAGATGGTGTTGATGGTAAAGATGGTGTAACTATCACTGGTCCAAATGGTGCTAAAGGTGAAGATGGTAAAGTCGGAATCACTGGCAAAGATGGTAAAGACGCTGTATCTATCGCAGGTAAAGATGGCGTTGGTCACATCGGTTTAACTGGTCCTAAAGGCGCAGATGGTAGCGACGGTAAATCTGTTGATATCTCAACAAATGATGGTACACAAACTTTAGTGAACCAAGAGCCAGGTACAGATAAATCACAACGTATTGTTTACACACCGAAAGATAAAGACGGTAATCCAATTAAAGGCAAAGACGGCAAAGATATTGTTCGTGAAGTTGCAACAATGGATGATGGTTTGAAATTCGCAGGAGATGATGGTCAAACAGATGACTCTAAAGTAATTGCGAAAAAACTTAACCAAAAAGTTGATATTGTAGGTGGTGCAGATAAAACTAAATTGACAGAAAACAACATTGGCGTGAATAACAAAGATGGTAAGTTAAATGTTCAATTATCTAAAGATATCAATTTAACTGATGCTGGTTCAATTAAGTTTGGCGATAATAACTTAAGCATTAACAAAGATGGTTTAACAATCACCAATGGTCCAAGTGTGACTAAAGAGGGTATTAATGCAGGTAATAAAGCAATCACAAATGTGAAAGCGGGTACAAATAATACCGATGCTGTGAATGTTAGCCAATTAAATGCAGTGAAAGCAGCTGAACGTCATATTAAACCAGGCGAGTATGCTGTGGATAACAGCGGTAACGTAACCATGACTTATTTAGATGGCAATGGTCAAGATGTTGCTAATGAAAAAGCAGTTATCACAGGTGTTGCGAAAAATGACTTAAGCAATATTACAGATGCCGGTAAAAAGGTCATTACTGGTTTAGGTTCGGTTGTTAAAGCAGGACAAAACGTAACTGTTGATACAGATACTGATGCAACAACGGGTCAAAAAACATATACCGTTAATGCTATTGCACAAAATTTAGGCGATGCAGAATTAGCATATAAATCTAACGGTGATACTGCAACTAAGAACACAGTGAAAGTATCTGATGGTTTAGACTTCACAAATGGTAACTTCACGACAGCATCTGTAGGTGCAAATGGTGTGGTTAAATATGATGTAAACATCGGTGAGATCGAACACGGTGCAAACGGTAAAGATGGCAAACCTGGCGTTAAAGGTGATAATGGCTTAGCAACCGTGAAAACTGTCGTTGAAGCAATCAATAACAGTGGTTGGTTAGCGAATGCAACGAAATCAACGGGTGAGCTTGATGGCACATCAACTGCAACGAAAGTGAAACCAGGCGCAGTGGTAAACTTCGATGCAGGTAAAAACTTAAAAGTTAAACAAATCATTAATGGTGATGATCATACTTATACTTATTCTTTAGATAGCAATTTAACCAACTTAGACAAAATTGTGGTTAATGGTAAAGATGGTGCTAACGGTAAAGATGGTGTAACCATCACGGGTCCAAATGGTACTAAAGGTGAAGATGGTAAAGTCGGAATCACCGGCAAAGATGGTAAAGACGCTGTATCTATCGCAGGTAAAGATGGCGTTGGTCACATCGGTTTAACTGGTCCTAAAGGCGCAGATGGTAGCGACGGTAAATCTGTTGATATCTCAACAAATGATGGTACACAAACTTTAGTGAACCAAGAGCCAGGTACAGATAAATCACAACGTATTGTTTACACACCGAAAGATAAAGACGGTAATCCAATTAAAGGCAAAGACGGCAAAGATATTGTTCGTGAAGTTGCAACAATGGATGATGGTTTGAAATTCGCTGGAGATGATGGTCAAACTGATGACTCTAAAGTAATAGCGAAAAAACTTAACCAAAAAATTGATATTGTAGGTGGTGCAGACAAAACTAAATTGACAGAAAACAACATTGGTGTGAATAACAAAGATGGTAAGTTAAATGTTCAATTGTCTAAAGATATCAATTTAACTAATGATGGTTCAATTAAGTTTGGTGATAACAACCTAAACATCAACAAAGATGGTTTAACTATTACTGGTGGTCCAAGTGTGACTAAAACTGGTATCGATGGTGGCAATAAGCAAATTAAAAATGTTGCTGAAGGCACAGAAGATAATGATGCTGTGACTGTTAAACAGTTAAAAGATTCAAAAACAGCACTTGTAAATGGTAAAAATACTTCTGTAACTGGTACAGGTACAAAAGCAGATCCATATAAAGTGAATGTTGAAGGCGCATTGAAAGATATCACTTCAATCACGAACAAAGATGGTAACGGTAAAGTTGAATTTGCAGCTGATCAAGTTGTTAATGTCGCAGGTGATAATCCAATCAAATTGGATGCGAAAACAGGTGATATTACAGGCTTAACTAATAAAGATCTGAATGGTCCAACTTATGCGAAAGCTGGCCGTGCTGCAACAGAAGAGCAATTAGAGGCTAAAGGCACCCAAATTACCAATAATTTAACCGCAAAAGGTTTAAATTTTGGTGCACAATCGGGTGATGTTATTCACAAAGATTTAGGTGAGAAACTTGATATTGTGGGTGAAGGCACTAAAGCAGATGATCGTTATGATGCAACTAACATCAAAACCATGACTAAAGATGGCAAAGTTGTTATTGGTTTAGCTAAAGATCTTACTGCAGATAAAGTGACAGTCGGTCAAAAAGGCGAACCTGGTAAAGATGGTGTTGATGGACAAATTGGTGTGAACGGTAAAGACGGTTCTGCAGTTGTACTCAACGGTAAAGATGGTTCTATTGGCTTAAATGGTGAAAACGGTAAAAACGGCGTTTCTATCAAAGGCGATCAAGGCCCTGCAGGTGTTGATGGTAAAGCTGGTGAAACCAAAAACCGTATCGTTTACGAATATAAAGATCCAAACGATCCAAATAAAACTATCAAAGAAGATGTTGCAACACTTAATGATGGCTTGAAATTTAAAGGCGATAAAGGTGACTCTATTGCGAAGAAACTTAATGAAGAGCTAGAAATTTTAGGTAAGTTAGATCCAAATGCAGACGTGACAGATAAAAACTTACGTGTTGACAATGATGCAGGCAAGTTAGTTCTGAAAATGGCTAAACAGCTACAAGACTTAACCAGTGCAACGTTCATTGATGAAACAACAGGTAATAAATCTGTTATCGATGGTAATGGCTTAACTGTTAAACCAAAAGATGCAGATAACACTAAAACGGTTAGTGTCACTGATAAGGGCTTAAATAACGGTGGAAACCAAATCGTTAATGTTGATAGTGGCTTGAAAGACGCAACAGGAAATAAAGTTGCCTTGGAAGATGCTACTGGAAACACTTTAAATAATGCAGTTAATGTTGGTGATTTGAAAGATACTATTGGTAATATTACTAATAATGGCTTTGGTTTAACTGACGAAAATGGTAATGATGTTAAAGCTAAACTTGGTGAAACTGTAACGGTTAAAGGCGACGGTAGTGTAACCACTAAAGTTATCACAGACAAAGACGGTAAAGCGAAATTACAAGTTGGGTTAAACAAAGATGTAACCATTGGTAATGAAAATGAACCAGGTACTATCACTGTTAAAGGTGAAAATGGTAAAGATGGTATCTCTATCAATGGTAAAGATGGCTCTATCGGCCTGAAAGGTGAGGATGGTAAAGACGGCATTGCCTTAAATGGTAAAGACGGTACTATCGGCATCAACGGTAAAGATGGTTCTAACGGTAAAATCACTGTTGCACAAGGCCAAGCAGGTCTTGATGGTAACGATGGTAAAGACGGTAAAACTAAGACCCGTATCGTTTACGAAAAACCAAATGGTGATAAGGAAGAAGTGGCAACACTTAACGATGGCTTGAAGTTTACAGGCAATAATGAAGTCGTTAATAGCCATAAATTAAATTCTTTAGTCACTATTAAAGGTGAAGGCGTTGACAAAGCTGCATCTGAAGCATTTAAATCAGCAGCAGGTAATGTCAATGTTAAAGCTGATGGTGAGGGTACCCTAGAAGTTCAACTTGCTAAAGACTTGAAGAATATTGATTCTATCTCAAATAAAGATGGTCAAAAAATCGAGTTTAAAGATGGTGGAACAACAATCTCTGGTGGTAATGTAAGCGTTGATGGTAACAAAATTACCGATGTCAAAGCTGGTGAAGATGACACTGATGCTGTGAATGTTAAACAGTTGAAAGACGGTATTGCTCAAGCTACAACGAAAGTAGCAGCTGGCAAAAATGTTAATGTGACATCTGATAAGAATCCAGATGGTAGCACAACTTACACAGTTGCAACTAAAGATGATGTTGACTTTACTTCTGTAACCACAGGTAAAACCACAATGAATGATGGTGGAATCACTATCAAAGCTACCGAAGGTGGTAAAACTAACGTTACCTTAACCAATAAAGGTTTAGATAACGGCGGTAATAAAGTAGTGAATGTTGCAGAAGGTAAAAATGATACTGATGCTGTAAATGTTAAACAATTGAAAGCTGCGAAAACAGAAGTTGAAGCAGGTGACAATGTTGTTGTAACAAGTACTAAAGGTTCAAATGGTCAAACTATCTACAAAGTAAATGCTACTGATAATTCGGCTCACGTTGATGGTTCTGATGCAATAACCGTAACCAAAGCACCAACTACACGTAAAAATGGCACAACGACTGTGACAGATTACAAAGTAGATCTTTCAAATAAAACGAAAGATGATATTAATAAAGGTGTAGATGCACACGACACAGTAAATAACAAAGGTTTAACCTTCAATGCAGATAAAGGTACAACTGGCGTTAAGAAACTGGGCTCTCAAGTGGCTGTAAACGGTGATAATAAAAACATCGAAACAGTTGCTGATGCAAATGGTGTGAAAGTGAAACTGAAAGATGATATTTCTGTAAACACTGTTATAGCGAAAACCATCAAAGCGGGTGACACAACGATCAATGATAATGGCTTAACCATTAACAATGGCCCAAGTGTGACTAAAGATGGCATCAATGCTGGTGGTTCTCGTATTACCAATGTAGCGCCAGGTAGAGATGGTACTGATGCAGTGAATGTGAATCAGCTCAAGAAAGCAACAAATGAAATTCACAATAGCCTAAACAAAATGGATAAACGCCGTAAAGCTGGTACTGCTTCTGCATTAGCTACAGCTGGCTTAATGCAGGCATACCGTGAAGGTCAATCTTCAGTGACTGCTGGTGTAGGACAATACCAAAATCAAAGTGCAGTAGCTGTAGGTTACTCTCGCTTATCTGATAATGGTAAGTACGGTGTGAAAGTATCCTTTACAACCAATACTCAAGGTGAAGTAGGCGGAACTGCAAGTGCGGGTTACTTCTGGTAATCTTCTCATTGGTATCGAAACCATTTAAATCATAAATCAAAGACCGGTTTTAGTGATAAAGCCGGTCTTTTTTATTGCTTGTAGAAAATATGATTTTTGTCATGGATTTTTATTTTGATTTCAAGGAGAATACAGCCTATATGTTCCAACAATTTTGACCGCTCTTTGAGGAGACAATATGTATTACGGTATTGATATCGGTGGCACAAAGATTGAATTAGCTGCTTTTAATGCAAAATTAGAAAAGCTTTATACCGAGCGCGTGCCAACGCCACAAACAGATTATCAAGATTGGTTACAGGCGATCAAAACGCTAGTAGAACGTGCTGATACCCACTTTGGTGAAAAAGGCACAGTAGGTTTAGGTTTGCCTGGATTTGTTAATTTAACAACTGGGCTTGCTGAAGTGACGAATATTCGTGTTGCAGATAATAAGCCGATTTTAGCCGATCTTGAACGCGTTTTAGATCGTGAGGTGCGAGCAGAAAATGATGCCAATTGTTTTGCGCTCTCGGAAGCTTGTGATGAGGAAAATACTCAATATCCTTCTGTATTAGGGCTTATTTTGGGGACAGGCTTTGGTGGTGGTTTTGTAATTAATGGCAAAATTCACTCAGGACAAGTCGGGATGGCAGGGGAGTTAGGCCACCTTCAATTAAATTATCATGCCTTAAAATTATTAGGCTGGGATAACGCGCCAATTTACCAATGTGGTTGTGGCAATCAGGCTTGTTTAGATACGTATATTTCTGGTCGCGGCTTTGAAATGTTGTACCGTGATTTAAAAGGGGAAGAGTTATCAGCCAAAGAGATTATCGATAGCTTTTATGCGAAAGAGGAAAGTGCGGTTGATTTTGTTCGTATTTTTGTTGAATTAGCGGCGATTTCTATTGGCAATATTATCACGGCATTTGATCCGCATATGATTGTGCTCGGTGGAGGGTTATCGAATTTTGATTATCTTTATGAAGCCCTACCAAAAGCATTACCCGCTCATTTAATGCGTAGTGCGAAAGTGCCACCAATTAAAAAAGCAAAACATGGTGATTCCGGTGGTGTTCGTGGAGCTGCAGCATTATTTTTAAACTGTGAATAGATTTAATCTAAAAATACAGTGAAAATTTGAATAAATTTTATATTATAGGATAAGAATCCAGTTTTTCTTTAAGAAAACTGGATTTTTTCTTTTGTCTCTCTACAATCAGAACATGGATTTTTTAGTGAGGTTTTTATGCTGACAGAATTGGGAAACTGGATTGAACAGGGATTAACATGGGTTATCGAACATTTTGATGAGCCATTATGGAATATCACCATTGTTATTTTATTAGGTGTAGGTCTATTTTTTACCATTACTACAGGGTTAGTGCAGTTACGTCTTTTCCCTACAAGTATTCGTGAAATGTGGTTTGGACGTGCAGCAGAAGGTAATTCTTTAACGCCATTCCAAGCGTTTGCAACGGGACTCGCGAGTCGAGTTGGCGTAGGTAATATCAGTGGTGTAGCAACAGCCATCGCACTTGGTGGCGAAGGGGCAGTATTCTGGATGTGGGTAACGGCATTTATTGGAATGTCGAGTGCTTTTGCCGAATCGACTTTAGCACAGGTATTTAAAATTCAAGATAAAGATGGCTCTTTCCGTGGTGGCCCTGCCTACTATATTACACAAGGTTTAAAATCTCGTTGGTTAGCAGTAGCGTTTGCCCTATCATTGATTTTCACCTTTGGTTTTGCATTTAATTCAGTACAAGCAAACTCAATTGTGGAAGCGACCAAAAATGCTTGGAATTGGCAAGGTGAATATGTTGGTCTTGTTTTAGTGATATTGACCGCCACCATTATTTTCGGTGGCGTAAAACGTATTGCAACCATTTCTAGTAGCGTCGTACCGATGATGGCACTCTTTTATTTAATTATGGCGGTAATTATCTTAGGCATGCATATTGATATGATCCCGACGGTGATAGCTAATATTTACAAAAGTGCTTTTACTTTCCAATCAGCCGCTGGTGGTATGTTTGGTGCTTTAGTCTCCAAAGCCATGATGATGGGGATTAAACGTGGATTATTCTCTAATGAAGCGGGGATGGGGTCTGCACCAAATGCCGCAGCAGCTGCTCACGTAAAACATCCGGTTAGCCAAGGCTTAGTACAAATGCTCGGTGTGTTTGTAGATACGATGATCGTCTGTACTTGTACGGCAGTGATTATCCTGCTTTCTGATAACTATGGTAGTGAAACACTGAAAAGTATTTCCTTAACACAAAATGCATTGCGTTATCATGTCGGGGAGTTCGGTGTACACTTCTTAGCTTTCATTTTATTGCTTTTCGCTTATTCCTCTATTATCGGTAACTATGCTTACGCAGAAAGTAACATTCGCTTTATTAAAAATAAACCTTGGTTTGTATGGGCATTCCGTTTATCGGTATTATTCTTCGTTTATTTCGGTTCGGTAAAATCAGGTAATGTGGTCTGGAATTTTGCGGACACTGTGATGGCTGTGATGGCAATTATTAACCTAGTCGCGATCGTTTTACTTTCCCCGATTGTGTGGAAGCTAATGAAAGATTATCAACGTCAATTAAAAGAGGGGAAAGAGCCTGAATTTAAAATTGACCTTTATCCAGAAATTAAGAAGCGAGTATTAGAGCATCGAATTTGGAAATAAGTGTTCAATGAAATATGAAAGGCGGGGAATTCCCGCCTTTATTTTTAGATTTAAAATCTGCCTATAAAATTGACCGCACTTATAACAATCCACCTTGACCTAATGCTGGGTCAGTTTCACGTGCTTTTAATGCATCTTCAACGGTTAAGCCCAATGCTTTTGCAACACCATCGCCATATGCTGGCTCACACCAGTAGCAGTTACGGATATGACGGTATTTGATGAACTCAGGTGCATCACCCATTGCAGCCGCAGTATTGTTGAACAATGCTTGTTTTTGCTCTGGATTCATTAAGTTAAATAATGCACGCGGTTGGCTGAAGTAGTCGTTATCATCGTTCCGATAATCCCAGTGTGCTGCATCACCATTAATGCGAAGTGGTGGTTCAGCAAAGTCTGGTTGTTGTTGCCATTGGCTGAAGCTGTTTGGCTCGTAGTGCGGTAGGCTGCCATAGTTACCATCTACACGACCTTGTCCATCACGTTGGTTGCTATGAACAGGGCAACGTGGACGGTTTACTGGAATTTGACGATAGTTCACACCTAAACGATAACGTTGCGCATCTGCATAGTTGAATAAACGAGCTTGTAACATTTTATCTGGGCTTGCACCGATACCTGGAACTAAATTGCTTGGTGCAAATGCAGATTGCTCTACGTCAGCAAAGAAGTTTTCAGGATTACGGTTAAGCTCAAACTCTCCTACCTCAATTAACGGATAATCTTTTTTCGGCCACACTTTAGTTAAATCGAATGGATGATAAGGTACTTTTTCTGCATCCGCTTCAGGCATAATTTGTACATATAATGTCCATTTAGGGAAATCACCGCGTTCGATTGCTTCATACAAATCACGTTGATGACTTTCACGATCATTTGCGATGATTGTAGCAGCTTTTGCATCTGTTAAGTTTTTAATACCTTGTTGGGTGCGGAAGTGGAATTTCACCCAGAAACGCTCACTTGCTTCATTCCAAAAACTGTAAGTGTGTGAACCAAATCCATGCATATGGCGATAGCTTGCAGGAATACCACGATCACTCATAACAATGGTTACTTGGTGCAATGCTTCAGGTAATAATGTCCAAAAATCCCAGTTGTTAGTGGCTGAACGCATATTGGTACGTGGATCGCGTTTTACTGCTTTGTTTAAATCTGGGAATTTACGAGGATCACGTAAGAAGAATACCGGTGTGTTGTTACCCACTAAGTCCCAGTTACCTTCTTCAGTATAGAATTTTAAGGCAAAACCACGAATATCACGTTCAGCATCTGCTGCACCACGTTCACCTGCAACAGTGGTAAAGCGTGCGAACATTTCTGTTTTTTTACCTACTTCGCTGAAAATTTTTGCGCGAGTATATTTAGTAATGTCGTGTGTGACAGTAAAGGTACCAAATGCACCGGAGCCTTTAGCGTGCATACGACGCTCAGGAATAACCTCACGTACGAAATCAGCTAATTTTTCATTAAGCCATAAATCTTGAGAAAGTAATGGACCGCGAGGACCGGCAGTCAAACTGTTTTGGTTATCAGCTACCGGTGCGCCATTGCCCATAGTCAAGTTTGTAGTAGATAAATGCGAAAAAGGGCATTTTGAACTCATAGTTAACTCCTTGTATGAATAAATAGAGGGATAAATTTCGTAAATATCATACAAAAAGGTTTTGGCGATTAAAATCTATTAAATTAATCAAGGTAATCTATTGTTGTGGGGTTGATTTGAGTTTTGTGTAAAATTTAATGAAAGACTGTTGTATTCACTTTAAATTACATAAAAATACTATTCTAAATGAAACAATTGCTCCCATGCATACCTAATAATTATTTTATTAGCTATGAACAAAATTTTTAGTATTTAGCTGCTTGAATTAGAATGTCGATAAGTCAGAAAATAGTAAGAGAGGGCTGAAATAACCACGCAAGCTGTCATTGTATAGAGCATTGGTGCAGCTGTTTCCATTTTAAAGCTTGCTACTAGAGAACCCATCACCGCACCGACACCAAAACGGACACTTCCCATTAATGAATTGGCAGTCCCCGCCATAGTTGGGAATTTCTCTAAAATGGAGGCTGTGGCATTGGACGATATGAGCGGGTTTTGTCCGACAAAAAAGGCTACGCCAATAGCCATTGACCAAAAACCGAAATCCAAAAGTGCGGTTAAAAATAACCAAATTCCAGAAATAAATTGTACCGCAATACCAATTTGTAACATGGTTTCCGCACCTAACTTCAGCACAAACTTCCCATTTAAATAAGACGTGGCTGTCATAATAGCGATATTAATCATAAAGAAATAGCCGAATTGATCGACTGGAATACCATAAATACCGATATAGACAATCGATCCCGCAGTGACGAAAGCAAATAAACCACCAAAACCAAAAGAGGCGGCCGCCATATAACCTAATACTTCTTTTTGTTTTGAAAGCATCATGAAGTTACGGGCAATGATATTTAGGCGAAGTGGAATACGATTTTCTTGTTTATGGGTTTCAGGAATAATGAAAAAGACGAGCAATGCTGCAAGAAATCCCATCGCACCGATCACATAAAAGATCATGTGCCAATGGAAAAATTTCACAATATATCCGCCAATTACTGGTGCAACAAGCGGTGCAATCATAAAGACAAGTGTAATGGTGGACATGACTCGAGAAAGCTGATCCTTGCTAAATAAATCCCGTAATAATGCCCCTGAAAGCACAACGGGTGCAGCACCAAAGAAACCTTGAATGAAACGTAGTGCAGTGAAGCTACCAATAGAATGAATGCCGGTTAAAATAATAGCGGTGATAGCACCAATAATGACACCTAATAAAATAATCGGTTTGCGACCAAAACTATCGCCAAAGGGCCCCCAGAATAATTGTCCTGCCGCCATGCCGTAAGCAAAGAATGTCAGCGTGTACTGAACTTGCTCGGAGTTGATATTTAAGTCTTCAGCAATATTTAAAAAGGACGGAATATACATATCCACACCCAAAGGCGGTAGCATCGAGAGGATGCCGAGTGTGGCGATAAAAATAAAGGTAGGTTTAATATTTTGGCTCATATTATTTCACTAAATTGTCAATTTCTTCCTGTGTGAGTGGACGAAATTCGCCTTCTTCTAAGCTTTCATCTAATTCAACATTACCAATTCTCCAACGATGTAGCGCAACCACTTTATTACCAAGCGCCGCAAACATTCGTTTCACTTGGTGATAGCGCCCTTCAGAGATAGTCAGATTCACGTTGTAATCATCTAATACTTCTAATTTCGCCGGCTTAGTGGGTTCTTTTTCACCACGTAGCAGAATGCCTTCTTCACAGGCTGAAGCATAATGGTTTTCAACCGGATCGGCTAAAGTGACTAAATAGGTTTTTTCGCATTGATGTTTGGGTGAAGTAATACGATGTGACCATTGACCATCATCTGTTAATAGCACGAGCCCAGTGGTATCCACATCTAATCGTCCAGCGCTGTGTAACTTGCCAGAAAGAGGCGGTTCAAAGAATTGATAAATAGTAGGATAGTCGTCATCATCATGAGAGCAAACATAGCCCTGAGGCTTATGCAACATAAAATATTGGCCTTCTTCTACCCAAGACAACAATTCATCTTCAAAATAAATCTCATCTTCTTGGCTAACTTTGGTCGCCCCATTTTTCACAATTTCATCATTAATTTTGACCGCACTTTGGCGAATGGCCTTGGTGGCTTGTGAACGGGTTAAGCCTGTATTCTCGGCAATAAATTTATCTAGTCGCATCGTAAACTCTTATTTTTGATTGAACCAGCTGACGTAATCAAACTGATCGTAATATTTTTCACCATTCCAACCGGAAAAAGTAAATAAATCGCCCACTTCGCCTTCGTTTTCAAAGCCTTTAATGTAGAAAGCGGATTTTAATTCGGGATATGGCTTATGGGTAAAGACGACTTTGTTTGGATAAGGCAAGTTATCGAAGGCTTGCAAATCCTCATATTTTGCACCTTTTCCACCATCTTTATCTGTCATCATTATAAATAAGTTATCGAAATCTAAACGCTGTGAGCGCGCATCCCATTTTTCCTGAGCTTCTTGTTCGGAGTGGTAGTGCATAAAGTGCACTTTAAGATCACCTAATAGGCCAACTGGATACGGTTTTTCTGTTTGTATAAATTGAAGCGGTTGTGCTTGATAGAATGTGATATTTTGTAGATATCGAACAAAATCGCTTGGGTCTAAATAAAGGTTAACAAACGGAGAATTAAAAGGCTGATTGAGGTCGTGCAAAATAAATGCACCGACACAGTTTGCAGAAATTACTGACATGCCTTGGTTGGTTAACCGTTGTTGGAAGGTTTTGTTAATCGCTTTCCGTTGTAATTTATTGATGGCACTTCTAAATTTAGAAAACAAACTCATTATTTACATCCTGCATGTTTTTTGCGACATAGTAACGTTTTTGGTTCGAAATGTGAAGAAAAGACAAAAAGTGCGGTCGATTTCACTCATATTTTTGTAATAAATTTGTAAAATTTTTGCGGTATGTCACAAAATTCTCTTAAAAAGAGAGTATAATGGCGCAAATTTTATTTAACCTAAGTGAAAATGGAGTATATTTATATGAGCGAACAATTGCGCCAAGCTGCATTAGATTTTCATGAATTCCCAATTCCAGGAAAAATTGCTGTCACCCCAACCAAATCGTTAGAAACCCAACATGATTTAGCCCTTGCTTATTCTCCAGGTGTTGCAGAGCCTTGTCTCGAAATTGAAAAAGATCCTTCAGCTGCAAGCCGTTATACTGCACGTGCTAATTTAGTGGCTGTGATTTCAAATGGTACTGCTGTATTAGGTTTAGGAAATATTGGGGCACTTGCCTCCAAACCTGTTATGGAAGGGAAAGGGGTATTGTTCAAAAAATTTGCCGGTATCAATGTATTCGACATTGAAATCAATGAACATGATCCAGATAAATTAATCGATATTATCGCTTCATTAGAACCTACTTTTGGTGGGATTAACCTTGAAGATATCAAAGCACCGGAATGTTTCCACATTGAAAAAGCATTGCGTGAACGAATGGGAATTCCGGTATTCCATGATGACCAACATGGTACTGCCATTATCGTCGGTGCAGCAGCATTAAACGGTTTAGAAATTATTGGTAAAAATATTGCAGATGTTCGCTTAGTAGTAAATGGCGCAGGTGCTTCAGCTATTGCTTGTACTAACTTGCTTCGTGCATTAGGTTTCAAAAAAGAAAATATCACCATGTGTGACTCTAAAGGTGTGATTTTCAAAGGCCGTGGCGATAACATGGATGAAACTAAACAATTTTATGCCATTGAAGATAATGGTTGGCGCACATTAGCTGATGCCGTTAAGGGAGCCGATGTGTTCTTAGGTTGTTCTAAAGCGGGTGCGTTAAAACCTGAAATGGTGAAAACCATGGCGGAGAATCCATTAATTCTTGCATTGGCTAACCCAGTACCTGAAATTACGCCTGATGAAGCGAAAGCAGTACGTCCAGATGCGATTGTTTGTACTGGTCGTTCAGACTTTCCAAACCAAGTTAATAACGTGCTTTGTTTCCCATTCTTATTCCGTGGTGCACTAGATGTAGGTGCAACAGCGATTAATGAAGAAATGAAATTAGCGGCTTCTCATGCCATTGCGAGTCTTGCGAAAGAACCGGTTCCATTAGAAATTATTGCTAATTATGGTGCGTTATCATTTGGGCCGGATTATGTAATTCCGACTCCGTTCGATCCTCGTTTATTATTTACAGTGTCTTCTGCTGTAGCGAAAAAAGCAATGGAAACAGGTGTGGCAACCCGTCCAATTACCGATTGGGCAGCTTATGAAAAACAATTAAAAGCATTAGTTGCAGCTTAATCCTTCTCTTTCAAAGTGCGGTCAAAAATGATGATGTTTTTAACCGCACTTTGTGTTTTTTTATCTGTCTATGGAAAGAATGGCACATTAATGTGCTTTAAATTAATCAACGGGTAGTGATTCCCTTAGGACTTATGAGTGTCAAAATGAAACAAACACGTTCTCCTTTATATCCGATTTTTCTCTTCGTCATCATTAATCTGATTATTTTCACCTTGTCTCGTCTTGGGCTTGCGATTTGGCAGGCAGACCGCGTCTCTGCGGTAGCGGGCTGGGGGCAATTATTCTTACAAGGCTTGCGTATGGATATCGTGGCTTTGTGTTATCTATTTGGTGTGCCAGCATTATTTACGGTGTTATTTCATAATAGCCGTATTTGGAAAATGATTTTACGTATCTGGCTTACCCTTGGTAGTGTGTTTATTCTGTTTATGGAACTCGCGACACCGGCATTTATCGAAACCTATGATTTCCGTCCAAACCGTCTGTTTATCGAATATTTAATTTATCCGAAAGAAGTCTTTTCAATGTTGATGGAAGGCCATTTAACTGCGGTCATTTTTAGCCTTATTTTTACCGTTGTTGCATTCGTTTGCTATTGGAAACTGTCTGGTTATGCGGTGAAAAATTTACGCCCAATGAGCTGGAAATTACGTCCTGTTGTAGCCTTGCTTGTGGTTGCAGTTGCTTTTTTAGGTGCACGTTCTAGTTTCCAACACCGTGGTGTCAACCCTGCAATGGTGGCTTTTTCTTCCGATGGTTTAGTGAATTCTCTTGTGTTGAATTCAGGCTATTCAGTTCTTTATGCGGCACAGCAATTTAAAGATGAAGGTTCATCTTCCGAGGTGTACGGCAAAATGGATACCGATGAAATGTTGCGTATTGTTAAAGCAAGCCGTGGCCGTCCTGAAAGTGATTATATTTCAGATAAGATTCCAACCTTAACGAAAAACCAAGCCACTTACCAAGGTAAACCGAAAAATATTGTCATTATTTTGGAAGAAAGTTTTGGCGCGCAATTTGTTGGTACATTAGGCGGAAAACCACTTTCACCTGAATTTGATAAATTAGCCAAAGAAGGCTGGTTATTTGAAAATCTCTATGCGACTGGTACGCGTTCTGTACGTGGTATTGAAGCTACTACAGCAGGTTTCACACCAACTCCAGCACGTGCGGTAGTGAAATTGAATAACAGTCAAAGTGGTTTCTTTACCATTGCAGATTTACTTGCTAAACAAGGTTATAACACTTCTTTCATTTATGGTGGTGAAAAGCACTTTGATAACATGGCAAGCTTCTTCTATGGCAACGGCTTCCAAAATATTATCGATCAAAAGGATTATCAAAATCCGAAATTTACTGCGACTTGGGGCGTGAGTGATGAGGATTTATTTGATAAAGCGAACGAAACCTTTACCCAATTACAGAATGAAGGAAAACCATTCTTTAGCTTAGTATTCAGTTCAAGCAATCACGATCCTTTTGAATTTCCGGATGGTAAAATTGAGCTTTACGAACAACCAAAAGCAACCCGTAATAACAGCGCAAAATATGCGGATTATGCCATTGGTTATTTCTTCAAATTAGCGAAACAATCTAATTATTGGAAAGATACCGTGTTCTTGGTGATTGCAGACCATGATTCCCGTGCAGCGGGTGCAAGCTTAGTACCAATTAAGCATTTCCATATTCCAGCGTTAATTTTAGGGGATCATGTTGAGCCTCGCCGAGACAGTCGTTTAGTGAGTCAAATTGATATGCCGACGACTTTGCTTTCTATTGCGGGCGTAAGCGGTAATTATCCAATGATTGGCTTTGATTTAACGCAAGATGTGAATCCTGATCGTGCCTTTATGCAATTCGATCAAACGCAAGCGTTAATGAAAGGTAATCATGATGTCGTTATCCAAACACCAAATAGTAAAGCAAAAGGCTATGTGTATGATAAAGAAAAAGATACATTGACTGAAAAAGAGGTGCCGGAAGAAATGAAAAAAGAAGCCTTGGCACATGCTTTACTTGGCAGCTATTTGTATAAAAACCGTTTATATAAAGGCAGTGAAGAGAAATAAAGTGCGGTCAGTTTTAGGCTAATTTTAAAGGGCGAATGATTTCGCCCTTTTTCTTTATATGATTTTCGCTTAGTGATTTTCAGCAATCACACGTGGGAATAAAATATTATTTTCACGATGAATATGCATCATTAAATCGTCAATAAATTCTTGGATACCGCTGTAAAGTGCAAGCCATGTATTACAAGCATCTGCCGGAGGCGTCATATTGTTTGTTAATGATTTCAAAACTTCCAAATGTTCGCCATGTTCAGCATGTTCCATTTCCATCATACGAATTGGCATTTGTGCCATCATATAATTACCCGCTTTGATCATTGGGAAAAGCACATGCTCTTCTTTCATCATATGGTTGCTCAAATCCTCATAGACATTGCGTAATTCAGCCGCAACACCCATTGGACAATCTTCACGATCGCCATGAACACTTTCTACACGATCCGCTAAGACGATTAATTCTTGAAGTTGTTCACGATGGCGTTGATGGTAGCGAACTAAAATATGATCGATAATTTCAGGATAAGTTGCATTAACCCAATATTCTTCAGGGTTTTCTGCTTTGCTATTTTGAAGCTCGGTTAAACGGGTTTCAATTTCTGCTAAATTTAATCCTTTTTCTGCCGCTGCATTTGCAAGTGTATCGGAACCACCACAGCAGAAATCCAAATCGTATTCACGAAGTAGGGAAGTTGAGCCGGGTACGCTGACAGCGATTTCACTTAATTTTTTATCTCCAAAAGACATAATGAATCTCCTTATTGATGAGGTAGAGTTAGAAGTTGAGTAAAATACTAAGATAATAAAAGGAAAATGCAACGGTTTTTTTAGCAAAGTATGATTTAAATCAAAGCTAAAAGTTAAAGTTACCGTGTTGTAGGTATCGAGGAGTATTAAAAGTGAAAGTTGCATTGCTTTGATGAGGTGTTATTATTCGAGCATAGAGAGAGGATAATCATGAAGCGAATCTATCGATTTTTATCTGCTGGCTTGATGCTAGTAGTTTTAGGGGCTGGATATTTTTTTACGAATTTAACGATTTTTGACCGTACATTTATTCAACTAAAAACGTCACAAAAAGTGAGTTATATTCCTTTTAAAAACAAATTAAATATGAAATGTGACAAGGCTGATTATTCGGTGCCTAAATTAGCCAGTTCTCGTTTTAATTTGATAACTTGGAATGTACATAAAGGGCAAGATAAAGGTTGGCAAGAGGATTTAGAACGACTCTCTAAACAGGCTGATTTTGTGTTATTGCAAGAGGCGACACAATATCAAAATTTAAGTACATTTTCGACCGCACTTTTTGTGTCCTCTTTTTCTTTTAATGAGCTCTTATCAGGTGTCAAGACATTCACCCAAACACAACCCGAATGGTATTGCGGTGGTGGTGTAGCAGAACCAATAATTCAAATTCCTAAAGTGGCAAGTGTAATGAATTTGCCATTAGAAAAAGGCAATAGCTTGCTGCTTATCAATGTGCATTTAATTAATTTTGAATGGGAGATTTCAGCTTATCAAACCCAGTTAGAACAGCTTTTCTCACTTATTGAAAATTATCAAGGCTCCATCGTTATGGCGGGGGATTTTAATGCATGGAATGAAGATCGTCTTAATTTAGTGAATAATCTGATGCGAAAATACGGACTAGATTCTGTGGCGCTCTCTCAAGATGAGCGAGTGCGATTTTTAGGCTATCCACTGGATTATATTTTTACGCGAGGCGTAAAAGTGGTCAGTGCGACATCAGAAGTGGTTACTTCATCAGATCATAATCCATTATTGATGACGTTTGAATTGGAATAAAGTGCGGTCAGGTTTTGGGGAAATTTTAGGGCTAACGTTATGTTAGCCCTAGGTCTTAATTATTTAGTTTGGTTAATTAAGAATTGCGTTAATAAAGACACCGGACGACCCGTTGCACCTTTATTTGCACCTTGAAGCCAAGCTGTCCCCGCAATATCTAAATGCGCCCAAGTGTATTTTTTCGTAAAATTAGAGAGGAATGCGCCCGCAGTAATTGCACCGCCCCAACGACCGCCAATATTAGCTAAATCGGCAAATGGTGATTTTAATTGCTCTTGATATTCTTCACTTAATGGTAAACGCCATGCTTTATCGGTGGTTTGCTGTGCTGCTTGTAATAACTGTTCGGCTAAGACATCATCAGTTGAAACTAAGCAGCTGTTATGTTGACCTAACGCCACTACGCAAGCACCTGTTAGGGTTGCGACATCAATCACATATTGCGGTTCAAAACGTTCTACATAGGTGAGCGCATCACAAAGTACTAAACGTCCTTCCGCATCTGTATTTAATACTTCTACGGTTAAACCGTTCATCGTGGTGAGAATATCACCTGGGCGATAAGCATTGCCATCAGGCAAGTTTTCACAACCCGCTAATACGCCGATAACATTGAGTGGAAGATTTAATTCTGCAATGGCTTTCATTGTACCGAAGACAGAAGCAGCACCACACATATCGTATTTCATTTCATCCATATCTGCGGCAGGTTTTAAAGAAATTCCGCCCGCATCAAAGGTTAAACCTTTACCCACTAACACGATTGGTTTTGCGTTTTTATCAGGCGTATTGTTGAAATGTAAAATAGACATATAAGCTGGGTTTTGTGAACCGCGAGATACGGCTAAATACGCATTCATGCCAAGTTTTGTCATGTCTTCTTCATCAACCACATCGAGGGAAAGTGCAGTTGATGTTTCAGCTAATTTTTTAGCTTGTTCTGCTAAATAAGCCGGTGTACAAATATTAGGTGGCATATTCGCGATATTACGAGCAGCTTTTACACCATTTGCAATGGCTTGAGCTTCTGCGATGGCTTGCTTAGCTTGTGCGTCATCGATATTAAAAATGATTTCTTGAAGTGAGATAGCATCCGCTTTTTTACTTTTAAATTCATCAAATTGATAAAGGCTATGTTCGATGGTTTCAACAGTAAAACGCACATTCCAAAATAGATCGCGGTCTTTGATTTTCACATCCGTTAAATTATTTACCACTTGTTGAATATTTAATTCTTTTAATGTTTGGGTAACACGTTGGATGATTTGTTTAAATTGGCGTTCAGTCGTTTCACCTTTTTTGCCACAACCTGCGACTAACACGCGTTTAGCGGCAAGATTTGGTAACGAATGAAGCAGAGTCGCTTGGCCAATTTTGCCTGAAAGATCTTGGCTTTGGGCTAACTGACTGAGGTAACCTTTTGTGATTTGATCAATTTCATTGAAACTTTTTGTCAATTCATTGTTCTCATAAATGCCGATGATAATGCAATCGGTTGATTGAGAAAGTGCGGTTGAGTTTGCTTGATATTTCATGTTATTTCCTTATGTTGCTAATTTGCTATTTAAATCAGTCGAAATAAGGTATCATACGCCATCTAAATTAGCCAGTTTCCCATGTGTTTTAGTTAGAAAAAAGAATGATATTAACCCGATACTTAACAAAAGAAGTCTTTAAAAGCCAGATTGCGATTTTGTTTATTTTGCTTTTAATTTTCTTCAGTCAACAACTTGTTCGCGTGCTTGGTTCAGCGGCAAATGGTAAAGTGCCTGCGGACCTTGTGTTCTCTTTACTCGGATTAGGGATGCCGACAATGGCGCAATTAATGCTGCCATTATGTTTATTTATCGCTATTTTGCTAACTTTCGGTCGTCTCTACGCAGAAAGTGAAATTACGGTGATGCGTGCTTGTGGTGTGGGACAACGTATTCTTGTGCGCGTGGCGTTAATTCTCTCGTTATTTACAGCAGGCTTGGCGGCTTACAATGCTTTATGGCTTTCTCCATGGGCCATTCAAAAACAAGCGGCAATTGTCGAAGATGCCAAAGCAAATCCTACCATGGGTGCCTTGACTTCAGGTCAATTTATGTCCACGAGTAACAATAATTTCGTCTTATTCATTGATAAGATTAACGGTAATCAAATCAGTGATGTTTATCTTTTCCAAATGAAAGCCAAAGGTCAAACGAAACCATCAGTGGTTACCGCTGAAAAAGGAGAGTTAAAAGCGTTACCGAATGGCGACCAAGTACTGAATTTACAAAATACCTTACGTGTAGAAGGGACTTCGGTACTGCCTGATTTCCGTATTACGCATTTTGATGATTATCAAGCGTATTTAGGCCATCAAGAGACAAATACAGAAAGTGATGAAGCGGCTGAATTATCTTTTGAACAATTATTAAAAGATAAAAGCTCCGCAGCCAAGGCAGAATTACATTGGCGAATAACCTTGATTTTAGCCGTGCCTTTAATGGCGCTTATTGCTGTACCAATGAGTAAAGTGAATCCTCGCCAAGGCCGTTTTGCGAAAATCTTACCAGCATTATTGCTTTATTTAATTTACTTCTTATTACAAAGCTCATTTAAATCTGCGGGTGGTGCAGGTAAGCTTGATGCGGGTTTATTAATGCCGTTGGTAAATATCGCCTTTTTAATTTTAGGAATTGTGCTGAATAGTTGGGATAGCACTGCTATGCATAAATTCCGTCGTGTATTCAGAAAAGGGTAATAACAATGTTGATGAATACTCTTGATCGTTATATCGGTAAAAGCATTTTAGGGGCAATTTTTGCCACGCTATTTACATTGGTTGGCCTTTCGGCAATTATCAAATTTGTAGAGCAATTCCGTAGCGTAGGGAAAGGTTCTTACGATATTTGGCAAGCGGTGGCTTATACAGGATTAACCATTCCTAAAGATGTAGAAACCTTTTTCCCAATGGCGGCCTTGTTAGGAGCCTTAATTGCTTTAGGTAATTTAGCCAGCCGTAGTGAATTAGTGGTCATGCAATCTGCGGGTTTTTCTCGCTTTAAAATTGGATTAGCCGTCATGAAAACGGCACTTCCACTGGTGCTTTTTACCATGATTATTGGTGAGTGGGGGATTCCACAAACTGAACAGTTTGCCCGTGATATGCGTACTCGTGCACTTTCCGGTGGTTCAATGCTTTCGGTAAAAAATGGTGTATGGGCAAAAGACGGTAATAATTTCGTGTATGTTCGTCGTATTACCGATGATGCACAATTAGAAGATATTTATATTTATACCTTTGATGAACAGCGTAATCTCACTCATTTGAAGCATGCAAATCAAGCACAATATTCTGCTGAAAATAATCAATGGCAGTTGCGTCAAGTGAATAATTCAGCGGTATCAAAAGAACAAATTACCACAACAAACCGTTTAACAGAAGATTGGGCAACAAGCTTAACGCCAGATAAATTAGGCGCAGTTTCATTACGTCCAACGTCATTATCTATTTCCGGTTTGTATGAATATATTGCTTTCTTAAAACAAACAGGACAGGATTCTCGCCGTTTTGAATTAACCTATTGGCGTAAGATTTTTCAGCCCCTTTCTGTAGGTGTAATGATGATGCTTGCGTTATCTTTCATCTTTGGTTCATTACGTAGTGTCACTGCAGGAGCGAGAATCGTAACGGGGATTTGTTTTGGTTTCTTGTTCTATGTCGTCAATGAAATTTTTGGACAAATGAGTGTGGTATTTAATGCGCCAGCTTTTTTAGGTGCACTAATGCCAAGCCTCTTGTTTATGGCGATTATTTGGTGGCTACTTGCAAGAAAACGAGATTAATACAAAAAATGAAAAAGGCGAACATATAAAGTTCGCTTTTTTGTTCGCTAAAAAAGTGCGGTTAAAATTGACCGCACTTTAGGAATTTAATCTTCTTTAAATTCTCTCATCATTTCTTCGGCTTTTTTCACCATTTCTGCGGAACCGATGAAAAGTGGTACACGTTGGTGAAGTTCACTTGGTTGAATATCTAAAATTCGATTGTAACCATCAGATGCAATACCCCCCGCTTGTTCTGCTAAGAATGCCATTGGATTGCCTTCATAAAGCAAACGAAGCTTACCATTTGGATAGTTAGTTGCACTTGGATAAATGTAGATACCGCCTTTTAATAAGTTACGGTGGAAGTCTGCCACTAATGAACCAATATAACGTGACGCATAAGGTCGGTTAGTTGCTTTATCTTCCTCTTGGCAATATTTAATGTATTTTTTTACCCCTTGTGGGAATTTAAGATATTGTCCTTCGTTGATGGAGTAAATTTTACCGTCTTTTGGCATTTGCATATTTTCATGAGAAAGACAGAAGGTACCGATAGATGGGTCATAAGTAAAACCATTCACGCCGTGGCCTGTGGTGTAAACCAACATAGTGGACGAACCATACACGATGTAACCCGCAGCCACTTGTTTATTACCCGGTTGCATAAAGTCTTCTAAGGTAACTGGTGAGCCAATTGGGGATACACGACGATAAATAGAGAAGATTGTCCCAACTGAAACGTTTACATCAATATTGGATGAACCATCAAGAGGATCGGTCAAAATAATATATTTCGCATTACGAGCACGTTCAGTATCAAAAGCGATAAAGCTTTCTTCTTCCTCTGAAGCAAAACCAGCCACTTCTTCGCGTGACATGAGGGCTGCATTCATGGTGTTATGGGCGAATAAGTCCAATTTCATTTGGCTTTCACCTTGTACGTTTTCGATACCAGACTGACCAAGGATATTGGTTAAACCAGCTTTGTTAATATCACGATGAATGATTTTTGCTAATAAACGAATAGAAGACAAAATACCACTAAGTTCCCCTTTGGCGTTTGGGTACTCTGCTTGGCGTTCAACAATAAATTCACTCAATGTTTTCATTTTTATTCCTTTTTTATCATTGTTAAGTAACAGATATTTTAATTATACGCTATTTCATAATTTTGATTGAGATCAAAATATGAATAATGAGATCTGCATCACACTTTATTTTCAATACAAAGCCTTGACAAAAGCTATAAATATCCTTTAAAAGAGAAGCGTAACAAAAAAATAACAAACAACACAACATCACAATACAAAGGGTATTCTATGAATATAACCCCGATAAGCGAGTCAGCGGTGGTTTGCTCTTTACCGCCCCCAGCTTCACTCCAACAACAACGCCAACTCTGGGCGTTTGCCAATCAACTACAGTCTGAGCAAGATATTGTAGAAGTTGTCGTGGGAATGAATAATCTTACGGTCTTCACTGATTTTTATGTGGATTTTGGTCCGTTTATTCAACGCTTGGAACAACATTGGACAGAATTGAAAGTATCCACTTTTCAAGGTCGTCATATCGAAATCCCGGTAATTTATGGCGGTGAATTAGGTCAAGATTTATGTGAGGTCGCCAAATTACATAACACGACGCCCAAAAAGATCGTTCAAATGCACAGTGAGTCCATCTATACCGTGTATATGATTGGTTTCCAACCTGGCTTTCCCTATTTAGGTGGTTTGCCCAAATGCTTACACACGCCTCGTCGAGCCACACCAAGAACTGTTGTTCCTGCAGGTTCAGTCGGCATTGGTGGAGCTCAAACCGGCATTTATCCCTTTGCTTCTCCAGGAGGATGGCAATTAATCGGTCATACCAAGCTAGCACTCTTTGATAAAAACCAAGCTCAACCCACTTTATTGCAAGCAGGTGATACGGTGAAATTTGTCGTGGAGGGCATTGAACTATGATTCATGTTATTGATGTGCAATCTCGTGCCACAATTCAGGATTTAGGCCGTTTTGGTTTACGTCGATTTGGCATTAGTCATTGTGGGGCGATGGATAAATTAGCATTACGTGCAGGTAATATTTTACTCGGGAATGCTGAAGGAGCCCCAGCAATCGAAGTGCCTTTAGGTGGCATTACATTACAATTTCATCAAGATATGAATTTTTGTATCACGGGGGCATTTTATGAAATGACTTTAGATGATAAACCGGTTTTTGCCTATTGGCGTTATCAAGCTAGAGCGGGACAAGTGCTGAAAATGGTACGTGCCAAAATTGGTATGTATGGCTATTTATGTGTTCAAGGTGGTTTTATCTTACCCCAAGAATTGAACTCTTGTAGTACGGATCTTCGAGCTCAAATAGGTGGCATAGAAGGGCGTTGTTTACAAGTTGGCGATCAATTGCAAACGGTAAATGATCCTATTTTACGTAGTGAAATTGGGATTGCACCCATTCCACTTAAGCATACGATCCATGCGTTACCGTCCTCTGAATATCAAGCCTTTAAACGAAAATCTCAATATTATTGGTGGCGAAGTAAATGGACGTTGCAAAGTAGCAGTGATCGCATGGGCTATCGTTTTCAAGGGCAAAAATTAGAATTAAAGCAACCTCTGGAAATGCTGTCTCACGCGATTCAATTTGGTAGCGTACAAGTGCCACCAAGTGGTCAACCAATTATTTTGATGGCTGATGCGCAAACTACGGGCGGTTATCCCAAAATTGCCAATGTGATCGATGCGGATCTTGGTGCGTTGGCACAGGTACGTTTAGGATCAACCATTCAATTCGAGGCTGTTAGTTTAGAACAGGCCGCAAAATTACGTCGTAAAAATGAGATATACCTCGATCAAATTAGGAGAATTGTCGATGAAAAAAATTGATTTAAATGCCGATATTGCCGAAGGGTTTCCTTTTGATGAGGCCTTATTGAAATTACTTTCTTCTGCCAATATAGCTTGCGGTTTACATGCTGGTGGAGCAAAAGAAATGCAAAGTGCGGTCAGATTTGCGAAAGAAAATCAGGTACGCATTGGGGCTCATCCTGGCTTTCCAGATCGAGAAAACTTTGGGCGTACTAAGATGGATTTACCTGAGCAGGAATTAATTGCGCATTTGCGTTATCAGCTTGGCGCATTAAAAGCGATTTGTGATGGGGAAGGGGCGGAAATTAGTTATGTTAAGCCGCACGGTGCTTTATATAACCAAGCGGCAAAAGATGAAAAGCTTTCTCGCCTAATTGCTCAAACCGTTTATCAGTTTGATCCATATTTAAAATTAATGGGATTAGCGGGCAGCTTAATGCTACGTATAGCCGAGGAAGAAGGTTTGCAAAGCATTTCAGAAGTATTTGCAGATCGTCATTATATGCCTGATGGAAGTTTAGTGCCTCGTTCGCAACCGAATGCAATGGTGGAGTCTGATGAGGAAGCCATTCAACAAGTGTTACAAATGGTAACAGAAGGTCAAGTCAAAGCCATTGATGGAAGCCTTGTGCCAGTAAAAGCAGAAAGTATCTGTTTACATGGCGATAATCAACATTCTCTACAGTTTGCGGAACGCATTGTGGAAGAATTAGAAAAAAATCATATAACAATAACGGCATAAGCCGAATAAACATAATACACAACATCAACTTAACAAGGGAGGTGCTTTATGGCATCAATCACTCACCGCCGAAATGCGGTGCTGGGGGCGGCATTTTTAATGGCGACTTCAGCAATAGGTCCGGGCTTTTTAACTCAAACAGCAACCTTTACAAACAGCTTATTAGCCAGTTTTGGCTTTGTGATTTTGCTATCGATTTTGTTAGATATTGGAGCTCAGCTTAATATTTGGCGAATTGTGGTGGTATCAGGAAAACGCGCGCAAGATATTTCTAATGCGGTTTTCCCTGGCGCAGGATATTTCCTTGCTGCACTTATTGTGATGGGCGGTCTCGCTTTTAACATTGGTAATGTGGGGGGCGCAGGTCTTGGTTTAAACTCGATATTCGGTATTGCACCAGAAACAGGGGCAATCATTAGCGGTATTATTGCCATTTTGATTTTCTTGCGTAAAGAAGCGGGATTATTAATGGATCGTTTTGCCCAATTAATGGGTTTTATCATGATTGCACTGACATTTTATGTCATGTTTAAAACGGAACCACCTGTTGTTGAGGCGGCATATCGCACCTTTATTCCAGAACAAATTGATCCTATTGCTATTGTGACATTAGTTGGAGGGACCGTAGGGGGCTATATTACCTTTGCAGGAGCGCATCGTTTATTAGATGCAGGTGTTCAAGGTGAAAAAGCCATGGCAGAAGTGAGTCGCAGTTCTGTATCGGCTATTTTGATCGCCTCAACTATGCGAATTGTGCTATTCCTCGCGGTACTGGGCATCGTGGTAAAAGGCGTTCCCCTTAATCCTAAAAACCCTGCTGAAACACCTTTTGAATATGTGGCAGGCAATTTCGGTCAAGTGTTATTTGGCGTCGTGATTTGGGCGGCTTCGATTACATCAGTGATTGGGGCGGCTTATACTTCAGTTTCCTTCCTAACCAGCCTTTGTCCAACTATTGAACGTAACCGTAATCGTTGGATTATCGCCTTTATCGTGATTTCTACGGTTGTTTTGGTGACTGTCGGAAAACCTGCAGCGGTATTAGTCTTTGTGGGTACATTGAATGGTTTAATTCTCCCAATTGCACTCGCATTAATTCTGCTAGCCGCTTACCGAAGTGACATTGTTGGAAGCTATAAACATCCAATTTGCTTAGCTTTTGCGGGCTGGTTTGTAGTGATTATCATGGCGATATTAAGTGGAAAAACCATAATTTCTTATGTGTCCAGTTTTCTTAGTTAACGATAAAATGCCCGCAAAAGTGCGGGTATTTTTATATCTATTTTTTGCTAAAACAATATGCGCAAACGTTTGCTTTTGTGTTTTTGTCGTATTAGAATGCCTCGATTTTTTATTCGGGAGGAGATTATTTCATGAGTTCGGAAAATTTTAGTTTAAAACCTGTTCCTTTAAATGAGCGAAAAGGTGCGGTAGCGTTAACATTTGTTATGTTAGGTTTAACATTCTTTTCAGCGAGTATGTGGACAGGGGGAACATTAGGGACATCGTTAACCTATAATGATTTCTGGCTTGCCGTTATTTTAGGCAACCTAATGTTAGGTATTTATACCTCTTTTCTTGGGTATATCGGGGCTAAAACAGGATTAACCACGCATATTTTAGCGCGCTATTCCTTTGGTATCCGAGGCTCTTGGTTACCCTCCTTATTGCTTGGTGGCACTCAAGTTGGTTGGTTTGGTGTTGGCGTGGCGATGTTTGCAATCCCAGTTAATAAAGTAACGGGTATTGATGTGAATTATTTAATTCTTGGCTCGGGTTTATTGATGACGATTACGGTCTTCTTTGGTATTTCAGCACTGACGATTCTTTCCACTATTGCGGTGCCTGCTATTGCCGTATTAGGTTCTTACTCCGTTTATCTTGCTGTGACTAATGCCGGTGGCTTAGAGGTGTTGGAACATATTGTGCCAAAAGAAAGCATTTCACTCTCAATGGCGATCACATTAGTTGTGGGCTCCTTCATTAGTGCAGGCTCATTAACTGCCGATTTTGTTCGATTTGGTCGAAAAGCAAAGCAAGCAATCATTATTAGTATGATTGCTTTCTTTTTAGGTAACTCATTAATGTTTATTTTTGGTGCAGCTGGTGCAGCAGTAACGGGAATGTCAGATGTTTCTGATGTGATGGTTGCTCAAGGTCTTATTATTCCAGCCATTATTGTGCTCGGTTTAAATATTTGGACGACAAATGACAATGCGCTTTATGCTTCTGGTTTAGGTTTTGCGAATATTACGGGATTAAGTAGCCGCACTTTATCCGTCGTCAATGGTATTATCGGAACCTTATGTGCCTTGTGGTTATATAATAATTTCGTCGGCTGGCTGACTTTCTTATCTTCGGCAATTCCTCCTGTTGGTGGTGTCATTATTGCTGATTATATTTTACGTCGTAAAGCCTATGAGAATTTTGAACAAGCTAAATTCTTAAATATAAATTGGACTGCTATCGTTTCAGTTATTGTTGGTGTGGCTTGTGGTAAATTACTACCAGGCATTATTCCTGTGAACGCGGTGATTGGTGGGGCAGTTACCTATTTGGTTTTAACACCATTACTCGGTAAAAAATTAGCGATGAAATAAGGAAAAAGAATGTTAGTTAAAAATGTACATATTCATAATCGCGAAGGGTTATGGCAGATTTTAATTGAAGAAGGAAAAATTAGTCGAATTTTTTCTCAAGATGAGGTTTTTAATTATTCAGGTGAGATACTCGATGGTGAAGAAGGGATTGTTTATCCTCCATTTATAGAGCCTCATATTCATTTAGATGCGACACAAACAGCAGGGCAGCCTAATTGGAATCAATCTGGTACCTTATTTGAAGGGATTGAACGTTGGGCTGAGCGTAAATCATTGTTAAGCCATGAAGATGTAAAATCTCGCGCATGGAAGACATTAAAATGGCAGATTGCAAATGGGATTCAGTATGTCCGTACTCATGTTGATGTCTCTGATCCAACATTAACTGCGCTAAAAGCCATGCTTGAAGTCAAAAAAGAAATTGCACCTTGGGTCGATTTACAGATTGTAGCATTTCCACAAGAAGGTATTTTGTCTTATCCAAATGGTGAGAAACTATTAGATCAGGCTATGGAGATGGGGGCTGATGTTGTTGGCGGCATACCTCATTTTGAATTTACCCGTGAATATGGTGTAGAGTCGATGCATATTGCTTTTGATATTGCTCGTAAGTACAACAAGCAGATTGATATTCATTGTGATGAAATTGATGATGAACAATCTCGTTTTGTTGAAACGGTCGCGGCATTAGCCTTGAAATATGACATGGGGGAAAAGGTGACAGCAAGCCATACAACAGCCATGCACTCATATAATAATGCTTATGCATCACGCCTTTTCCGATTACTAAAAATGTCAAAAATTCATTTTGTGGCCAATCCATTAGTGAATATTCATCTTCAAGGGCGCTTTGATACCTATCCAAAACGTCGTGGTGTAACACGAGTAAAAGAGATGCTCAAAAATAACATCAATGTTTGTTTTGGCCATGATGATGTGTTTGATCCTTGGTATCCCCTCGGTACAGCGAATATGCTACAAGTATTACACATGGGATTACATGTTTGCCAGTTAATGGGATATGGTCAAATTAATGATGGTTTGAAACTGGTCACAGAAAATAGTGCGAAAGCATTAGGTTTAACGGATTACGGAATCCAAGAAGGTAACAGTGCAAACTTTATTGTATTGCCTGCAGAAAATGGCTTTGATGCTGTACGCCGTCAAGTTCCTACACGTTATTCGATTCGCCATGGTAAGGTGATTTCAGAAACGCAGTTGGCGAAAACTACCATTCATTTATCTGATAGCGAACAAGTAAACTATCGTTAATCATTGAAAGTGCGGTCAAAATTTAAGAGAAATTTGAACCGCACTTTTTCTTTTTATATCAATTTCATTCATATTAAATTGAAATAAAATTCACATCCATCTAGACGTCTAATCTTTAATGAAGACGTTAGTTTTGTTACACTCAGTCTATCATTAAGATGAATTAAATATAGGAAAGCAAAATGAGTAAACTTTTTCCAAATGCCACTATTCGTACTTCTGCGCCATATCGTTTTGATATTGTTGGCAGTTTTTTACGTCCAGAGACTTTAAAACAGGCTCGTCATCAATGCAGTTGTGGTGATATTTCTTGTGCTGATTTAACGCAAGTTGAAGATGCAGAAATTGCAAAATTGGTAGAGCATCAAAAAAATGTCGGATTGCATGCAGTGACCGACGGTGAATTTCGTCGTACTTTTTGGCATTTAGATTTCTTAGCTGCATTAGATGGCGTGAAAGAAGTGGATGCGGAGAAATTCTCAGTGCAATTTAAACACGATAATGTACGCCCAAAAACGTTAAAAATTGTGGATAAGATCGGTTTTTCAGAGAGCCATCCATTTGTTGAACATTATCGCTCATTGCAAAAAATGGCAGGGGAGACTGAAGTCAAATTAACGATTCCTTCTCCGTCAATGCTGCATTTAATTTGTACAGTACGTGCCACAGATTATCAGCCGATTGAACGGTATAAAGATAACAATCAGTTATTATTAGATGATATTGCTGAGGCTTATATTGATGCGATGAATATCTTCTATAAATTAGGCTGCCGTAACTTACAGTTGGATGATACCAGTTGGGGCGAGTTCTGTGCGGAAGATAAACGTAAAACCTATACTGAACGCGGTTTAGATTTAGATCAAATTGCTAAAGATTATGTGTATATGTTAAACAAAATCGTGGCTGCGAAACCAGCTGATTTAGCGATTACAATGCATATTTGCCGTGGTAACTTCCGTTCAACTTGGTTCTCGGCAGGTGGTTATGAGCCTATCGCAGAAACTTTATTTGGTCATTGTAATGTAGATGGTTTCTTCTTGGAGTATGACAGTGATCGTGCAGGCGATTTCAAACCTTTACGCTTTATTAAGAATCAACAAGTAGTGTTAGGATTAGTAACCTCAAAATCGGGTGAGTTAGAAAACCGTGATGAAATTATTGCTCGTATTAAAGAAGCGGCACAATATGTGGATATCAATCAACTTTGTTTAAGCCCACAATGTGGTTTTGCTTCAACGGAAGAGGGGAATATCCTGACTGAAGAGCAACAATGGAAGAAACTCGAATTTATCCGTGACATAGTGGAAGAAGTTTGGGGTAGATAATCTAGCTTAGAATGTAAAAGAGATAATCGTAAAGGCGGTTATCTCTTTTTTTATGAAATGCGCTAAAAAATGACCGCACTTTTAAACAATAAAAAAGGAAGTCGATAGACTTCCTTTTATGTTATTGCAATTTAATTATTTTTGACGCATTGCAGGGAATAGGATCACATCACGGATAGATGGTGCATTAGCATAAAGCATTGCTAAGCGGTCGATACCTAAACCTTCACCTGCTGTTGGTGGTAAACCGTGTTCAAGTGCCACAACGAAGTCATCATCTTTAAACATCGCTTCATCATCACCTGCTTCTTTCGCTGCAACTTGTGCATCAAAACGTTCGTTTTGGTCTTCGGCATCGTTTAATTCTGAGAAGCCGTTACCAATTTCACGTCCACCGATGAACAATTCAAAACGGTCTGTTACTTCTGGGTTTTCATCGTTACGACGTGCAAGTGGAGAAATCTCTGCTGGATGTGCCATTAAGAAAGTTGGTTGAATTAAGTGATGTTCAGCCACTTCTTCAAAGATTGCATTTACGATAGAGCCTAAGCCCCAAGATTTTTGTACTTCGATACCTAAGCGTTCAGCGGTTGCTTTTGCACGATCGAAGTCATAAAGATCTTCTTTTACGATACCTTTATCTGCACCGTATTTAATGGTCGCATCATGTAATGTGATACGCTCAAACGGTTTGCCGAAGTCAAATTCTAAATCACCGTATTTCACAATGGTTGTACCAAGAATATCAATCGCTAATTTACGTAATAATTCTTCGGTGTTATCCATTAAATCATGATAATCCGCATAAGCTTGGTAGTATTCAAGCATGGTGAATTCTGGATTATGACGGACAGAAACCCCTTCATTACGGAAGTTGCGGTTTAATTCGAAGACACGCTCAAAACCACCAACCACTAAACGTTTTAAGTAAAGTTCTGGCGCAATACGAAGATACATATCAACATCTAATGCGTTGTGGTGAGTGATAAATGGACGAGCAGATGCACCGCCTGGAATCACTTGTAGCATTGGGGTTTCAACTTCCATGAAACCTTTAGAAATAAAGAATTCACGAATACCTGCAACCACTTTTGAACGGATAATAAATGTGCGACGAGATTCTTCATTAGAAATTAAATCTAAGTAACGTTGACGATAACGCGCTTCCATGTCGGTTAAACCATGGAATTTGTTTGGTAGCGGACGAAGTGCTTTGGTTAAAAGTTGAACTTCAGTTGTTTTGATGGTTAATTCATTGGTTTTGGTTTTGAAAAGCGTACCTTTCACCCCAATAATATCGCCTAAATCCCAGCTACCCACATCTTCCGCATAAACGCCTTCAGGAAGGTTATCACGAGCAACGTATAATTGAATTTTGCCACTCATATCTTGCAAGGTAATAAAGGTGGCTTTACCCATTGCACGACGAGTCATAATACGACCAGCAACGGCCACTTCAATCGCTTTGTCCTTTAATACTTCGCCATCTTCGGCTTCATACTTATCATGTAAATCTTGAGCAAGGGCGTCACGACGGAATTGGTTTGGGAACGCATTACCTTTTGCACGTAATGCGGCTAATTTTTCACGGCGAACGAGCATTTCACCATGGAGATCTAATTCTTTTACTTCTTGCTCTGACATATCCTTTACCTCGTTAATTTTTACTTAGAATGTAATTTATTTAATAATAAACAGAATTTTCCTATTCTACCTATAGCATTGTTTTTTGTTAAGCCTTTTTTAATTAAGTTATCCTTTTTATCCAGAAAGTTGTCGGAATTGGAGTGGTAGAGATGGAATAGTGCTACTTTTTCACATAAGATAATTTTATCTTTGGCTCTTGAATCCGGTTCACCGTGTATGTAAACAAAAAAGCGGCCAATTTTCCAAAGGTTTTAAACTCTGAAAATACTGACCGCTCTTTACGTAGAGTGATTAATTAAAGATCGAAATCACCGAAATCATTGGTATCGACTTTAGAGTCAATTTGACCAACAAGGTAAGAACTCACTTCGACTTCTTGTGGCGCTACTTGTACGTTGTCAGAAACAAGCCATGCGTTAATCCATGGAATTGGGTTAGAACGCGCACCAAATGGTAATGGAAGACCTACTGCTTGCATACGGATATTGGTGATGTATTCCACGTATTGCACCAAAATGTCTTTGTTCAAACCAATCATTGAACCGTCTTTGAACAAGTAATCCGCCCATTCTTTTTCTTGTTCCGCTGCTGCTAAGAATAAATCATAGGCCTCTTGTTTACATTCTTCTGCAATTTCAGCCATTTCAGGATCATCTTGACCTGCAGCCATAATATTTAAAATGTGCTGTGTACCGGTTAAGTGTAAGGCTTCATCACGTGCGATAAATTTAATAATTTTCGCATTGCCTTCCATTAATTGACGTTCCGCAAAGGCAAAGGAGCACGCGAAAGACACATAGAAACGAATGGCTTCAAGCGCATTGACGCTCATTAAGCAAAGGTAAAGTTGTTTTTTCAAATTACGCAATGTGACGACGCATTCTTTGCCATCCACGGCGTAAGTGCCTTCGCCGTACAGGCTGTAAAGTTGGCTGTCGCGGATTAAATCGTCATAGTAAGAAGAAATATCGCGTGCGCGTTTGATGATTTCTTCGTTCGTCACGATGTCGTCAAACACAATAGACGGATCGTTCACAATGTTACGAATAATGTGGGTGTAAGAACGAGAGTGGATGGTTTCGGAGAACGTCCATGTCTCGATCCAGGTTTCTAATTCCGGAATCGACACTAACGGCAACAACGCCACGTTCGGGCTACGACCTTGAATAGAATCTAATAAAGTTTGATATTTTAAGTTACTGATGAAAATGTGTTTTTCATGTTCAGGTAACGCGGCATAGTCGATACGGTCTTGCGACACATCCACTTCTTCTGGACGCCAGAAGAAAGAAAGTTGTTTTTCAATGAGCTTTTCAAACGTCTCATATTTTTGTTGATCGTAACGGGCAACGTTAACGTTTTGACCAAAGAACATCGGTTCTTTTAATTGGTCGTTTTTGTTTTGTGAGAAAGTAGTGTATGCCATTTTTGTTTGTCCTTTAATCTTATGAGTAAAGTGCGGTCAGTTTTTAAAATGTTTTTTCATACTGGCGCAAGCGTCTTCGCTTGTGCCTTTAGTTTATTTACTTAGCACAAGCGTGGACGCTTGCGCTATCGGATGGGTTTTCTTTTACAAATTGCTCCCATAATTGGGGCAACAATCGCCCTATAGTGATACAAATTGTACGAATCGGTTCTTCCATTGCTGGGTAGGCAATGTAAGTTAATTCTGACAGATTTACGGATGACACATAAATTTGTCCTAAAGATCTAATTTTTAATTGGCAATCAGGATAAATTTCAGCCACTTTATTTTGAGAAAAACGAATAAACTCTTCTAAATAGCTTTTAGAATAACCAGTTAAAAATTTAGAGCTAAAAGATAATGAAATTATCATGTTATATATCCTTAAAACTAAATCTTACACGCCCCACCAGCACAGCCATCATCTAAATCTTCTTGGCTGTCTTCAGCACCATCACGAGTGTTTTGATAGTAGAGGGTTTTTAAGCCGTATTTGTAAGCGGTTAAAAGATCTTTTAACAACACTTTCATTGGCACTTTACCATCTTCAAAACGTTTTGGATCGTAGTTGGTATTTGCAGAGATTGCTTGATCCACGAATTTTTGCATAATGCCTACTAAGTGTAAGTAGCCATCATTGCTTGGAATATCCCAAAGTAATTCGTAGTTGTCGCTTAAGTTCTCATAATCCGGTACGACTTGTTTTAAGATACCATCTTTTGACGCTTTAATACTTACATGACCACGTGGTGGTTCGATACCATTTGTTGCGTTAGAAATCTGTGAAGAGGTTTCTGACGGCATTAATGCGGTTAAGGTCGAGTTACGTAAACCAAACTCTTTGATTTCTTGACGTAACGTTTCCCAATCATAATGCAATGGTTCTTGCGTTAAGCTATCGATATCGTTCTTATATGTATCGATTGGTAAAATACCTTTTGCGTAATTGGTTTCATTGAAGTATTCACATGCACCTAATTCTTTTGCTAAGTTCATAGAAGCTTTCAATAGATAGTATTGAATCGCTTCAAACGTACGGTGAGTTAAATCGTTCGCTGAACCATCAGAATAACGTACGCCATTTTTCGCTAAGTAATACGCATAGTTAATCACACCGATACCAAGTGAACGACGACCTAATGAAGAACGTTTCGCCGCAGGAACAGGGTAGTCTTGGTAATCAAGTAATGCATCTAATGCACGTACTGCGAGATCGGCAAGATTTTCTAACTCATCTAAATCATCTAATTTACCCAAGTTGAACGCAGAAAGTGTACAAAGCGCAATTTCACCATTTTCATCATGGAAATGTTGTAATGGTTTAGTTGGCAATGCAATTTCTAAACATAAGTTAGATTGGCGCACTGGTGCAACAAGCGGATCAAACGGTGAGTGAGTATTACAGTGATCCACGTTTTGGATATAAATACGACCAGTTGATGCACGTTCTTGCATCAATAAAGAGAATAACTCAACGGCTTTTACAGAACGTTTGCGGATATTTGGATCCTGTTCGTATTTCACGTAAAGTTCTTCAAATTTATCTTGATCAGCAAAGAAGGCTTCATAAAGTCCAGGCACGTCTGAAGGGCTAAATAAAGTAATATCTGCGCCTTTAATTAAGCGTTGATACATTAATTTATTTAACTGTACGCCGTAGTCCATGTGACGAACACGGTTATCTTCCACACCACGGTTATTTTTCAATACTAATAAGCTTTCAACTTCTAAGTGCCAAATCGGGTAGTAAACTGTCGCCGCACCACCACGTACGCCACCTTGTGAACAAGATTTTACAGCACTTTGGAAGTGTTTATAGAATGGAATACAGCCTGTATGGAATGCTTCACCACCACGAATAGGGCTACCTAACGCACGAATTGCACCTGCATTCACCCCGATACCTGCACGTTGTGAAACGTATTTTACGATTGCTGCAGAGGTAGCATTGATAGAGTCTAAGCTGTCACCACATTCAATCAATACGCAAGAGCTGAATTGACGCGTAGGCGTACGAACCCCCGCCATAATAGGCGTTGGTAAAGAAATCTTAAAGGTTGAGGTTGCATCGTAGAAACGACGAATGTAATCCAAACGGGTTTCTTGTGGATATTTTGAGAATAAGCTCGCTGCAACTAATAAATAAAGAAATTGTGCAGATTCATAAATCTCACCAGTTACACGGTTTTGAACTAAGTATTTTCCTTCTAATTGTTTCACAGCAGCATAAGAAAAGGTCATATCACGCCAGTGATCAATAAACCCGTCCATTTCATCCCATTCTTCACGAGTATAGTCGGCTAAAAGGGCAGGATCATATTTGCCCATGCGCACTAATTTTTTCACATGATCGTATAAACGAGGCGGATCAAAATGGCCATACGCTTTTTTGCGTAAATGGAAAACCGCAAGACGTGCAGCAAGGTATTGATAATCAGGGGTATCTTTGCTGATTAGGTCTGCTGCAGCTTTAATAATCGTTTCGTGAATATCAGACGTACGAATGCCTTCATAAAATTGAATATGAGAACGCAATTCAACTTGAGAAACAGAGACGTTTTCCAAGCCTTCAGCCGCCCAAGTAATCACACGGTGAATTTTGTCTAAATTGATTTGTTCAAGCGTACCATCGCGCTTCGTAACCATTAATCCTTTGTTCATGGAAGATAAACCTACTAGAGAAATGAATTGAATAAAACACAAGATATAGTGTTATGGAAAATGACGCTGCACAAGATAGAGTGTTTTAAAATTGAATTCAAGCAGTAAATTTTTTACTTAGATTATTGACAAAAGATAAGTCATTTAAAATAAATAACTTATCTTTGAAGTGATGTTTTTTTAGGCGGGATCTTTTTTGTAAATTTTTGTAAAGAAAAAAGTGCGGTCAAAAACGAGATGATTTTTGACCGCACTTCAACGTTCGAAAATTTAATTAATTCAAGTATTTAAATACTTTGACGACTTTTTGAACACCAGAAACTTTACTTGCAATTTCTGCGGCTGAGTTACCTTGTGATTGAGTAACGTTTCCAAGTAAGAATACTTCACCATTTTCAGTGATCACTTTTACATCCGTTGCTTTTACATTGTCACCAACAAAAAGCTTCGATTTAATTTGTGTGGTAATCCAGCTGTCTTTGGTAATTTGACCAAAGTTAATTTTATTGCCTACGCGTAATTCGTTATAAACATCACTTACACCTTCTACGCCTTTTGCAAGGCTGGTTGCAGTTTCTTTTACACTTTCATTCGGAAGTTGACCAATTAATAATACGCGACCACTATAGGAAACGGCATGTACACGACCTTCAGATTTAATCTGTGCATCTTTATCTAATGCATTTTCGACTTTTACTTCTAATGTTTCATCATCGACTTGCGTCCCCATTGTGCGAGGATCTGTTGCAATTTTTGCTCCCGCAGCGGCGCCACCTAGTACAGCAGCCACACAGCCTTGTAACATAATGGATGCCCCGAGCACGAAAGCTAATTTTTTTAATGGGGTTAATTTCATTATTAATCTCCTTTTCATAAATGAGTGAGTCAACTATTAGTCAATTAATTTTAGAAATAGTTTGGTTGGAAAATCCTTTAATGTCAAGCTCTTGGGAAAAGTGTGCTATCAACAAGCTCACAAAGTGCATTAATGACGAATAAATGATTTTCTAAGATACGCGTTTCTTTGGTGGCAGGAATAGAGATTTCTAGATCCGCTTCAGCTAACACACCTTGAATCGCATCATTGTTTGCACCGGTTAAGGCAATGACCTGAATTTCTTTGTTGACGGCATTAGCAATCGTATTTAGCACTGCTTTTTCTGTTCCAAGAGGCGCAAAGGCTATCAATAAATCGCCAGGTTTTGCGATAGCGTTAAATTGATGTTGATACAGTTGATCGATAGGTTGATCAAAAACCAGTGAAGAACCGACCGCACTTTCAAGGTTAAGATTTACGGATGGTAGACTAGGGCGCTCAAAATCGTAACGATTAAGCAAGTTTGATACTAAAAATTGGGCATTCGCGTAAGAGCGAGCGACGCCACAGGCAATCACTTTATGACCACTTAACAAACATTGCATCACCATTTGTGTGGCAGTGGCAATATTTTCTGATAATAAACTTGAAGCAGAGATTTGAATCTGAATACTTTCGCTATAAATATCTTTAACTTTTTGTAACATAATCGGAAAAGGTTAATCGAGAAAATTAGGAATCCATTGGATATCACTGGCGGTTTTTCCAAAGGCGATAAGATCAAAACGACAATCTGCATCTTCGAGGCTTAGGTTGCGTTTAGCAAGCCATAAATTTGCGGCATTCAGCCATTTTTGTTGCTTTTGCCAATCCACACTTTCAACGGCGGATCCAAATGCTGAGCTGGAGCGTTGACGAACTTCAACAAACACAATAGTTTGTCCGTCTTGCATAACGAGATCTAATTCACCGCATTTGAAATGTTGATTCGCCGCGATGAATTTGAGACCTTTAGACTCTAAGAAAAGGCGGGCTTGATGTTCAAAGCCCGCCCCTTGTTGACGTTTTAATGAAAACATGGATTAGTTCGCAACCGCTACCACGTTACCATCTTGTACTTGATACCATGTCATATCGCGATCCACATCACAGTTTGAATCCGCGCTAAGCTGACCGGTTAAACCGCTTAAGGTGTAACCTGGTACTTGGCGTAATTCATTAAAGTGGTTGATGAGCAACCAAGCATCAGCACCCATTGCATATAAACGCATTAATTGGAATTCACCACCGGTTGAGCCTGCCACTTTTTGATATTGTGAAGAATCGTTTTGTTTAAAGAATGGAATATCACTAAATTGGACGCCATTCATTTTCGCATAGTATTCTGGTGTATTGCTTGCTGCGTTAGAACGAGAGCTTGCATAAATACGGACATTCGGATTGCTGGTATCTAAATAACCTTTGATTTCAGCCAATTCATCTGGTGAAGAGATGACATAAAGCGCACTTGTATCTTGTGGTGCACCTTGGAAGAAGTAGGTAATATCAGCCGGTAAGTTATAGTAGCGAATATTCGCATCTGTACCCGCTAAACGTTGCCAACGTACGTTGAACGCATTACCAACACGTTGTCCTAAATCATTTTGCGGCATTGCAACGATTGGATTGCGAATACCATCTTTCCACATTTTGTTCGCCGCAGACTCTGCTTCATCTTCTGGAGATAAACCGTAATAACAGACTTGTTTAATTGCTTGAGTATTTGCTGTTGCGTTTAATGTGAGCACGTCCATGCCTTGTACTGCACTTGGATTCGCAATGATGGCATCGACGTTTTGTTTAAGTAATGGACCTACTAACGCTTTAATACCCGATGCTTTTGCCTGTGCAATAATGTCATTAATCGGGGTGGTCGATGAGTCAAACACTTGTACTGGAATGGTTGAGTCACCTTTTGCATCATTGAAACCTGATTGAATCGTTGTACCTAAGATTTGGCCATCGCCGCTTAAAGGTAAAACTAAACCAATTTGAGCTAAATTCGTTTGTTGGAAATTCAACAAGCTTTCTAGCTCTTTAGGGAAAAAGGTTGCCGCAACGTGATTTGGATAAGCTGATTTCCAGCTTTGTAATGCTTGGCTTAATTGTACCGGCTGACGGATGTTGTCATTATAAGCTTTAATTAGGGTGAGCCAACCGCCTAATGCCACGCTACCTTCATCAGAGGCATTATTGATGACAGCAGTATTCGCAGAACGGAGTAACGACCACGTTTTATCAACATTATCTTTACGACGTTGCATGTCTGTTAAGCTCTCATCCATTTTAATACGCGCTTTCACCGCTTCAATCACATCTTTACGATTTTCTGCTGTTTGAGCAAAGGTTTCGTAATAACGAGATTTTTGTGATGGACTTAATTTAGTCAGATCGAGTGCACGCAATTTACCTTCAGCAACATCATTATTGCCTTTTGCTGCGGCGATGTGGGCTTCAATTAACGTACGATCTAATTGTTGTGCTTCGTTTAAGTCAACTAACTCCGTTAATAGCTCTTCCGCTTGGGGTACTTTATTTTCAGAAATTAATACACGCGCCGCTAAGAGTTTGTAAGTTTGTTGATCTTCTTTATCCTGTGTTTGCCCTAATTTGTTCATATAAAATTCAGAGCTCGCATTGGCATCACGCTGTAATGTTTGGGTAAAGCTGCTGCCAAATAAGTTAGAACAACCTGCTAACGCAACAGACAATAAAATCGGCATTAAACGTTTTTTAAAACGACCACCTTGTAATAGAATAGACATATTCGCTCCATAATGAATAAATCAATAATGGGCGATCTTACTTATCTCACAATGTAAAAGCAAACAAAAATGAATGATTTAACCGGAATTTTATATATTGTCGCTACGCCAATCGGGAATTTACAAGATATTACACAACGTGCTTTAGAGACCTTTTCGCATGTAGATTTAATTGCTGCGGAAGACACGCGCCACAGTGGTTTATTGCTCAGTCATTATGGCATTAAAAAGCCTTTTTTCGCCTTACATGATCACAATGAACAAGAAAAAGCCCATTTATTGGTAGAAAAGCTAAAACAAGGCACCAATATTGCTTTAATTTCAGATGCGGGAACCCCTTTAATTAGCGATCCAGGTTTTCATTTAGTGCGTCAATGTCGTGAGGCAGGTATTAAAGTAGTGCCATTACCCGGTGCTTGTGCGGCAATTACGGCATTATGTGCATCGGGCATCGCCTCTGATCGTTTTTGCTTTGAAGGGTTTTTACCTGCGAAAACCAAGGCTCGTAAGGATAAGTTAGAAAACGTTGCGGAAGAAGACCGCACTTTAATCTTCTATGAATCAACTCACCGCATTTTAGATACCCTTGCTGATATGCAAGATGTATTAGGGGGTGATCGTTATGTCGTACTTGCACGTGAAATTACAAAAACATGGGAAACGATTGCAGGAGATAAATTAAGTGATCTTCGTCAATGGTTGAGTGAAGATCCGAATCGCACGAAAGGTGAGATGGTGTTAATCGTGGAAGGTAAACCAAAATCAGAAGATAGTGACGAATTTGCACCACAAGCAATTAAAGCGCTCACCTTGATTGCCAAAGAATTGCCTTTAAAAAAAGCCGCGGCGATTGTGGCAGAACTTTATGGTTATAAGAAAAATGCCTTATACCAATTTGGATTGGATAATTTAAACTAATTTTTAAGAAATAGCCCTCTTTAGTAAGAGGGATGAAAACAGAATTTGATTAATTTCGGAGAACAAATGTTAAAACAGGTTTCAGATACCTTACTTGTACCAAGCAATTTATCTCATCAATCATTGCTTAATATTTTTGATGTGATGTCACATCGTCATATTGATTATGCAGATCTTTATTTTCAATTAAGCCAAGATGAAAGCTGGGTATTAGAAGATAGTATTATTAAAGAAGGTGGCTTTCATATTGATCGCGGTGTTGGTGTACGCGCAGTTTCTGGCGAGAAAACAGGCTTTGCGTATTCTGACCAAATCAATTTAGCGTCATTACAACAATGTGCCGAGGCCGTAAAAGGTATCGCACAAATTAAAGAAGGCAATTTAATTTCGCCTCAAGCATTTAATGCGGTGAATGCAGTTCAGCGTTATGCGGCGATTAATCCGTTAGAAAGTTTAAGCAAAGAGAAAAAGATCGAGTTATTGCACCTCGTGGATCGCACGGCTCGAGCTGAAGATCCTCGTGTCACTCGTGTCTCAGCTGCATTAAGTTCAATTTATGAAGAAGTATTAGTGGTCGCAACAGATGGTACACTTGCCGCAGATATTCGCCCGCTTGTGCGTTTATCCATTTCGGTTCTCGTGGAAGAAGATGGTAAACGTGAGCGGGGTAGTTGTGGTTCAGGTGGACGCTTTGGCTTAGATTGGTTCTTTGAAGTAGTAAATGGGGATATTCGTGCCGTTAATTTTGCAAAAGAAGCCGTTCGTCAAGCTCTTGTGAATCTAAGTGCAGTCGCGGCACCAGCAGGATTAATGCCGGTGGTATTGGGAGCCGGCTGGCCCGGTGTGTTGCTTCATGAAGCAGTAGGACACGGTTTAGAAGGGGATTTCAACCGTAAAGAAAGTTCCTTATTTACGGGTAAAATTGGTGAGTTAGTGACGTCGCCATTATGTACGATTGTGGATGACGGTACATTACAAAACCGCCGTGGTTCTTTAACCATTGATGATGAAGGTGTACCAAGTCAGTGTAACGTTTTAATCAAAGATGGAATTTTGCAAGGCTACATGCAAGATAAACTCAATGCACGATTAATGGGCGTGAAACCAACGGGGAATGGCCGTCGTGAATCTTATGCGCATTTACCAATGCCTCGAATGACGAATACCTATATGTTAGCGGGGCAAAGCAAATTTGACGATTTAATTGCTTCTGTGGATCGCGGTATTTATGCACCGCACTTTGGTGGTGGGCAAGTGGATATTACCTCAGGTAAATTTGTGTTCTCAACTTCTGAAGCTTATCTCATTGAAAAAGGTAAAATCACGAAACCCGTTAAAGGTGCAACGTTGATTGGTAGCGGTATCGATGTGATGCAAAAAGTTTCCATGGTCGCAGATAAAACCGATTTAGATCTTGGTATTGGTGTATGCGGCAAAGATGGCCAAAGCGTACCGGTCGGCGTTGGTCAGCCAGCCTTGAAAATTGATGAAATCACCGTTGGTGGTACAAATTAAACATAGAGCCCGATAAATCATATCGGGCTTTTTTATCCTTTTAATTTAAGTGCGGTCAATTTTTCCATTATTTTTATTAATCGCTTTCTCAGGAATAATCATTGGGTTAAGTGAGCAATTCTGCATACGACATTTTCATATCAACACTTTTGTGATCCCTATCACAATATCTTGTAAAACCAGTTAAAAAAATTCCCCAAATAACCGTAATAAGTGATACATTTACTGTCGCATGACTTTTTGTCATTTAAGAGACAGGGACAGGCGTGAGTTTGTCTGAAATTTCATCAACCAGAGGGAAACATTTATGTTAATTGGTGTACCTAGAGAACTGCTTGAGAGCGAAAATCGTGTGGCGGCAACGCCAAAAACGGTTCAGCAGATCTTAAAACTGGGCTTTGACGTCATCGTAGAACATGATGCGGGATTCAAAGCAAGTTTTGAAGACCAAGCATTTATCGACGCCGGCGCAAAAATTGGCTCAAGTTCAGAAGTGTGGCATTCGGATGTGATTTTTAAAGTGAATCCACCAACGGATGCAGAAATTGATCAAATGAAGGAAGGTGCAACACTTGTGAGCTTCATTTGGCGCGCACAAAATCCGGATTTAATGAAAAAACTCACGTCGAAAAAAATTAATGTATTAGCGATGGATTCTGTGCCACGTATTTCCCGTGCGCAAGCGCTTGATGCATTAAGCTCTATGGCGAATATTTCTGGTTATCGTGCGGTGATTGAAGCAGCTCATGAATTTGGTAGTTTCTTCACCGGACAAATTACTGCAGCAGGTAAAGTACCACCGGCAAAAGTGTTAGTGATTGGTGCTGGTGTAGCGGGTCTAGCCGCGATTGGTGCTGCGAATAGTCTTGGTGCGATTGTTCGTGCTTTTGACTCTCGTCCAGAAGTAAAAGAACAAGTACAAAGTATGGGCGCGTCTTTCTTAGAAATTGATTTCAAAGAAGAAGGCGGTAGCGGCGATGGTTACGCGAAAGTAATGTCAGAAGAATTTAACCGTCGAGCGATGGAGCTTTATGCGGAACAAGCCAAAGAAGTGGATATCATTATTACTACCGCGGCGATTCCAGGTAAACCAGCCCCTCGTTTGATCACGAAAGAAATGGTTGATTCCATGAAACCAGGTTCTGTGGTGGTGGACTTAGCGGCAGCAACAGGTGGTAACTGTGCTTACACTGAAGCAGGTAAAGTTGTCACCACTGAAAACCAAGTGAAAATCATTGGTTATACCGATTTCCCAAGTCGTTTACCAACACAATCTTCCCAACTTTACGGTACAAACTTAGTTAATTTATTAAAACTACTTTGTAAAGAAAAAGACGGTAAGATCAATATCGATTTTGAAGATGTGGTGTTACGCGGAGTGACCGTAGTACGTGATGGGGAAGAAATTCCACCAGCACAAATCCAAGTGTCAGCACAGCCAAAACAAGAAGCGAAAGCGGCACAAAGTGCGGTTAAAAAAGAGGAAGAAAAACCAGCAGATCCTCGCATCAAATACGGTGTGATGGCGGGTGTAGGTGTGTTATTCCTCTGGCTTGCATCTGTGGCGCCAGCAGCATTCCTTTCTCACTTCACCGTATTCGTATTGGCTTGTGTAGTTGGTTACTACGTGGTTTGGAACGTCAGCCACGCTTTACACACCCCACTTATGGCGGTAACCAATGCGATTTCAGGTATCATCATTGTGGGTGCATTACTGCAAATTAGACAGCCAACAGGCAACTTCTTTATTGATGCATTAGCCTTTGTGGCAATCTTGGTGGCAAGCATCAACATCTTTGGTGGTTTCCGTGTAACTCAACGTATGTTGGCGATGTTTAGAAAAGGTTAAGGAGAAGACGATGTCTGAAGGTTTAGTACAAGCAGCCTATATTATCGCTGCATTACTTTTCATTATGAGCTTAGCCGGTCTTTCTAAACATGAAACGGCAAAAGCCGGTTGTTGGTATGGTATTGTCGGTATGACAATTGCCCTTGTCGCAACCATTTTCGGCCCGCAATCTGAAGGCACATTATGGATCATCATTGCGATGATTATCGGTGGCGTGATTGGTGTTCAACGTGCATTAAAAGTTGAAATGACTGAAATGCCTGAACTTGTTGCGATCCTTCACAGCTTTGTAGGTTTAGCAGCAGTGCTCGTAGGCTTTAACAGTTACGGCTTAACACACGAAACAGATCCTGTGTTAATGAATATCCATAACGTTGAAGTATTCTTAGGGATCTTCATCGGTGCGGTAACATTCACGGGTTCTATCGTAGCATTCGGTAAATTAAGCGGCAAAATCAATTCAAAAGCATTAATGTTGCCACATCGCCATAAATTAAATTTAGCGGCATTAGTGGTTTCTGCTTTCTTGATGGTGGCATTCTTAAACAACCCAGATAATATCTTCCCAGTGTTACTCATGACCGCGATTGCCCTTGCATTCGGCTGGCACTTAGTGGCATCTATCGGTGGTGCGGATATGCCGGTTGTTGTTTCAATGCTTAACTCTTATTCTGGTTGGGCGGCTGCTGCAGCGGGTTTCATGTTAAGCAATGACTTGCTTATCGTTACCGGTGCATTAGTGGGTTCTTCTGGTGCGATTCTTTCTTACATTATGTGTAAAGCGATGAACCGCTCATTTATCAGCGTTATTGCGGGTGGTTTTGGTAATGATGTTCAAGTGTCTTCTGATGAAGAACAAGGTGAACACCGTGAAACAACTGCAGAAGAAGTGGCTGAATTACTTAAAAATGCAAGCTCTGTAATCATCACTCCAGGATATGGTATGGCGGTAGCACAAGCGCAATATCCAGTGGCTGAAATTACAGCGAAATTGCGTGAGCGTGGCATTAACGTGCGTTTTGGTATTCACCCTGTTGCAGGTCGTTTACCAGGTCATATGAATGTACTTTTAGCGGAAGCGAAAGTGCCTTATGACATCGTGCTTGAAATGGATGAAATCAATGATGATTTCGCAGATACCGATGTGGTATTGGTTATCGGTGCAAACGACACCGTAAACCCTGCTGCAATGGAAGATCCAAAAAGCCCAATCGCAGGTATGCCAGTGTTAGAAGTATGGAAAGCACAAAACGTTATCGTATTCAAACGTTCTATGGCGGTGGGATACGCAGGCGTTCAAAACCCATTATTCTTCAAAGAAAACACTCAAATGCTCTTTGGTGATGCAAAAGAACGTGTTGATGACATTCTTACTGCATTAAACAAATAAGCAAAAACTGAAGTAAAACTGACCGCACTTTGAGAGATTAAAGTGCGGTTTTTGTTTATTGAATTTTTCTCGTAATTATTTAGAATCATTCAGTATTTAATTTTTTAAGAGATTTTCATGAGTAAACACATCCTTTTTTTATTCCTTTTTTCTTTTTCAACTTCTGCCTTCGCGCTATTTCCAATTGAGAATGATTGGGCAAAGCATCACTTACAAGGAAAAGTGAAATCAATTAAATCCAAGGAGGAAGGTAATTCAGCCTTACCAGATAATGGGAGTGTAAGTTATCTGGACGCCTTTTATAATGAACAAGGTTTTTTAATAAAAGAAAAGGAACAGGGCGTTCTTTTTGATAAAGAAAAGATCACAATTCGTTACTATAAGTATGATGATCAGAATCGATTATTAGAAATTCAAGATGATAATGTAACTGAAACCAATCCTGAGCTGAAAACATTTAGTGCATTTTATCGTTATGTAGATAATCCAGATGGTAGTGGTGTCATGCAGTTTGTAGAATATAAGGACACACCAGATTTTTCATCATCATATAAAGAACATTTTTATGATAAAGCGGGTACTTTGCTCAAAACTCAAGAGTATGATGTAGAGAATAAAACAACATCAGAGATAAAAAAATACGACTATGAGAATGGTAAACTGAGTAAAATATGTCGAATTGAAGATAATGTAGAAAGAGATTGCGATACTTATCATTACGAAAATGATGGTTCATTTACCGAATCTTTAAACGTTTTTATCAATAGTGTGAAAAATTATTTTGATAAAAATCATCGCTTATTAAAAAGTGAAATTTTTAGTGTTGGAAAACGCATCAACTGGGTCACTGTATCATATCAATTTGATAAACATGGCAATGTTATTGAAGAGATAATCTATAACAAAGATGGGGTATGGAAGACCAAAAAGACTTATCAATATGAGTATTATGAATAGGATTCAATGTAAGCGCTGACAGTAAAAATGGGGTTGTTTTTTATCCGATGTGTCTTGCTAAAAAATATAAAAGTGCGGTCAAAATTGACCGCACTTTTTTACATTAACGTTGAATCAAATAGCGTAATTTGGTGCCATCTTGTTCTACGCTTAATAGTGTGTAACCGTGGTTTTTAGTATCAACAGGAATGTTGTTGATAGATTGAGCGCAGTCACTTAATAGCTCTAAAATTTCGCCTTTTTGTAATTGTGGCATGGTTTCGAGCATCACGATTGCTGGATACGGGCAAGGTTCACCTAGCGTATCTAACGTGTAATCTGGGGTGATGTCTTTTGGATCTTTATCTAATTTTTGAACAACGGTAAATGCCATAATAATGTCCTCTTTTTTTGAATGAATTCGTTAATATTTAATTAGCAACCACAAGTTTGTGGATTTGCTGCCGCAATTTTTGCTTTGGCTTTTTTCAAGAAGTGGCGTTCCCACCAAACAACAGCGATTAAGCAGAGAATAAGTAAGCCGTAATTCACTAATAAACCGCCAACTGGGCCAAAGGATTTCAATAAGTTAAGTTTTTCGTAATCTAACGCAAGTACAGGCGCAAGATCGTCCCATGCGTAGGCTAAATAGGTTGAACCAACAACATTACCCACGCCTACCCACATAAAGTGAACTTGACCTTCCATTGAGCGGTACATCCAGCCGGTTTCACACCCGCCAGCTAACACAATACCGAAACCAAATAATAAACCACCGATAATTGCATTTGGACCCGCCCACATGATTTTGGCTGGTACGCCTAATTGAATGTAGCTGAATACGCCAAGCGTACCCACGATAATACCGAAGATGATGGCTTTTGCCATATAAGCACGACCCGTTACCCATAAATCACGGAAAGCGGAAGTAAAGCAAATTTGAGCTCGTTCAATTAATAAACCGAAAGCTAAACCACAAAGCATCGCAAAGCCAAGTTTGATAGAGTTTGTCATCACATAAAGTGAAGCGATTAGGTAAGCAAAAAAGACGACCATACCAATCCAAAAACGACGATTTGCTTGTTTCGGATCCGTTTCTTGTAATTTTGCTGCGCCTTTTTTCAATTCTAATTTCACGCGGAATATCGGAAGTAAGGTGACTTTTACGCCTGCGTAAGTACCTACAGCAGTGGCAATAGTGAAGAACCAAGCGTGAACCGAAAATTGTGGAATACCGGTGAAGAGAGAAGCGAGGTTACAGCCCATTGCTAAACGTGCACCGAAACCGGCTAATGCACCACCAATGAGGGCTTGAACAATACGACGTTTGTGCGGTTGATTACGCCATTTTACGTTGTTTGCCCAAAGTGCAGCCGAAATACATCCCGCGAACATACCTAAAATCATCACGCCATCAATACGAGTAAAAATCGTGCCTTGCATGCCGATAATTTTATAGTAGCTCCAGTCGGACACATCGACACCTAGCGCTTGCAAAGCATGACCGCCCCAACGGGTAAATTCCCCCGTAACCGCCCAATAAGTGCCAGTTACCCCAAAGTAATAAGCTGAAATAAGCCCCGCAGCAATAACTGCCGCGACAGGATTCCAGTATTTAATCAGATAATTTTGTTTAAATTGTTGCAAAACCTCTTTCATGAGAGAGTTAATCCTTAAAATGATGAAATGATGATTTGCAAGTGCGGTATAAAATGAAGAGATTTTTGAAGTGTCTACCATTTTCCTATACACAAAACTTGCGATATAGACAAATGAATTGTCGGGCAAAATAATAACATTTGTTTTTGGGGAATGCACGAGGGGAGAGATAATTATTTATGGGTAATTTGTGCGTTAAGGTGGGAGAATAAAGTTAATCTATAAGGCTTACTTTTTCTTTAAGACTAATTTTTCAATTAAAAAAATGAAAGCTATGCTAATAAGCATCGTAAGCCCACCTGAAATGATAGCTAATAAACAAATTATCCAAGCAGACTTGTCTATATTAAGGAAGGCAAAGAAATAGAAACCAAATAGCAGGGAAAATGCGCACCATAATCCCCAACCTAATTTGGGATATTTATTAAATAGAAATTCAAATAATCCTTCAAAAAATAAACGGAAAAAACATTCAAAGATAATATTACCCATAGGTTGTTTCAATGGTAAGTCATCATAATGATTCGTCTAGATAAACTTTCTGCCAGCCCAAATGTTAAGAGAAAAGTTAAACGGTCAATTTCATTTCTCGGATACGCATGGTTAATCCATCGATCAACAACAAGCGTCCACATAAATTTAAACCGATTTTTAACCGCACTTTGATAGCCTCTAAGGCTTGAATGGAGCCAACAACACCCACAATTGGAGCTAGTACGCCCGCCTCTACACAACTTAAAACATTTTGCCCAAAGAGCTGGCTAAGCTGGCGATAGGTTGGGGTATTGGGTTCATAAGTAAAGACGGATACTTGTCCTTCTAAACGGATCGCCGCACCTGAAACTAGCGGGATCTTCGCTTTCTCACAACCACGATCGAGCGCATTACGAATATCCACGTTATCGGTACAATCTAATATCACATCAAAGTGCGGTATGATTTCCGCGAGTTTTTCTTCGGAAAGTTGTGCATTGATGGTTTCAATTTCTACGTGAGGATTAATCTGTTGTAACGCAATTTTTGCTGATTCCACTTTAGGCATATTTAATCGGCTATCAGTATGTAACACCTGACGTTGCAAATTAGAAAGCGATACAGTGTCAAAATCCAATAAGGTTAAATGACCCACGCCAGCGGCTGCAAGATATTGACTTGCAGCACAACCTAAACCGCCCAAGCCGATAATTAACATGCGGCTGTCTTTGAGTTTTTCTTGTCCGTCAAAATCGACCGCTTTTAAAATAATTTGGCGGTTATAACGCAGTTCTTCTTCGTAGCTTAATTCAGCCATTATTGCCCCAATAGGTGATTAAAGGGTTCAATGGTGACAATTTCGCCTGCAGCGACATTGCCAAGATCTTTTTCAAGGCGAATAAAACAGTTACTTTTCACAAAAGAACTGAATAAATGCGAGCCTTGGAAACCCACTGGATGCACTTCAAGTTGACCATTTTCATTAATTTGATAGAAACCACGTTGGAAATCTAAACGGCCAGGCGCTTTTTTCAAATTAGTTTGGGCAATCGCTTGAAAGTGCGGTTGTTTTTTCGGGTGTTTTTTACCGCTTAATTTAGCGATAGCCGGTTGAACCAATTGATAGAATGTCACTAATGCAGAGACCGGATTGCCGGGTAAACCGCAGAACCAAGCATTTTCTAATTTACCAAATGCAAATGGTTTGCCGGGTTTCATCGCAATTTTCCAGAAATTCACCTGACCGACTTTTTCTAACACAGTTTTCGTGAAGTCAGCTTCACCCACTGAAACGCCACCGCTTGTGATAACCAGATCTGCTTGCGCTTGTGCTTTCACAAAAGCCGCTTCAAATTCCGCTTGGTTATCCGGCAGAATACCGAAATCAAGCACATCACAATTTAATTTTTCTAGCATTAACTTCACGGTGAAACGATTAGTGTCGTAAATTTGTCCTGCTTGTAACGGTTGACCGACTGGGACTAATTCATCACCGGTTGAAAGCACGGCCACTTTTAAACGTGGGTAAGCTTTGACTTCAGCGATACCTAATGAGGCGAGCAAAGGTAAAGAAACGGTATTTAACTCATCGCCTTGATGTAAGACCACATCACCTTTTTTCACATCTTCACCAATGCGACGAATATTCTGATTGGCTTTAGGTAATGCCGCAAAGGTAACTGTACCATCTTCATTGACGGTGACCTCTTCTTGCATGACCACCGCATCGGCACCTTCAGGAATCATCGCACCCGTCATAATTCTGACCGCACTTTGTGCTACCCATTCCCCTTGAAATGGATTACCCGCAAAAGATTTTCCTGCGACAGAAAGTGTCATAGATTGCTGTAAATCGGCTAAACGAACTGCATAGCCATCCATCGCGGAGTTATCAAAAGAAGGCACATTAATCGGAGAAATCACATCTTCCGCACAGACACGATCCGCCGCTTCAGTTAAAGCTAGCGTTTCAGTTTTTGTTGGGAAGGGAAGTTGGTGGAGCATTTGCGCCAAGGCATCTTCAAGTGGCAACATAATTAATCCTTTGGGTTAATCAGAATAAAAGTGGATATATTGTAGCCCGAAATACAATATGAAGGAAATTAATAAATTAGGGTGATTTTTCGCATTTTACGAATAATTCATCTTTTGCTAAAATGCCGCATTATTTTTTTATAAATGGAAAGTGAATGAACTCGATTTCACCTGATGCGGAAAATGTCCGCCGAGCCTTGGTAGCCAAAGGCATCGAAACACCAATGATTAATCCGACTCAATGTAAAGATGAGCGCCGTGCGGCGATTGCTTCGCATATGCGTGAAGTGATGAAATTGATTGGGTTAGATCTACGTGATGATAGCTTAGAAGAAACGCCAAATCGTTTAGCTAAAATGTTTATTGATGAAATTTTCAGTGGAATGGATTATGCCAATTTCCCGAAAATGACGAAAATCAAAAACCAAATGAAAGTGAGCGAAATGGTGCAGGTGAATGACATCACGTTGACCAGTACTTGCGAACATCATTTTGTGACGATTGATGGTAATGTCGCCGTCGCATATTACCCGAAAGATTGGGTGATTGGCTTGTCTAAAATCAATCGCATTGTGGCGTTTTTTGCACAACGTCCACAAGTGCAAGAGCGTTTAACCGAACAGCTTTTAACGGCATTTCAAACGATTTTAGAAACGGATGATGTGGCAGTTTATGTGAAAGCGACACATTTCTGTGTGAAAGCGCGTGGAGTAAAAGATACTCACAGTTATACGGTGACATCAGCCTATGGCGGGGTCTTTTTAGAAGATCGCGAAACTCGAAAGGAATTTTTATCTTCCATTCAGAAATAACAAAAAGCACCGAGAACTCGGTGCTTTTTGTTTATTTATTGTGCGAATATAAGTAAAATTAGCCCCTTTCATTTTTTTATTTCTATTTTGATTTTTATTGAGGATTTTTATGACAAAAGCCAATTCAAAATTGTTTCTTGTGTTATTACTCGGTGTCCTTTCTGCATTTGGACCATTTGTGGTGGATCTTTATTTACCTTCACTGCCACAACTCGCGAGTTTTTTTGAAACAAGCGCCTCAATGACGCAACTTACGCTTACTACTGCTATGATTGGTTTAGCAGTAGGGCAGTTACTTCTTGGACCACTCAGTGATAAATTTGGGCGAAAAATTCCACTTATTATTTCATTAGTTATTTATATTATCAGCACAGTCTTAATCGTTTATGCACCGAATATTGAATCGATGATTGTCTTGCGAGTGATTCAAGGACTTTCTTCGGCAGGAAGTGTGGTTATTTCTCGTGCTGTCGCAACGGATCTTTATCGTGGGCGTGAAATGACACGTTTCTTTGGTTTATTAATGACAATTAATGGGATCGCGCCAATTATTTCGCCAATTCTTGGTAGTTTATTGTTGGAATACATTAGTTGGAAAGGGGTATTTGTTTTCCTTGCTTTGATTGGTTTGGTTGTTTTATTTTTTTGCTTCCGTTTGAAAGAAAGCTTAAGCGTCGAAAATCGCTTACAAGGTTCAATATTTGCCACATTCTCAACCTTTGGTGTGATTATCAAAAACCGCTTATTTATGAGTTATGTTGGTATTGAAAGCTTTTTACTTGGCGCAATGTTTGCTTATATTGCTGCTTCACCATTTATTTTACAAAGTTTCTATGGCTTAAGCGCATTTATCTTTAGTTTATGTTTTGGGGCGAATGGTGCTGCGTTAGTCATTGGCTCAAATGTAGGCGGTAAAATGTCAAATGGTAAAGCTTTAGCAATTGGAGTACTGGGCTTCGTAGTTGTTGCACTTTATACCATTGCCGTGTTAATTATTCAGCCGCACTGGTTATTTGTTGAAATTGGTTTCTTTGCTATGTTGTTATTAATGGGCATTACTTTCCCTGCGATTTCTACTTTAGCGATGGAAAGTGAACGTCAATATGCAGGTAGTGCTTCTGCATTATTAGGTTTTGCTCCCTTCTTCTTAGGTGGCGTAGTCTCTCCACTGGTGGGTATCGGCAATATTTTCTATTCAACCGCTTTAGTGATTTTAGCTTGTGGGGTATTGGGACTCGCTATCTATTGGTCGATTCGTCATAAAATCCCAACTTCAGCAGAGTAGTGAAAAGTGCGGTCATTTTTTACGGTGTTTTAAAAAAGAAAAAGGCGAACATCCATTTGTTCGCCTTTTGTTATTTCAGTTTTAGCTTCGAACACTTAATTTCTCAAATTCATCGAAGAATGTTGGGAACGTTTTAGCCGTACATTTGGGATCTAAAATCGTGACAGGTGTATCCGATAATGCAATCAACGCAAAGCACATTGCCATACGGTGATCGTTATAGGTCTCAATTTCAGCATGCTTAAATTGGGAGATCGCAAGCGGTTGAATACGAATAAAATCTTCACCTTCTTCAACTTCCGCACCGACTTTTCGCAATTCAGTCGCCATTGCAGCAAGGCGATCAGTTTCTTTCACACGCCAGTTATAAATATTGCGAATAACGGTTTCACCTTTTGCAAATAAGGCGATTGTGGCAATCGTCATGGCTGCATCAGGAATGTGGTTCATATCCATATCAACACCGTGAAGCTCAGCTTGTTCCGCTTGAATAAAATCTTCACCCCAAGTGATTTTGGCGCCCATTTTTTCGAGTACATCAGCAAATAGGCGGTCGCCTTGAATGGAATGTTTGCCAATTCCTGTCACTTTTACATTGCCTTTAATCGCGGCGGCGGCAAGGAAATAAGAGGCAGATGACGCATCACCTTCTACCATGTATTTGCCCGGTGACACATAGGATTGGTTACCTTTCACCTTAAACACTTGATAGTTGTGGTTTTCAACCGAAATACCAAAATCTTTCATCATCGCGAGGGTGATATCAATATAAGGTTTTGAGACTAAATCACCCACAATATGGATATCTAAATCGCCCTCAGCAAGCGGAGCAGCCATTAAAAGTGCGGTCAAAAATTGAGAAGAAATTGAACCGTCAATTTCAACTACGCCACCTTTAATCCCTTGATTGCGAATTGCAAGTGGAGGGTAGCCGTCATTTTCTAAATAACGAACATCGGCACCCGCTTGAAGAAGCGCATCAACCAAATGTTTGATTGGGCGCTCTTTCATACGTGGCTCACCAGTCAAAATAACTTCGCCTTCTGTGTTGCCTTTTAAGCAAAGCGCCGCTGTTAAAGGACGCATGGCCGTACCGGCATTGCCGAGAAACAGTGATAAGCCATTTTCAACCTGAAACGCGCCACCTAAGCCCTCAACTTCGCAGCGAGTTTTGTCTTCAGATAGTTGGTAATTCCCCCCTAAAGCTTTGAGGGCGTTTAACATATGGCGAATGTCATCACTGTCTAACAAGTTAGTAACCGTTGTGGTGCCTTTAGCTAATGCCGCTAATAATAATGCACGGTTCGATAAACTTTTCGAGCCCGGTAAGTTGATTTCACCTTCAATACGGGAAATCGGCTCTAAGGTGATAGCTTTCATTACAAGACCACCGTTTTGTTTTTATACACAAAAATACGATCGTGTAAGGCAAGATCGAGTGCACGGCTTAATACGGTTTTTTCCACGTCACGGCCTGCACGCATCATTGCATCGGCAGAGTAGGTGTGGTCTACGTTAATCACGTTTTGCATGATGATCGGACCTTGATCCAATTCATTGTTAATAAAATGAGCTGTTGCACCGATAATTTTCACGCCGCGCTCATAGGCTTGTTGATAAGGTTTTGCCCCAATAAATGCGGGTAAGAATGAATGGTGAATATTAATCACACGATTTGGATAACGCGCCACGAATTCAGGATTTAATACACGCATATATTTAGCTAAAACAATATAATCAGGTGCATATTCATCAATTTTTTCAGCGAGCAATTTACCGTGTTCCACGCGCGTGAGTCCTTCATGGCTGACACAATGGAATGGAATATCAAAGCGTTCAACTAATTCGCGTAAATTATCGTGATTTCCAATTACTGCCGCAATTTCTACATCTAATGCACCGTAGTAATTTTTCATTAAAATATCACCTAAGCAGTGCGCTTCTTTGGTGACTAAAATCACGATTCGTTTACGTTTTGCGCTGATTAGGTGGCAATTTGTCCCAGCCGGCAAACTATAATTTAAGTCAGCTAACAAGGTTTCTTCATTAAAAATGCCTTCCAATTCAGTACGCATAAAGAAATGTTTCGTTTCAAAATCAACGAACTCATTATTGTGGAGGATATTTAATTGATGTTTGTAACAAATGTTGGTGATTTTAGCGATTAAGCCTTTATCATCAGGACAGTCGGTCAGTAATATTTTCTTTTCTAACATAATGAATGTTTTGCCAGGTAAATAAAAAAAGAGAACCCATAAAAATGGGTTCTACATAGTCGATAATAAAATTAGATTTCAAAAGAAGCTAAAGAAACACCTTTATCTAAGGCCTTTTGAATCACACGAGGTGTACGACCTTGGCCAGTCCATGTTCTCTCTTGACCAGTTTCATCAGTATATTTGTATTTTGCTGGACGAGGTTCACGTTTTTTACGAATTGAAGAAGATGCAGCACCAATAATTGCAGTTAATTCTTCAGCAGTGATGCCTTCTTGTTTAATTAATTCTTTATATTTTGCAATACGTGCTCGACGTTCTTGTTCTGCTTGTTCAATTTCCGCGGCTTGAGCACGCTTTTCTTCAATTGCAGTTTGTAATTTTAAAAGTGAGCTCTCTGCTTGCTCTAATGTTAAATCACGTACCGCAGCACGTAAACTTCGAAGATTTGTTAAACCTTTTGTCAATTCATTCATAAATAACCCCTATATGATGTGTGAATATTTAATTTATCTCTGTTAGCTATAATAACGAAAAGTAGAAGTTAGGTAAATATTAAATCTTGCAATTAAAACTCAAAATTAATTGGTCAGACTTCATTATGACAATAACGATAAATATTCCCTACTTTGTAATTGAGTATTTATTGTAATAATAGTTCATAAAATGTTAACAATACATGTAACTTTTTTGAAAAAAAGAAAATTTTATCTAAGATGATAAGATTTTATTGGTAATGTTATTCGTTTTAATGTAATCTTTCCACATCCTATACAACAGTAGAGGTGCGGTCATTATAAGTATTTTCCTAGAGTGGATAGCGTTGAAGGGAAAGGAAAGGAATGATTGCCGAAATCGAATAGGCGTCATCTTATTCGGTTGGTCACGTCTTCGAAAGGAACGTGACTGTCATAGTTTTTGTGTGTTAACTATGGAGCGCTACGGTTCGGTCTGGTCATCATTGTGTCTTTTCTTGCCGTTGTCTCCATTAAATTATTAGGTATAACTTAATGGAACTAGTCGATTATTCTTCATCTATTTATTCAATTATACCCGCATTGCTTGCGATTATTTTAGCAATTGCAACTCGTCGGGTTTTGGTCTCCCTCAGTGCAGGGATTATTGTCGGTGCGTTAATGTTGGTTGATTTCAACCCATTGAATGCACTTATTTATTTAAAAGATAATGTTGTGGCATTAGTTTATAGTAGCGAAGAAGGCATGAATTCAAATATGAATATCGTCTTTTTCTTAGTTTTACTTGGCGTATTGACCGCACTTTTAACCGTATCAGGCAGCAACCGTGCATTTGCTGAGTGGGCACAAAATAAAATTAAAGGTCGTCGTGGTGCGAAATTATTAGCGGCATCTTTAGTGTTTGTAACCTTTATTGATGATTATTTCCATAGTCTTGCAGTGGGTGCCATTGCACGTCCAGTAACCGATCGTTTTAAAGTTTCTCGTGCTAAATTAGCGTATATCCTTGACTCCACTGCTGCACCAATGTGTGTCATGATGCCGGTATCAAGCTGGGGTGCATACATTATTACACTCGTGGCAGGTCTATTGGCGACATATTCTATTACCTCTTATACACCGATGGGGGCATTCGTTGCCATGAGTTCAATGAACTACTATGCGATTTTCTCATTATTGATGGTGTTCTTTGTGGCTTATTTCTCCTTTGATATTGCATCAATGGCACGTCATGAAAAATTAGCTATGGAGCGAGATTATAAAGAAGAAGTCATTGAAGGTGTGAAAGGTAAAGTTCGCAACTTAATTTTACCGATTTTAGTCTTAATTACCGTCACTGTTTTCATGATGATTCATACGGGTAGTGAGGCTTTAGCGGCAGATGGAAAACCATTTAGCCTCTTAGGTGCATTTGAAAATACAACAGTAGGTATTTCGCTTGTTGTTGGTGGTTCAAGTGCGGTTGCTATGTCAACATTATTGATTATTCTTGAGCGTCAAGTTTCTTTACAAGAATACGGAAAAGCGTGGATTGCCGGTATTAAATCTATGTTAGGTGCAATTGCAATCCTATTCTTTGCGTGGACAATCAATAAAGTGGTGGGTGATGCACAAACCGGTAAATACTTATCTTCTTTAGTGAGTGGCAGTATTCCTGTTCAATTTTTACCTGTGATTTTATTTATCCTTGGTTCAGCAATGGCATTCTCAACCGGGACAAGTTGGGGGACATTTGGCATTATGTTACCAATCGCAGCTGCAATGGCGACCAACTCTGCTCCAGAGTTATTACTTCCTTGCCTATCTGCCGTCATGGCTGGCGCGGTATGTGGCGACCACTGTTCACCGGTTTCGGATACAACGATTCTGTCATCAACTGGAGCAAAATGTAACCACATGGATCACGTCACGACACAATTACCTTATGCGGCAACTGTTGCGACAGCAAGTGCTGTGGGCTACATTGTGGTTGGCTTTACAGAATCTGGTTTAGCTGGATTTGTGACAACAGCAGCTGTTTTAGTAGCTTTGGTGTTTATCGTGAAAAAACGTTAATCATAAAAGATAAAAAGAAAGGGCGTACTTATGTACGCCCTTCTTGTATTTATTGTGAAAATTAGAGTAATGGACTAAACAAGAAAAATAACCGCTCTATGATTCGATGATAGAAAGGACGATTGATCCATTCTTGCATATTGAGTGCAGAAGAATTCGCTAAATAATTTTCATGAAGTGTAGCGACTTCATTGGCAAAATTACGATCTTCTACAGCAACAGTGATTTCAAAGTTAAGCAAGAAGCTACGTAAATCCATATTTACTGTACCAACGAGTGCAAGTTTATTATCGATTAACACACTTTTAGTATGCAGAAGCCCTGCTTCAAAATGATAAATTTTGACGCCAGCTTCGAGTAAATCATCAAAGAATGTTCGACTCGCCCAACGAACCATCAAGGAGTCATTGTTTTTAGGTAAAATAAGCGTGATATCAACACCACGGAATGCGGCAATACGTAATGCTTCAGCAATATTGTGACTTGGCACAAAGTAAGGTGATGTGATCACAATACTTTCTTTTGCCGCATAAATAACTGTTGCAAGAGATTGCGCAATTAAGTCATCTGGGAACGCAGGACCGCTCGCAATGACTTGCACAGAATGGGTGTCATTATCATCAATTTCCACGAGCGGGTAATTTGGTAATAACAGGGGTAATTCTTCTGTCGTTTCAATTTCCCAATCCCAAGCATGTAAGCTATTTAAAATTGGCGAAACAGGACCGTTGATTCGCACCATCACGTCTATCCAATTGCCTACGTTGCTATCTTGCTTGAAGAAATTCGGATCTACCATATTCATACTGCCTGTGTAGGCAATTTGATTATCAATGATGATGATTTTACGATGTTGGCGTAAATCAATTCGACTGAAGAACATCCGGAATAAATTTACATGAAGCGCCTCAGTAATTTCAATGCCTTTCGCTCGCATTTCTTTACAAATCGGGCTTTTCAAAAAAGCATGACTGCCAACGGAATCGAGTAAAAGGCAAACTTTAACCCCGCGTTGTACGGCTTCTTCTAAGGCTTGTCTCACCTCATCAATTAATCCATCATTACTCCAAATATAAAACACCATATTAATGGAATGACGCGCTTGTTGAATATCACGAATGATACTTTGAATGATGCTTTCTGGTGTATCAAGAATATGTAATTCATTACCTCGAATGTTTGGAATACCTAAGCGATGGTGGACTAGTTTAAATAAGGCACGATAACGAGGATCCTGGGAATGTGCGACCAGATCTTTTTGCCCAGACAGTTGCTGAAGCCATTGTGTATATTTAGGTTTTAATGATTGAAATACTTTGGCTCGTCGAGTACCGAGTTTTATCTCACCAAAAATTAAATAAGCAATAACGCCAATCAGTGGCACAAGATAGATAATCATCAGCCATGACAACGTAGCAGAAACCGCTTGTTTTTTGACGAGCAAACGCAAGGTGACAGAAATAACTGCCACCCAAATTAACACGGGAATAATATAAACCAGTATAATATGTTCAAAATTCATTAATTTTTAACCGCACTTATGAAATTAGACATTGTTTATCAGACCGATGATTTTATCATTATTTACAAGCCTTGTGGGTTGAGCGTGCATAAAGATCAAAGCGAAATTGGTTTAACCACTTTGCTTGCCGAGCAGCTTGGCGTGCCACAAGTTTGGCTTGTTCATCGATTAGATAAAGTGACATCAGGTTTACTTATTTTGGCACTAAATGCCGAAAGTGCAGCTGAATTTTTCCGACTTTTTTCTGAACACCATATCCAAAAGACTTACCTTGCACTCAGCAATCAAAAGCCCAAAAAGAAACAAGGATTGATTGTCGGCGATATGCAAAAGGTTCGTAATGGAGCTTGGAAACTTTGCCAATCGAAAGAAAACCCCGCAATTACGCGTTTTGAAAGTGTAAGTTGTGAGCCTAATTTACGGTTATTTATCTTAAAGCCACAAACCGGTAAAACCCATCAATTGCGTGTTGCGATGAAAAGCTTAGGGAGCCCAATTTTAGGGGATCTGCTTTATGGTAAAAACACTGAAAATATTGACCGCACTTATTTGCACGCTGCAAGATTGCAATTTGAATTTAAAGGTCAGGCATTTGATGTGTTTACTCTTCCTAAAGAAGGGGAGTGGTGGCATCTTGACGGTGTCATGTCTCAGATTCAAAAATTTGGCTCAGTAAACACTGAGCCAACGATATAAACTTTATTGATTATTTCGCTAATCCGATACCTGTATAGCCACGTTCACGCATGGTAGCTTCTTTTGATTTACGAATTAAGGTTTCAATTGTCATGCCTTGCACGAGAATTGAGAATGCCACTACTGCATACGTCATACCTAAAATAAGATCGCGAACATCCATTTCTAATCCTTCAATATAAAATTGACCACTTGGAATAGAAAGTGCCATAGCCAGAGCTAATCCGCCTCGTAAGGCGCCCCAAGTGAGCACTTTCATGGTGTAAGGGTTGTATTTACGGTAGCGTTTCATGACTTGGAATGGCAACCAAACACTTACATAGCGACAGATTAAGCACACTGGAATAGCAAGGAAAATTAAGATTAACCCTTGCCAAGACACATGAATCAATAAAATTGCTAAACCGATCAAGATGAAGAGTAAAGAATTGAGAAAGTGATCGATCATTTCCCAAAAGTGATCTAAATAGCGTTGGCTTTGTTGAGAAAAGCCGGTGTATCTTGTCCAATTCCCGATTAAAATCCCGGCGACAACCATCGCTAATGCCCCTGAGACGTGTAAGAGATTAGCAAGCATAAAGCCCGCAGTGGGTACGATTAAGGTCAAAAGAATTTCTAATGAACCATCATCGGTGGCTGAAATCAGATAATGGGCGAAGAGACCTAAAACCAATCCAAATGCAATCCCACCTAAAGCTTCTTTAAAAAATAAATGGAGAATGCCGCTTGCTGTCGGTTCATGTCCGCCAAATGCGACGGCAAAAACCGTAGTGAAAATTACCAAGCCAATCCCATCATTAAAAAGTGATTCGCCTTCCACTTGCATAGATAAGCGCTTTGGTGCTTTTAAGTTTTTGATAATGGCAAGTACGGCAATCGGGTCATCAGGCGATATGAGGGCACCAAATAAGATGCAGTAAATTAAATCAATATGCCAGCCGAAAAGTAAGGCAACGCCATAAAGTAGAAAACCAATAAAAAAGGTGGAAGCAAGCGTTGAGAACAGCGCGAAAGTGGTAATTTCCCATTTTTGATTGTTTAAGACTGGAAGTTTAATGCCCAAGGCACCGGCAAAGAGTAAAAAGCCTAAAATCCCGTTCAATAAGAAATCTTTAAAATCAATACGTTCAATAACACGAGTTGCAATATCATCTAAATTAAACCAGTTGAAATAACCTAGCAAAACGAGAAATAGTGATCCCGCCATTGAAGTGGCTGTGATAGCAATCGTATATTGGATATTATCATTCAGCTTACGGGTGATAAAACTAATAAGAATGGCTATTGTGGTCAGGAAACACAAGTAAGTATAAGTATTCATAAAATGATCCGAGTGAGTAATAAAAACATTGTAAGTATAAGCAAGTTACTTTTATTTATAAAGTGCGTTTCTAGGAAAAATTTTAATGAGAAAGAAGGATAAAATTTATTTGATTGCAACTGAAGAGTAATTACATTAATAGGCGTAACTTCTTCCGTTACAAGAGGAAAAGTGCGGTTAAGATTTCAATTATTTTGTATAATAGACTCAATTTTTTAAATTAGGAACAAAAATGAAATTTATCTCTTTTAATATTAATGGTTTACGTGCTCGCCCTCATCAACTTGAAGCAATTATTGAAAAATACCAACCGGATGTGATTGGTTTACAAGAAATCAAAGTAGCGGATGAAGATTTTCCTTATACAATTACTGATAATTGGGGGTACCACGTTTTTCACCATGGACAAAAAGGTCATTATGGTGTTGCCCTGTTAACTAAAAAAGAACCAAAAGCCGTGCGACGTGGTTTTCCAACGGATAATGAAGATGCGCAAAAACGTATTATTATGGCGGATTTAGAAACCCCGTTTGGTTTGTTAACGGTAATTAATGGCTATTTCCCACAAGGAGAAAGTCGTGCTCATGAAACGAAGTTTCCGGCAAAAGAAAAATTTTATGCGGATCTTCAACGTTATTTAGAGCAAGATCACGATAAAGCTAATCCGGTTTTAATTATGGGTGATATGAATATCAGTCCAACTGATTTAGATATTGGTATCGGCGATGAAAACCGCAAACGTTGGTTGCGTACCGGTAAATGTTCATTCTTACCCGAAGAGCGTGAATGGTATCAACGTTTATACGATTATGGATTGGAAGATACGTTCCGCAAATTAAATCCAACAGTCAATGACAAGTTCTCGTGGTTTGATTATCGCTCAAAAGGTTTTGATGACAACCGTGGATTACGTATCGATCATATTTTAGTTAATCATCAATTAGCAGAGCGTTGCGTGGATGTCGGTATTGCATTGGATATTCGTGCGATGGAAAAACCGTCAGATCACGCACCAATCTGGGCAGAGTTTAAATAGGAAAGTAACATGGATATGGCAAATTGGCAGAATTACCGTTCACAAGTGAATGGTATGCCTGCCGTGTTTACCGCAAATATTGAAGATTTAGATGTTTATCATGGTAAACATCTCAGTAAGGTTGTGCAATTTACCGTGCCTTATCAGGGAGATGAGGATGGTTTGCCGAATGAAGACGAATATGAAAAATTGATTAATCGTCTTTTTAAAATCCTTGCACAATTGACCGCACTTCCGAATGTTTTCTTTGCTGGACATTTTATTTGCAATCATCAGGCAAAAATGCATTTTTATTGTGAACATGATGCTTTGCTTAAAGAAACCCTTCAACAGCTTGATTTTGTTTCAGAGATCAATGTGCAGGATGATCCCAATTGGGATACCTATTTCGATTTCTTACTGGCTTCGCCATTGGAAATGAAATTAAATGCGACAGAAGAGATTTTGAGTATGCTGAATAGCAAAGGGCGCAATTTAAGCGATACTTATTTGATTGAGCATACTTTTCATTTTGATGAAGAAGAAAAAATGTTCCCTTTCATGGATGAATTAACGCTTGGAAAAGTGTCTTTTAACACTCTTAAATATTCTAGCCAAGCTATTCAAACAGAAGAAGATGAACAACCTTATTTCATGGTGAAATTGGAGCAAGAGCTTTCATTAGATAGTAATGAGATCTTCGATTGGGTAGAGCGTTTTGAAAAATTAGCTATGGAGTTTTCAGGCGACTATATCGGCTGGGAATGTGATAATTTAATGGATGATCGTTCATCATTAAATTAGCCTGATAATTCATTAAATCAGTATAGATTAGATAAAAATAAAGCCCATCAACACGATGGGCTTAAATTCTTTTGGCTACAAATTTAGGATTCGTAAAAGGAGACAAACGAAAGCTAAACCAAAAGAGAAATTTGGCTCCTCCTGCGGGACTCGAACCTGCGACATATGGATTAACAGTCCACCGTTCTACCGACTGAACTAAGGAGGAATAAATTTGGTATTACAAAGAATAGGCGCGCATTTTAATGAGCGACCTGTCGCTTGTCAATACTCAAAATGAAAAAAATTACAAAAAAATTTACCGTTTTTGCTATCCACAAAGCCTGTGGATAACTTTGTGGATTGTTTTTGTTTAAAATGGTCAACCACTGGTGCAGACTGGCTTTGTCTCAAATTGCTCATCTATTAGCCATTCGGTAATATTTGTTTAAATATCAATACGTTAAATAAAGTCCAGCAAAAAAAATAAAATATTTTTCAATTTTGAAGTGTTTAAGACTTGACACGCCTAAGTGTGTGTAAAACTTGGATTTTTATCGCTCAATTTGGAGTAATAAATGTGTTAAAATAACCACACTTCTAAAACAGTAAAAAAATTGACCACACTTATGGCAGAGAAAATTAACACGAAGCCTTTTATCCTTCATTCCGATTTTAAACCGTCCGGTGATCAGCCCCAAGCAATCGAAAAATTAGTCGAAAATTTAGAGGATGGTTTGGCGCATCAAACCCTTCTCGGGGTAACGGGCTCTGGTAAAACCTTTACTATTGCAAATGTTATCGCGACGTTAAATCGCCCAGCAATGTTACTTGCCCCAAATAAAACCCTTGCTGCTCAGCTTTATGCAGAAATGAAAGCATTCTTTCCTGAAAACGCGGTGGAGTATTTCGTCTCATACTATGATTACTATCAGCCGGAAGCTTATGTACCGAGTAGTGATACCTTTATTGAGAAAGATGCTTCTATTAATGATCAGATTGAACAGATGCGTCTTTCAGCTACGAAGTCATTTTTGGAGCGTCGAGATACTATCGTAGTCGCATCTGTTTCAGCGATTTATGGTTTGGGGGACCCAGATAGCTATTTACAAATGATGTTGCATTTACAGCAAGGTGCAATTATCAATCAACGTCAGATTTTAGCGAAGTTGGCGGAATTACAATACACAAGAAACGATCAAGCCTTTCAGCGTGGTACATTCCGTGTGCGCGGCGAAGTGATTGATATTTTCCCTGCGGAATCGGACGATCGTGCGATACGAATTGAATTATTTGATGATGAAATTGAACGTTTAAGTTTATTTGATCCTTTAACGGGCACAAGTTTTGGTGCTGTTCCTCGTTTTACGGTATATCCGAAAACGCACTATGTGACACCGAGAGAACGTATTTTAGATGCTATTGAAAAAATCAAAGCGGAACTTGTGCAACGCCGTGAGTATTTCATCAAAGAGCATAAATTGTTGGAAGAGCAGCGCATTACCCAACGCACGCAGTTTGATATTGAGATGATGAACGAGCTCGGTTATTGCTCAGGCATCGAAAACTATTCACGCTATCTTTCTGGCCGAAATGAAGGCGAACCGCCTCCGACATTATTTGATTATATGCCGTCTGATGCGATTTTGATTATTGATGAATCACACGTGACAGTACCACAAATTGGTGGGATGTATCGTGGAGACCGCTCACGTAAAGAAACTTTGGTGGAATATGGTTTCCGTTTGCCTTCTGCATTAGATAACCGTCCATTGCGTTTTGAAGAGTTTGAACGTTTAGCGCCACAGACGATTTACGTTTCAGCGACACCTGGTCCTTATGAATTGGAAAAATCGGGTACTGAAATTGTCGATCAGGTTGTGCGTCCAACAGGCTTACTCGATCCGCAAATTGAAATTCGTCCAGTGTCCATTCAAGTGGATGATTTGCTGTCTGAAGCACGTCAAAGAGCGGACAAAAATGAGCGTGTTTTAGTGACAACGCTGACGAAGAAAATGGCGGAAGATTTAACGGATTACCTAGACGAGCACGGTATTCGTGTCCGTTATTTGCATTCAGATATTGATACTGTTGAGCGTGTAGAGATTATTCGTGATTTACGTTTAGGCGAGTTTGATGTATTGGTTGGTATCAACTTGTTACGTGAGGGCTTGGATATTCCAGAAGTCTCTCTTGTGGCAATTTTAGATGCGGATAAAGAAGGTTTCTTGCGTTCTGAACGTTCCTTAATCCAAACTATCGGCCGTGCTGCTCGAAACTTAAATGGTAAAGCAATTTTATATGCGGATAGCATCACTAAATCTATGGAAAAAGCCATTACCGAAACGAATCGCCGTCGTGAAAAACAAATGAAATACAATGAAGAGCACGGCATTGTTCCACAGGCATTGAATAAGAAAGTGGGCGAGTTGTTAGATATTGGTCAAGGTGCAAATCAAAAAGCCAAATCGAAACAGCGTGGTAAAACAGCAGCTGAACCGACCGCACTTTACAATGCACCTAAATCCGCCAAAGAATTCCAACAACAAATTAAGAAATTGGAACAACAAATGTATAAATTTGCTCAAGATCTTGAGTTTGAAAAAGCCGCCGCAGTACGCGATAAGCTTCATCAATTGAGAGAGCAATTTATGATATCGGAATAAAGAAAAAGAGCGGTTAATTTGACCGCTCTTTTTTTATTTTATTGCACTAATAAGTAGAAGTTGTTTTTACCACGTAAGATATTGAGTGCAACAGCAGATGGTTTTTCATCTAGCGCTTTGCGTAAGTCTTGCGTGCTTTCAATTGGCTGACGGTTGATGCCGATGATGATATCACCCGATTTTAAACCGCGTTGTGCCGCCATTGAATTTGGCTGTACTTTACTAATTTCTACACCTTTAACACCTTTTGCATCGTAGTTGTTTAAGGTTGCACCATCTAGTGCAGGAAGTTCTGTTTTACTTGCCGTTTGAGAGCCATCGTCTGCTTGTAAGGTCACTTTTACGTTGTCAGTTTTGCCATCACGTAAATAAGTGAGTTCAATTTCTTTACCTGCACCAGAAGTTGCAATTTTTGCACGCATTTCGGCGAAGCTTGAGATTTTCTGACCATTCATTGCAGTGATCACATCACCCGCTTTCAAGCCAGCTTTTTCTGCAGCAGAATTTGGAATGACTTCACTCACAAATGCACCTTGTTGTGCACTAACATTAAAGGCTTTTGCTAAATCGGCATTTAATTCGCCACCTTTAATACCGAGTAAACCACGACGTACTTCACCAAATTCTAAGATTTGTTGGACAAGGTTGTTGGCTTGGTTGCTTGGAATTGCAAATGCAATCCCGGCGTTACCGCCACTTGGAGAAATAATTGCGGTATTAATACCAATTAATTCACCTTGTAAATTCAATAATGCACCACCAGAGTTACCACGGTTTACCGCCGCATCAGTTTGGATATAGTTTTCATATGCACCGCTATCTGAACCAGTAGAGCGACCTAGCGCCGAAACAATACCAGAGGTGACGGTTTGGCCTAAACCGAATGGGTTACCGATAGCAACGGTAAAATCACCTACGCGTAATTTATCGGAGTCAGCCATTTTGATCGCGGTGAGGTTAGTTGGTTTTTCGATTTGTACTAAAGCGATATCAGATTGTTCGTCTTTTCCAACGAGTTTGGCTTTGAATTCACGTCCGTCTTGTAATTTTACGGTAATTTTATCTGCGCCATCTACGACGTGATTGTTCGTTAAAACATAGCCTTTATCTGCATTGATGATCACGCCAGAACCTAAACCGCGGAAGTTGCGTGATGCACCACGATCTCCGCCGAATTGTTCGCCAAATTGATCACCAAAGAAAAATTTAAATTCTTCTGGAATATCATCAGGTAATGCTGAACGGCTGTTAGCTTTTGCTTTGCCTTCAACAGAAAGGGTCACAACTGCTGCTTGTGCTTTTTCTAACATTGGTGCAAGGCTGCCTTGTTCGACAATCTCATTTGGAATAGCCGCTTGAACGGATAAAGAGGTTGCAAACACGCTTAAACCTAATGCTATACCGGTTAATACAAAATTTCTTTTCTTCATAGAGTTCTCCAAGTAAAAATAAATGACTGAATAAGTGTTCAATCAGACAAAAAAATGAGGGGGATGTTCAGTAAAAACAAGGGCATTGAAAAAATATTTTTAAAAAGTACGGTAGATGTTGAAATTGTTCTTTTTGCCCGCATTTATCTAAACCTCTTTGTTAATTTGAAGAATAAAAGAATCATTCTGTTTAAATAGGGCTGGTACAACCTATTTTTACGTCAAAAACCTTGCCAGACAAGGCGGAAATATAGTTTAATAACGCCCTGTTTTACTGCCTAGGTAGTATAAATTTTACGCAATCACATAATAATTGTGTAAGAATTCAAATGAACTAGTTTACTAGTACAAAAAATAGGTGTAGAGTAACGCCATTAGATTTAAGCACAACATTTAAGATTTAGAGAGTGACATATGGCGACGAAGAAAGAAGAAATCGAAGTAAAAGTTGCAAATGATGATACCCGAATTGAAAAAGTCGATCAGGTATTACCCCCAATTGCCTTATTAGAAAAATTTCCTGCAAGTCAAGAAGCGGCTGATTTAGTTCATGAAACCCGCTTGCACGCACACAATATTATTCATGGAAAAGATGACCGTTTACTTGTAGTAATTGGTCCTTGTTCTATTCATGATCCTAAAGCCGCATTAGATTATGCCAAACGTTTAAAAGTATTACGTGATGAATATAAAGATACACTTGAAGTGGTGATGCGTGTTTACTTTGAAAAACCGCGTACAACAGTAGGTTGGAAAGGCTTAATTAACGATCCTTATTTAAATGATACATATCGTTTAAATGATGGTTTACGTATTGCACGTAAATTATTATCTGACATCAATAATTTAGGCGTCCCGTCAGCAGGTGAGTTCTTAGATATGATCACACCACAATATGTGGCTGATTTCATGAGCTGGGGCGCAATTGGTGCGAGAACAACTGAATCTCAAGTACACCGAGAATTAGCTTCAGGCTTATCTTGTGCGGTAGGCTTTAAAAATGGCACAAATGGTGGCGTGAAAGTCGCCTTAGATGCAATGGGCGCGGCAGAAGCTTCGCATTATTTCTTGTCTGTGACAAAATTTGGTCATTCTGCCATTGTTTCAACAAAAGGAAATGAAGACTGTCACATCATTTTACGTGGTGGGGATAAAGGTCCTAACTATAAAGCAGAAGATGTTGCAAAAGTTTGTGCAGAGATCGAAAAATCAGGTCGTATTCCACATGTAATGGTTGATTTCAGTCATGCAAATAGTAGCAAACAATTTAAAAAACAAATGGAAGTTTGTGAAGATGTTTGCCAGCAAATTGCAGGTGGTTCAAAGCAGATCTTCGGTGTTATGGTGGAAAGTCATATCGTTGAAGGTCGTCAAGACTTAGTCGATGGTAAAGCTCAGACTTACGGGCAAAGTATCACTGATGCTTGTATCGGTTGGGAAGATACAGAAATCGTGTTAAAACAGTTATCCGATGCTGTATTAGCACGTCGCCAAGTAAATGGCTAATAAATTTAATTTTTTAGATGATTAAAAGTGCGGTCAATTTTGACCGCACTTTTTTTATGCGCTTTGAAAAAATGGGATAAAAAGGGTATGCTAGCTCTAATGGAATAAGAAAGGAAATGTATGATGCAGGATATGATAAATGGCTTATTAATTGTCTTAATACCAATGGTGTTAGGTTATTTATTAAAGGTCAATAATAAATCCTATATTGCAAAAATAAATCATATCGTGATGTTTTTGCTTTATATTATTCTTTTCTTAATGGGCTATTTACTTGGTCAGTTAGATGATTTAGAGCATAAACTGCCGATTATTGGCACAACTGCGGTGACACTGTCTGCGATCATTTTGGGATCTAATATGGTTGGTTTGATGCTTTATGACCGCTTTAACCCCGCTGAGCCACTTAAATCACAAGGTAAAATTGATTCTCGTTGGCACTCCTTAATTGACTCACTCAAACTTTCCGGCACGGTAGTGATCGGCACCCTTTGTGGTTTCTTATTCAAATCCTATCTCATGTTACCTACCGGAATTAATCTGTATGTATTGATCGTACTGATTTTCTTTGTGGGGATTCAGCTAAGAAATAACGGTATTTCCTTAAAAGAGGCCCTTTTCAATAAACGAGGTTTCCAAACAGGGATGGTGTTTACTTTTACTTCATTATTAGGTGGTATCATTGCTGCTTTCGTTTTGGCTATGCCAATTACACAAGGGCTGGCATTTGCCTCTGGAATGGGTTGGTATTCGTTATCTAGTGTAGTATTGACCAATGCATGGGGACCGGTGCAGGGCAGTATTGCCTTTTTTAATGACTTATCCCGTGAAATTGTCAGCTTATTTGTGATCCCATTATTTATGCGTCATTTCCGTTCGACTGCAATTGGGATTACGGGTGCGACAGCAATAGATTGTACCTTGCCAATTATTCAAAAAGCAGGAGGTATTGAAGTCACGCCAATTGCGATTTCATTCGGCTTTGTTACGAATATTCTGCCACCGTTACTATTGGTTTTCTTTTCCAGTATTCCGTTATAAAAAAGAAATACAAAAATAAAAGAGTTAATCGTCACTTTTCGATTAACTCTTTTTCTTATATTTAACATTAAGGATGATCAGTTTCTATGCATGGCAATAACCGCCTGACCTAAACTGAGTCCGCCATCACCCATCGGTAGTTTATGCGCACTCAGTACATGGAATTCGCTCAGATTTTCTTTTAATAAGCGACGTAGCAGTTGGTTATGCATCACGCCGCCAGACAGCACGATAGTACGGCATTGGTATTTTCGTGCTTGGTTCGCAGCAAGTTCAGCAAAACCTTGGGCGAGAGCATAATGAAAGGCAAAGGCTTTATCTGCGACAGGCGCCTGGTAATTCAACCAACTTTGCCAGAAATAAGCCAAATCCAGTTTATTACCGATAAGCGGCATTTTTACTGGAATATTGACCGCACTTTGTGCTTGTGTTGCCAAAGATGAGGTATTTGCCAGTGCTTCTAAATGACAGGCAGCTTCGCCCTCCCAAGAAACAATGGTTGGTGCAATACCGAGAGCATAAGCTACGGCATCAAATAAACGACCCGCAGATGATATAGGTGGGCAATTGAGTCCACGTTCAATGGCGTTGACTAATATTTGCCAATTCGGTTCGGTACAGGTTTTGGTGAGAATTTCTTGCCATTGTGGTACAAATTGATGCAGGTGAGCCAACCAGTTGCGCCAAGGTTGTTTAGCTGCAAGATCGCCTCCCGGCAGAGCCACAGCAGGCAGACCACCTAAATATTGATTATGTTGATAGTCAACGAGTAGACATTCGCCCCCCCAAAGCTGTCCATTTTCCCCCATGCCAATACCGTCTAGTGCAAGACCGATTACAGGTTCATTGCAATGATGTTCGGCCATCACGCTGACAATATGAGCATGATGATGGAGTACTTCGATGGGGGGGATTTGTTGCTGCTCAGCAAGTTGTTTTCCGATAGAAGATGAAAAATAGTCAGGGTGAGTATCCACCGCGATGATGTCTGGTTTAAATTGGTAAATCTGCTGAAATAATGCAAGGTTTTCACTTAATTGTGACCGCACTTGTTCATTTGCTGTATCGCCAATATGTTGACTCAGTATGGCTTTGTTGTGACGTAGTAAGCAGAAGGTATTTTTCAGATCAGAACCCAATGCTAATACATTTTTTGTGCTTTGTGTTTCAAGCGGTATTTCATCAGGTACATAGCCACGAGCACGGCGTAATGTTTCTAATCCATCGAAGGCAACGCGAACAAGGCTATCATCGGCACGTTGTAGAATATCGCGATTGTGACAAAGATAAAAATCCGCTAAATCAGCTAATTGTTCCACTGCATATTCATTTTTCAATACAGGAGGTTGCCCACTGGCATTCGCAGAGGTCATCACGAGCGGACGATTAATCGCGCGTAATAACAAATGTTGTAGTGGATTACTTGGAAGCATGACGCCGATTTCTTGCAAGTTAGGTGCGATGTTATCAGCAATATTGGGTACTTTATGTTTTGCTAGTAGTACAATCGGTGCTGCACTGCTGGTTAGCAATTCTGTTTCTTGAGAACTCAAATTCTGTAAAAACTGCAGATCTGGCACCATAATGGCTAATGGTTTTGTGGGACGATGTTTCCGTTGACGTAATAAATCAACCGTCTTTTGATTATTCGAATCACAGGCTAGATGGAAACCGCCTAAGCCTTTTACCGCGACGATGTAACCTTGTTGCAATAAAAGTGCGGTCTGTTTTAGCGCGGTTTCATGAGTAGCGAGTGTCTCTTCTCGATCCTGCAACCAGATATGGGGTCCACAGACTGAACAAGCATTGGGTTGAGCATGAAAACGACGATCAGCGGGATCTTTATATTCTTTTTCACATTGTGGACAAAGTGGAAAAACAGACATCGCCGTGTTTTTTCGATCGTAAGGAATTGCCTTAATGATAGTAAAACGTGGGCCGCAATGGGTACAATTGGTAAAAGGGTAGTGATAACGTCGATTGTTGGGATCGAATAAATCAGCTAAACAATGTGGACAGGTTGCTGCATCGGGAATAATTTGCGTGTCCATTTGATTGTTTTCGCTTTCCCGGATAGTAAAGCTTGTTACTGTGGCTGCGTCAGGCCAATCTATGGCGCGCTGAGTAATGTCAGTAATTTGCGCTAGAGGTGGGAGTTTATTTTGTAGGTCGGATAAAAATTGCTCAATTGCATTTGCTGGTGGAGAGACAAAACGAATTAACACGCCTTGTCCATCATTATTGACATCTCCATTTAATCCATATTGATTTGCCAGAAGCCAGACAAAAGGGCGAAACCCCACGCCCTGAACTTTTCCTTTTATGCGTAATTCGATCCCTTGCATAACGCAATCCTGTTTATTTTTGATTGAGACCAAGAAAATCGCCGACTTCGTGTTCTAGCTGGCTCATCGCAATTAAGGCTTCTTGAGTCTGTTTTGCTTCTTCTTCATCAATAATTGTCATGGCAAAACCAACGTGTACGAGCACCCATTTGCCAACCAGAGGTTTTGGGTCATCCTGACAAATTAATGAAATATTAACTTCTCTTTTTACTCCGCAGACATCGACTACAGCAAGCTGTAATGCGCTGTCAGCTACTTGAATGATCTGTCCCGGAATACCTAAACACATAATCTGTCCTTAGTTAGAATGTTTATGAGATGAATCGTTTATTGTGTTTCAATAAACGTACTGTGCGTGTGAAATTTTATCATGTAACCACCTAAATTTGTATAGCCATATCTTAAATAAGGCTACTGCATTTTTGTTTAAAATCTGTTCACATTTTTAACATAAAATTATTATGTTTCACTGTTATTTAACAGGTGTATCACAGTAATAGAAAAACAATGAAAATCTTTTGATCTTAATCACAAATTTTCGAATTAGTTCTTGAGCTTTACTTTTTTACAGGAGTATCCTTACTTCTAGAGTGGTTATTGTAAAAAACGTTATTTACATACAAGGAGGGGAGTGTATGAATCGTTTTGTAATCGGTGATCCGAAGGATTGCATTGGATGCAACACCTGTATGGCCGCTTGTAGCGAAGTGCATAAAGCTTTCGGATTACAATCTTTTCCACGCTTACAAGTCATGCGTAATGATGATGTAACCGTGCCAATTCTCTGTCGTCATTGTGATGATTCACCATGTGCTACCGTGTGCCCGGTGCACGCAATCACACACATTAATGACACCATTCAACTTAACGAAAGTCTCTGTATCGGTTGTAAACTTTGTGGTATTGCTTGCCCATTCGGTGCAATTACTCAACATGGTTCTGCACCGATTGACGCACCAACCTATTATGAAGGATTCTCCTTCACTGATGCGGTAAAACGAGATATTCGTACTGCACCAGATAATACGGATTTACACAATATGCTGGCATGGCAACCTGGCGTGAAAGCTATTGCGGTGAAATGCGATCTTTGCTATTTCCGTGAAGATGGTCCGGCTTGTGTACAAACCTGTCCGACCAAAACATTATTTATTATTAGTGATGAGAGTATCAAGCAGGCTAACGAAAGAAAACGTGAAATGGCAATGGTTTCTTCGCCTGCTATTCCAAGATAATTAGTGTGTTTTAACTTGTAATCAATGGAGTGATATTATGAGTTTACCTATCAATTTACTCATCACGACCCTGTTGATTTATGTCGTAGGTGCGTTTATTTCGCTCGCAGTGAGACGAAACGAACAACTTTCAATCAATATATCCGGCGTGACCGGTGTACTTGCTGGAGTGTTAGGTATTGTTGCCTGCATCCCCGTTCTGATCAGCAGCGACACAGTCGTTGATGTTTTTAAAACCCCATTTGAATTTGCCTCATTTTCCATCCGTATTGATGGATTGGCGGCGTTTATGGTGTGTGTAATTTCTTTATTAGTTATTGTGACCGCACTTTATTCTTTCTCTTATGTGAAAGAATACAAAGGTAAAGGCGCAGGTTCTATGGGTTTCTTTATGAATTTATTTATCGCTTCCATGGTTGCGTTAGTTACCAGCGATAATGCGTTCTACTTCCTTGTATTCTTTGAAATGATGTCATTGGCATCTTATTTCTTAGTCCTTACCGAACAAGATGATAATGCCGTAAATGCAGGCTTGCTTTATTTCTTTATTGCGCATGCCGGTTCGGTATTAATTATGATCGCCTTCTTCATTTTCTACTGCTATGCCGGTAGTTTTGAATTTAGCGCATTCCGTCAAACAACTTTGCCAGCACCGCTTGCCTTTACTGCCTTTATTTTGGCATTTTTAGGTTTTGGCGCAAAAGCAGGTATGATTCCATTACACAGCTGGTTACCGAAAGCTCACCCGGCTGCACCTTCTCATGCATCAGCGATGATGTCTGGTGTGATGGTTAAAATCGGTATCTTCGGGATCATTAAAGTGGGTGTTGATCTTCTCGGTTCTACCAATGTTTGGTATGGCGTTATCGTACTCGGTGTCGGTGCGGTATCTTCCGTACTCGGTGTACTTTATGCCTTGGCAGAACATGATATCAAAAAACTCTTGGCTTATCACACGGTAGAAAATATCGGCATCATTATGATGGGTGTGGGCGTTGGTATGATTGGTATCGCGACACATCATCCAGTATTAGCAACCGTGGGCTTACTTGGTGGGTTATACCACTTACTTAACCATGCTGTGTTCAAAGGCTTGTTATTCTTAGGTGCAGGTTCAGTAATGTATCGCTTGCATACTAAAGATATGGACTTAATGGGCGGCTTAGGCAAACTTATGCCTTACACTGCGTTTTGTTTCTTAATCGGTACCATGGCGATTTCTGCATTGCCACCGTTTAATGGTTTCGTCAGTGAATGGTTTACTTATCAATCTTTATTCACCTTAAGCCAAAGTGATGATTTCGTATTAAAACTTGCCGGCCCGATTGCCATCATTATGTTGGCATTAACGGGGGCGTTAGCAGCACTTTGTTTCGTGAAAGTGTACGGTATCAGCTTCGGTGGTGCACCGCGTAGCGAAAAAGCAGCCAATGCACGTGAAGTACCAAAACCAATGGTGATTGCCATGGCAGTGTTGGCGTTATGTTGTGTGTTGTTAGGTGTGGGTGCATCTGTTGTAACGCCAATAATTGCGAAAATTTCGACCGCACTTACTCATAGCGAACCGCTAATGTTGGCTCAAAATGGAGTAGTAGTCGCACAAGCTGAACCGCATACCGCACTTTCAACACCGATGGTGACTATCATGCTATTGGCATTCTTCTTCTTGCCATTTAGTTTTTACGCCTTCACCAAAAATCAACGTTTATCCGATCGTGCGAAAGGCAATCCATGGGCTTGTGGTTATGCTTATGAACAAGATATGGCGGCTTCTGCAGGTAGTTTTACTCGTCCATTACGTACGATTTTCAAACCGCTTTATACCTTGCGCGAAGTATTGGATCCCGCCCCTTTAGGTGATAAAGGTATCCAAGCGGTAATTAAAGGCGCAACAAAAACAGAACCTTTCTGGGAAGAAAAAGTGACGATGCCAATCGCTCGTTTGATTCCTTGGTTAGGAACAAAACTTCAATGGTTGCAACAAGGCGACTTCCGTGTGTACTGCGTGTACTTCGTGATTGCTTTGATGGCATTACTACTTTCCATTGGGTTGATGTAGGAGGTTGAAAATGATTACGTTACCTTCAGAAATTGCAACATCTGCCGGAATGTTTGTATTTGCCATTGTGCAAGCCTTGATTTTGCTTGTCCTTGCACCGTTATTTTCCGGTATTTCACGTATGATCCGTGCGCGTATTCAATCTCGTCGCGGTCCTGGCGTGTTACAAGATTATCGCGATATTGCGAAATTAATGAAACGTCAAAACATTTGGCCTGACAATGCGGGTTGGGTTTCTAAAGTGATGCCTTATGTGCTAATTAGTACCGTGATGGTAGTCGCCATGAGTTTGCCTTTATTTACTCGTGTTGCACCATTTGGCGCTGGCAGTGATTTAATCACCGTGATTTACTTATTCGCCTTGTTCCGTTTCTTCTTTTCAATTGCGGGTTTGGATTCAAACAGCACATTCTCAAGTTTAGGAGCAAGTCGTGAAGTCACATTAGGTGTCTTGGTAGAGCCAATTCTCATGTTGGCATTCCTTGTCATTGCGTTAATTGCCGGTTCAACCAATTTTGCAGTTATTGGTAATGCACTTTCCGAAAACACTTGGCAATATCCAATTGCGACAGTGATTGCTATCGCTGCAGCATTCTTCGCCGTATTTATTGAAATGGGTAAAATTCCATTTGATTTGGCAGAAGCAGAACAAGAATTACAAGAAGGTCCATTGACTGAATACTCTGGTCCGGCACTTGCCTTATTAAAAGCCGGCTTAAGCTTAAAATCAATGGTTGTAGCATCTATCTTTGTGAGCGTGTTGCTTCCGTTTGGTATCCCGACAGAGATGAGCTTAAGTGCGGTCATTTTAGGCGGCGTTTTATTCTTCGTGAAATTATTAGTGGTGTTCGTATTGGCTTGTGTTTTTGAAAACACACTTTCTCGTACCCGCTTTATGTTAACAGGACGTTTAACCGTGGTCGGCTTCGGCATTTCTGTGTTAGCGTTTGTATTTTACTTCACTGGGTTGTAAGGAGGACAAATATGGAACGTTTAGCTCTGATTACAATCATTTTACCTTTCGTAGGGGCGTTTATTGTCGGTTTGAACAAAAAACACTTTGCTCAAATTGCTACAGTATTTGCTGCGCTTGCTACGTTGGGAACCTTGTTAGTTGCAGGACAATGGTTTGCCGATGGCCATCAAAGTGTTACTTATGACATCGTTGCTTTTGATAAAACCGCGATCTTTGGTGTAACGCTTGATGCAGTCAGTACATTAATTGCTTTTGCTGTTGTAGCCTTAGGTTTCTTAATCTGCTTATATTCTTGCGGCTATTTAACCGATAAAAACCGTGAACATCCACATAATGGGTTACCACGTTTTTATGCATTCTTGCTCATTTTTATCGGTGCCATGGCAGGCTTGGTCTATTCCTCAACTTTAGCAGGACAATTATTGTTCTTCGAAATTACTGGGGGATGTTCTTGGGCATTAATCAGTTATTACCAAACACCAAAAGCTCAAGCAGCCGCAATGAAAGCCTTGATTATCACCCACATGGGGGCAATTGGGTTATATATTGCCGCAGCTTATTTATTCAGCCAATCAGGTACTTTCTCTATCACTGCGTTAGAACATTTAGACCCGAGTGCGAAAACCATCGTGTTATTCGGTGTGATGTTTGCTGCGTGGGGGAAATCAGCACAATTACCAATGCAAATTTGGTTGCCGAATGCGATGGAAGCTCCAACACCGGTGAGTGCGTATTTGCACGCTGCATCAATGGTAAAAGTTGGGGTGTATATCTTCGCTCGTTCAGTTATGTCTGCTGGTGAGATTCCACATATTGTGGGCGAAGTCGGCATCATCATGGCGATGATTACCTTAATTTATGGCTTCTTGATGTACTTGCCGCAAACTGACTTAAAACGTTTATTGGCGTATTCAACAATTACCCAACTTTCTTATATTTTCATTGGGATTTCTCTTGCTGCATTAGGCTCTAAATTGGCCTTTGTGGCAGCGATTAGCTACATCTTCAACCATGCTTTCGCGAAAAGCTTATTCTTCTTGGTCGCAGGTTCATTAAGTTATGCGACAGGAACTCGTTCTATGCCATTACTACAAGGTATTATGCGTACAATGCCAGTGGTAGGGGCAGGATTTGGCGTAGCCGCGTTAGCGATTGCCGGGGTGCCACCGTTTAACGGATTCTTCAGTAAATATCCATTATTTGCGGCCGGATTTGAATTAGGGCATGAATATGGCTGGATTACTTGGTTAATGGTGCTTGCTTTAGTTGAATCTACCGCGACATTCGTATGGTTGTTGTATAAATTCGGACAATGTGTCATCGGTAAACCATCAGAAGCGGTTGCCAATGCACAACCTATACCATTCTCTATGCGTTTCGTGTTAGTTGTATTAATGGTGATGTCCGTGGTGTCCAGTTTTATCGCCGCATATTGGTTAGGTTTGGCTGGTTAGGTTAAGGAGGAATCTATGTTAATGATAAATGGACTTGCGTGTTTACTCATTATTACCTCTCTTTGCGTAATTATGGTTCGAACCGCCAAAAAAGCTGCGTTATTTTACAGTTTGCAATCGTTGGTATTGGTATTGTTGTTTGTCTATCTTGCCAATGAAATGCAAGCCCATGAACTTTATATGTGGTCAATTAGCGCATTTATTACCAAAGTGCTTTTGGTACCAGCGATTTTAATCTATGCGATGAAAAAAGTTGATGAAAGTCAAACTCCGGCCGGAATAAATGTCGCTTGGTTGATCCCGATCACAGCAGTGATAGTTACATTGTGCTACTTTGTTGTTGTCCCAATCGATTTACCGTTGGTTGCACATCTTAAACCAGCATTATCAGTGTCATTAAGTCACTTCTTATTAGGTTTAGTGTGCATTGTTAGCCAACGCAATATCGTAAAACAAGTGTTCGGTTATTGTTTGATGGAAAACGGTTCTCATCTCACATTAGCCTTACTGGCAAACAAAGCACCTGAGTTAGTGGAAATCGGAATTGCCACAGATGCTATCTTTGCCGTCATCATAATGGTGGTATTGGTAAACAAAATTTACCGTACATTCCATTCATTAGATGCAAAACAACTTATGAGTTTGAAGGGGTAACGCTATGTATGAACAATGGATAATCGCGTTATTAATCGCACCTTTAGCAATATCACTTGCCAGTTTCGCTTGTGGCGTGACAAAAGCACGGACAATTTGTACCGCACTTCATGTTACAGGTTTGATTTTGATGTTAGCATTTGCCTTACAAATTATTAATGGCGTGCTAACTCAGGGGGAAATCAGTGCATTAAATAACTGGGTTTACATCGACAGTCTATCTGCTATTTTCTTAGGTCTTATCGCTATTGTCGGAACGTTAGCCGGTATTTATTCTATCGGTTACATTAGTACTGAATATCGCGAAGGGCATCTTGATTTGAAAACATACTGCAATTATTACGGCTTTTTGCATTTGTTTTTCTTCACCATGATCATTTCTGTGATCACCAATAATGTGATTTTGATGTGGGCAGCCATTGAAGCAACCACATTAAGTTCAGCATTCTTGGTCGGTACATACAAACAAAAAACCTCTCTTGAGGCTGCATGGAAATACATCATTATTTGTTCAGTTGGGGTGGCGTTTGGATTGTATGGCACAATTTTAACGTTCTCTAATGGAACAAATCTTTTAGCTGATCCAAGCCAAGCTATTTTCTGGACAGAAATCAATCAACAGGCAGCAGGTTTAAATCCAATGCTCATGTATCTTGCTTTTGCCTTTATTTTGGTCGGGTTTGGTACTAAATGTGGTTTATTTCCAATGCATACTTGGTTATCTGATGCACACAGTGAGGCTCCAAGTCCTGTGAGTGCGATTTTATCAGCGGTATTATTGAACTGTGCCATGTCGGTGGTATTGCGTTATTACATATTAGTTTCTAAAGCAGTTGGTTCTACATACCCTCAAACCTTGTTGTTAGTATTTGGTTTACTTTCTGTATTAGTCGCGGCGTTGTTTATTATCGTTCAATTCGACATCAAACGTTTATTGGCATACTCCAGTATTGAAAACATGGGTTTAATCAGCTTTGCTTTTGGTTTAGGTGGTCCAATAGGCGTATTTGCTGGGTTATTACATACCATTAACCATAGCTTAGCGAAAACCTTGCTGTTCTGTGCTTCTGGTAACATTTTATTGAAATACAAAACCCGTGATATGAACCAAGTACGTGGTTTATGGCGTGTGGCACCCATGACAGCGGTATTATTTGCCGGTGGTGCATTAGCACTAGGTGGTATTCCACCATTTAACGTATTCGTCAGTGAATTCAGTATTGCTGTTGCGGGTATTTACGCAGGTAAAACTTGGTTAATGGTATTCTGTTTAATTTTACTTACTATCGTGTTAGCTGGATTGTCTTTAATGGTATTAAAAACTGTATTAGGTAAACAACCTGATAATGTTGAAGTGGGGGATGTGAACAAAGTTTCACTCGTGGCGATGGCAATTTTATTGTTATTCATGTTTATTATGGGTATTCATATTGCCGAACCAATTTTGCAGTTATTAAAAAGTGCGGTCGGAATTGTACTCGGATCTGAACAAGTGTCCTTTGGTGAAATGTTAGTTTTACCTTGGCAAAGTTTAGCGCAATGATCGACAGGAGGATAAATATATGGAATTAACTAAAAATACATCAGTCGATCCAGCCAAAATGATTGGCAAAAATTACATTGAAGCAGTCAATGCAAAATTTCCAAATACCATTTTGGATGAGGAGTGGTCAACACAAAATCAGGTTACCCTTACTATTAAAACCAATATGTTACCTGATGTTGTTGAATACCTTTATTATCAACATGAAGGTTGGTTACCTTTGGTTTTTGGGAATGATGAGCGTTCAATTCATGGCAACTATGCAGTGTACTACGTGCTTTCCATGGAAGGGGAAGTGAAAACTTTTATCACTATTAAAGCCTTAGTTGATCCTGTGAGCTTAGAATTTCCGTCTGTGACACCAAAAGTCAAAGCGGCGGTTTGGGGCGAACGTGAATTATTTGACATGTATGGTTTGAAAGTGGTCGGTTTGCCTGACCAACGCCGCTTAGTGTTGCCAGATGATTGGCCGGATGATCTTTATCCGTTACGTAAAGACTCTATGGATTATCGTTTACGTCCTGATCCGACAACCGCGACAGAAACATACGAATTTATTAACGAAAAAGGCGAGGCTCGTATCGTTCCACTTGGCCCGTTACATATCACTTCGGATGAACCAGGACATTTCCGTTTGTTCGTAGATGGGGAAGATATCATTGATGCGGACTATCGTTTGTTCTATGTGCACCGTGGTATGGAAAAATTGGCGGAAACCCGTATGGATTACGACCAAGTTAACTTCCTTGCTGACCGTGTATGTGGGATTTGTGGTTTCACACATAGTGTAGCCTACGCCAACTCTGTAGAAAGTGCTTTAGGGATTAAAATTCCAAAACGAGCTGAATGGATCCGTGCGATTTTATTAGAAGTAGAACGTTTACACAGCCACTTATTAAACTTAGGTCTATCTAGCCACTTTACCGGCTTTGATACTGGCTTTATGCAATTCTTCCGCGTTCGTGAAAAATCCATGACCTTGGCAGAAGTGTTAACCGGTGCACGTAAAACCTATGGTATTAACCTTATCGGTGGTGTGCGTCGTGATATGTTGAAACATCAACGTGAGCAATGTATCAAACTTATCGGTGAAATGCGTGAAGAACTCAAAACCTTAACCGATATTTTATTGAATACACCGAATATGGAACAACGTACGGTGGGTGTCGGTGTCTTGGCAAAAGATATCGCTCGTGACTTCAGCCCGGTTGGTCCAATGATTCGTGGTTCTGGCTTTGCGCGTGATGTACGTAAAGTACATCCATTCTCTGGTTATGGCGATATACCTTTCAATCTCTTCACTGAAGCAAATGGTGACGTATTATCCCGTGTGAAAGTGCGTATTAATGAAGTGTTTGAATCCATGAATATTATTGATTACATGGTGGATAATTTGCCAAGTGGCGAAATCTTAAAAGAAGGTTTCAATTATACGCCTGGACGTTTTGCTTTAGGGATTACTGAGGCACCACGTGGCGAAGATATTCACTGGTCAATGCTAGGTGACAACCAAAAACTTTTCCGTTGGCGTTGTCGTGCTGCCACTTATGCTAACTGGCCAACCTTACGCTATATGTTGCGTGGCAATACAGTGTCTGATGCACCACTTATTATTGGTAGTCTTGACCCTTGCTATTCTTGTACCGACCGTGTAACCGTGGTGGATGTGCGTAAACGCAAAGCGAAAACCGTAGATTATAAAGAGATTGAACGCTACGGTATTGAACGTAAAAATTCACCATTGAAATAGGGGAGGCGGAATATGTTTAAATTACTAAAAACGGTATTTAAAGCAGGTGATGTCACCACCAAATATCCGTTCAAACCTTATGAAGTCGATGAGGATTTTAGAGGAAAACCGGAACTTAATTCTGATCAATGTATTGTCTGTGCGGCTTGTACTATTGCCTGTCCAGCTAATGCGTTGACCATGAGAACGGATCCAGTGACAGGCGACCGTACATGGTCATTATTTCTTGGTCGTTGTATTTTCTGTGGTCGTTGTGAAGAGGTTTGCCCAACTAAAGCCATTCGCTTATCACAAGATTTTGAACTATCAGTGACCAATAAACAGGATCTTTTCCAAGAAACAACCTTTGCAACAGTAACTTGTCAGGAATGTGGTAAACCTTTTATTTCTTATAAAGAATTGAATTACACCATCGATTTATTCAAACAAACTTTGGATAATCCAGAGTTAGTGAAACGAAAATTGGCGGAATTACATACCTGTCCGGTTTGCAAACGTCAACATAGTTTAGAAAAAACCGCAAATATGGAATCCAATATGCGGATGAAATTGATCGACTTTAAGGAGCCAGTTCGCTTGAATTTCAAAAAAGCAATCGAACAACGTGAAGAAAGTGCGGTTGATTTACCTAACGTTTTAGCAGGAGGCGAAAGACGATGAACACTCAAATTCCAATGCCGGTTAATGGTATATCAACACCGTTTAGTATTGATGAAAATATTGCCAAAATGAAACAAACGTTGCTGAAAGATATTCAACGTTCAGCTTACGTTTACCGTGTGGACTGTGGCGGTTGTAATGGGTGTGAAATCGAGATTTTCAGTACTATTACGCCAACATTTGATGCGGAACGTTTTGGTATTAAAGTGGTAGCGTCACCTCGCCATGCGGACATTCTCTTGTTCACTGGTGCGGTTACCCGTGCGATGCGTACGCCAGCCATGCGTGCTTATCAAGCCGCGCCAGATCCAAAAATTTGTATCGCTTACGGGGCTTGCGGTTGCGGCGGTGGTATTTTCCACGATCTCTATTGTGTATGGGGTGGTTCTGACCAAATCGTACCGGTTGATGTCTATATCCCTGGCTGTCCACCAACACCTGCCGCCACCATTTATGGTTTTGCTGTCGCGCTTGGTTTACTTGATCAAAAACTTAAAGGCAAACAAGAAAAAGCCGATCCTAACGCAGAAGCTAAATTACGTTTCCCAACTATTCCGTTGGATTTGCGTATTAGCCTTGAACGTGAAGCACGTCGTCTTGCCGGTTATCGTCAAGGCGGTAACATCGCTAACCAATTTATGGCAATGATGGCAGAAAATGACAAGGTGCCATTTGGTGTACGTTTAGGTGAATACCTAGAACGCGAAGCCGATCCGCGTTTAAGCGAAATCGTCAATCGTTTGCATGCGATTAGTATGCCGTTTTCGGGATAATTAATAATGGGGCAAGTGATTGCCCCTATAAAAATGGGAATGTTATGACAACGAAAGTCTTTTTCTATTTATTAAACGAACGTTTCGTCGAAAACGATGAACAAGTGCCAGAGCAAGCAAAACAGGTGATGTATTACTCTTTGGCGATTGGTCACCATGTTGGCGTAATTGATTGTTTTAAAAAATTACTGGTTTGTGACTACGATGCTTATCAACGTTTTGTAGATAGCTTTCCAGAAGGGGATGCTAAACGTAAATTTGCTGGCTTAATGCGATTTGGTGAAATTGTGATTGATTCCAGCCATGTCAATTTATTGGCGAAAGCAATGGATGAAAATAAAGCCAATTTCACCCCAGAACATCAAGAGTGGGTCGAAATTCTGATGGATACATTAGCATCGATTCAGCGTGAACCTGTGATGTATATTATGGTGAAACGTCGTGACGAATAATGTGATCTTAACCGTTGGCAACAGCATGATGGGGGATGACGGTGCAGGCCCTTATCTCTATCAGCTATTGAGTGAAAATCCATTGCCAAATTGGACCGCACTTGACGGCGGATCAGCACCGGAAAATGTTGCACATATTGTGCGAGACATGAAACCTGATTTGCTTTTAATTTTTGATGCGGCTGATATGGAATTAGCACCAGGCAAAATCCGAATCATTGAGAAAGAAAGCATTGCGGAAATGTTTTTCATGAGTACGCATAATATGCCGCTCAATTACCTCATCGAACAACTGGAACAGGATATTAAGCAAATTGTTTTTGTTGGGCTCCAACCCGATCTGGTTTCCTTTGGTTTTCCAATGACAGAAAGCGTAAAAGAGTCTGTGCAATTTATGTATGATTTTTTAAAAGAGGGAAGATCGCTTGAAGAGATTCCTGTTTTGTAGAAAAAGTGGGGGGATTTTCTAAACATAGTTTAAAAATATTACGAAAACCTGTTTTATATCAATAAATCCATGTTTTTTGTAAGACTATAAGCTGATTTTGGGTGTAATATATACCCAGAATTAATTATTCTAATTCTATCTCTAACCTCGTGTTGTATCTAAAATAAGGACGTTACTATGGCTATTAAAAAAGTAATTACCGTATGTCCGTATTGTGCCTCAGGTTGTAAAATCCATCTTTTGGTGGAAAACAACAAAATTGTGGGAGCTGAAGGTGCAAACGGCAAGACAAACGAAGGGGAGTTATGCCTAAAAGGATATTATGGCTGGGATTTTGTGCATGACACAAAAATCCTGACTCCTCGCCTAACTCAACCGATGATCCGCTACAAACGTGGCGAACCATTCACACCAGTGAGCTGGGAAGAAGCGATTTCTTACACAGCAAAACGTCTCAGTGAAATCAAAGAAAAGTACGGTAACGAATCAATTATGGTAACGGGCTCTTCCCGTGGACCAGGTAACGAAGTGAACTTCGTTATGCAAAAATTCGCCCGTGCGGTATTAGGAAATAACAACATTGACTGTTGTGCGCGCGTGTGACACGGCCCTTCTGTAACAGGTCTGCTCAAATCGGTCGGTAACGGCGCAATGTCCAACTCAATTGTTGAGATTGAAGATACTAAATGCGTATTCATTTTTGGCTATAATGCCTCCACTTCACACCCTATTGTGGCGCGTCGAATTAATCACGCCAAAGCAAAAGGGGCGAAAGTTATTGTTTGTGACCCTCGTAAAATCGAAACAGCCCGTATTGCGGATATTTATGCACCGCTTGCTAACGGGTCTAACGTCGCATTCTTGAATGCGATGATGAATGTGATTTTAGAAGAAGGATTACAAGATCAAAAATTTATTGATGAACACACCGAAAACTTCGATGCGTTCTATGAAACCGTGAAAGCTTATACACCGGAATCCACTCAACACATCACAGGTATTGAACCTGAGATGTTGCGTGAAATTGCCCGCACTTATGCGAAAGCGGAAACTGCTACTATCTTATGGGGTATGGGCGTTTGCCAATTCCGTCAAGGTGTAGAAACCGTACGTGCGTTAGCAAGCTTGGCAATGCTTACCGGTAACTTAGGTAAACCAAATGTTGGTGTAAACCCAGTGCGTGGTCAAAACAACGTACAGGGTGCGTGCGATATGGGTGCGTTATTCAACACATTACCGGGCTATCAAAGTTTTGCTGACCCGGAAATTAATGCAAAATTTGCGAAAGCTTGGGGCGTACCGTCTATTCCAAGCAAACCAGGTGTACCGTTGAGTGAAGTACCTGAAGCGATCATGGAAGATAAAATTAAAGCATTCTATATCATGGGTGAAGATACATTACAAACTGAGCCTGATATTAATGCTGTTAAAAAAGCCTTCGAGAAAGTTGAACTTCTTATCGTTCAAGATATTTTCATGACTCAAACAGCCGCAGAAGCAGATATTTTATTACCTGCGACTTCTTGTGCTGAACATGAAGGTGTATATAGTGCTGCTGACCGTGGTTTCCAACGTTTCTATAAAGCCGTTGAACCAACCGGCGACGTCAAGGATGACTGGGTAATCATTAGCGAACTTGCTACAGCAATGGGCTACCCAATGCACTATAACAATACCAAAGAAATTTGGGATGAACTTCGTTCGCTTTGTCCAATTTACAAAGGGGCAACTTACGAAAAAATGGAAGGCTTGGGTTATATCCAATGGCCATGTACTGACGAAGGTCCTGAAGATCAAGGTACGCAATATTTGTATAAAGGCCAAATCTTCGACCGTCCGAACGGCAAAGCTGAATTCTTTGCTTGCGACTGGGAACCACCGATGGAAGATCTTTCAGAAGAATTTCCATTGGTACTTTCTACCGTACGTGAAGTTGGTCACTATTCCTGCCGTTCTATGACTGGTAACTGCCGTGCACTTGCGGCACTTGCGGATGAACCAGGATTCGTACAAATGAACGATCAAGACGCCAAAGAATTAGGCATTAAAAACAACGACTTGGTTTGGATTGCATCATCACGCGGTAAAGTGATTTCTCGCGCGGATGTGAGCACTCGTACCAACAAAGGCGCTTGTTATATGACCTATCAATGGTGGATCGGTAAATGTAACGAATTAACCGCTGAACATTTGAATCCAGGTTCTAGAACGCCGGAATACAAATATAGCGCGGTTCGTATTGATAAAATCGAAGACCAAGCCTGGGCTGAACGCTATGTGGTAACTGAATACGCGAAATTAAAAAATCGCTTAAAAGAAACCGCACTTGTGGCTTGATTAGCGTCATAAATGAATGACGGGCGAACTTAAATGGTTCGCCCGTTTTTTATTGAATTATTTCCTTACGCATTATGAACGCATTCAGCCATCGTTATCTGTAGCTAAAGATAAGCAGGAATCGGCGAGTGTTTCACTAAAGCGTAAATCATGTGAGGCAATAAGCATTGGTAACTGTAGTTCACGTAAAAGTGCGGTCAGTTTTGCGATATTTTTTACATCCAGTCCATTGGTTGGCTCATCCAATAATAATACTTTTGGCTGCATCGCTAGCACGCCAGCCAGTGCAGTAAAATTCTGTTCACCACCAGATAAGGTATTCACAGAGCGATCTTTTAATCCAACAATATTTAGACGCTCCAACTGTTGTAATGCAATTTGATAGGCTTCATCTCTGTTCAATCCTTGATTGAGAGGACCAAAGGCCACATCATCAAGTACAGTTGGGCCGAAAAGTTGATCGCCAGCATATTGGAAACAGATGCCTACCTTTCCACGTAGTGGTACAAAATCTTTTTCTTGTCTACATACATTACCGAACCAGCGAATTTCTCCTTGTTGGTAAGGTATAAAACCTAATAAGCAATGTAGTAATGTCGATTTCCCACAACCAATATCACCTTGTAAAAAAAGGCGATGGCCTTCAGGGAGTTCAAAAGAAAGGTTATCAATAATCACGCGTTGCTCGCGCATGATCTGTAATTGTTTGACTTCGAGGACGTTCATCAAGATTTATCCTGTGTTTTTTTCACATCATGCAGCTGAAAGCCACGAGCTTTTAGCGCCATTTCTGTTTTTTCTGCTTTAACGAGTGCATGAATTAATAATAGGGCGACACTCTGCGCCGCGATAAATAAGGTTCTGCCATTAAGTTTTGGCTGGTAGCCACGTGCTCGCATTGCCATATCCATCTTTTTATGTACTTCACTGAACACTGAAATATAGCGCACAGTGAGAACAAATAGGTGAAGTAGTTTTTCAGGTAATGGCAAACGGCACAATGCTTGCAATAAAAGGCTCTCGTTCATATCAATTAACAAGAGTCGAGTTAGACTTAAAATCAAATTGAAACGTAGTGTGATGAGCAGTGCAAGCTGAATCCCTATTAGATTTAATGCTAAACCTTGTTCGGTGATTTTCCAGCTTAAGGTTAACCAAACAAGCAAAGTGAAGAAATTTAGTTTTAGCCAATATTTAAAATAACCGGCAAGGGATTTTCGATAGCGTATTAGCGCAATAAATAATCCACTGAGTACCACAAGATTGAGGATAACAAGCGTTGAAATATGTGTCATTGTGCTGACGATAAGTCCACACAAAAACACATAAATTAATCGTAAGTGCGGTTGGAAAATAGCAAGAAAATTCATTTCACCACACTGAGCGCTGTTGGATACATTTTGTTTAACAATAAGACCACACCAACACTGACGATACTGTCGATAATAAATACAGGGATATGTGATATCACCAGTAACATGATCAGATCGCTGTAGGCTTTACCACCATCTAATGCTAAGACAAGAGAGGCAAGCAAGGCTGAACCGCCAACGCCGATCACGCCAGCACCAATACCGGCAGTAATTTGAGTGCGACGGGAATTGTCATTTTCAAGTCTTTTTGCAAATAGCCAATGTACAAGAAGGGCAGGCAATGCCATCACACATAAATTGACACCAAGCACGGCAAATCCACCGAAGGAAAAGAGCAAGACTTGTAATACCAATGCGATTAAAAAGGCAGGGAATACCGCCCAACCAAGAAATAGACCGGCCATGCCGTTTAAGATGAGATGCACGCTGCCAATGCCAACTGGTACATGAATGGTACCGGCAACAAAAAAGGCAGCGGCAAACAATGCCGTTAGCGGCAATTGCTGCGAATTGAGGCGTTTCAGGCCAATCATTACGCAGACTAATGCGACAGCTGCACCTCCAAGCAATACGGGGGTATGCAACACACCTTCCGATAAATGCATATTATCTTTCCTTAGATTGCGACGCACGCGTCATTTTTGAGGCTCTAATCAATGCCCATAAGCCAAAAATACCAACAATATAACCGATACCACCAATAATATCGTGCAGGTAAATTTTGTCTTTTAATTTAGAAATATCTTCGCGGACCAACATCAATGCATTGTCACTATTATTAGTAGCTTGTGCAGATACTCTGTTGGCAACAATTGAGGCTCGATGTCCTTCTTCACCTTCTATCACTACTTTAATGGCACCTTCGGCAGTGGTATTGATCGGATAGGCAAATTGCCCATCGCGATCCGTTTTGCCTTCCAATAGAGGGGAGTCCTGACCAGCTTGCAAAATTTCCATATAGGTTTCTGCCGCTGGGGTCATATCGGAATAATAGGCTTTGCCAGAGACTGTGTGTCCATCATATTGTGCAAAAACATGCAAACTATGAGCCAATGCTGATGGTGCACACAGCCAGGTGAAAAGTGCGGTTAAAAATACAACTTTTTTCATTATTTCGCATCAAAAGTGAGCATATATTCAACACTACGTTTGTTATAGTCAGGATTGTCTTTAACCGGCTCATCAAATTCAGCCCAGACTTTGTTATAGCCCGCTTTAGGGGTGAATTGTGCAATACCTTTTTCATTGGTTAAGTTGAATGGGTGATCTTCGCCTAAACCCACTTTGATGCCTTGCACAGGTTTACCTTTGACTAACACAAGAATGTCCACAGGTTGTCCCGCTTTCGGTTCACTTTGTGGGATCAATTCATAATCCATGTTGTGTGATTTATTTGCTTGAGCATCCCAGTGTAAAATTGCTTTGCCGAATTTGACTGGATTAACACTAAGTACAGCATCAGGTGCTTGTTGTTTGGTTTTTTCTACGTATTTACCGCTTGGCAATTTTGACCAAACACCATTATCAAAGCGAATAAATGCGATGGCTGCATCTGGTGCAGCAAAGTGTGCTTCGCCTTCTTTAAAGTTTACTGTGGCATTTTGCAATTGGCCTTTAGCATCAAGTAGGCGTACCGCTTTTAATTTGCTTTGAGGATAGGTTTCAGTTTCCTCATGACCAAATTTAACCACATATTGCCCTTTTGCATCCTTAACAGGCTCCAACCAAACATTATGCGCATTAGCGAGTGATGCACCGAATAGTGCAGTGATAAGTAATGCTGTTTTTTTCATGGAAGTTCTCCTTTTCTAACATGTGAACACTGTGGTAAAGTATAAAATATGAAGTAACTTCAGAGTCAAGGATAATTTAATTAAAAATGAAAATTGGTCAGCTAGCCAATATTGTTGGCTGTACGGTGGAAGCCGTACGTTTCTATGAAAAACAAGGATTGATCGAACCCGCCAAGCGAACAATTGGTAATTTTCGCGTTTATACGGAAGAGCATTTGAAACAACTTTCTTTTATTTGCTATTGCCGCAGTTTGGATATTTCACTGAAAGAAATCAAAATGTTGCTCAATCCTCAATGTGCCACTCAAGAGCAAGAAAGAGAAATTAATGAGCTGCTAGATCGACATATTCGAGAAGTATCAAAACGGATCCATGAATTGGCTCACTTGAGAATTCGCTTAATTCAGCTCAAAGGCAAATGTAGCCAATTTGAACAAAACAATGATTTAATGAATACTTTATTGCAACATAGCGGCATTAATTTTGTGCCGCTAAAATGATTTCTTGTACGGGTACCAGTAAAAATTTTTCAAACAACGTTTAAATATCGAACAACGAAACACAGAAACGCTGAAAATAAATATCAAAAAAGAGTAGAATTGGAACAGACTGCTTTTTTATTTTAAGGAGAAAATCATGCATGAGATGTCTCTCTGTCAGAATATTATGGAAATTATTGATCAACAAAAGAAAAAGCATGAAATCCATGAAGTGACAGATATTTGGCTAGAAATTGGGGCGCTGTCTTGTGTCGAGCAAAGTGCGGTAGAATTTTGCTTTGAAATTATGCGAAAAGATACCGTTGCTGAAAACTGTCAGTTACATTTTATTCATTTACCTGCGATTGCATGGTGCTGGCAATGTCAAAAGGAAGTTGAGATTGAAGCCTATCAAGATTGCTGTCCACATTGTCTCAGTGCATGTTTACAACGTCGAAGTGGCACCGAATTTAGAGTGAAAGAAATTGCCGTAAAATAGCAAGACGTCTAAATTGGCAAATTTAACCTGATCTTTTGAATATAAAATACGCTAACTACTTGATAGTATGTATTTATCTCTCTTCAAAGAATATATTTAAGATAGAGAATATGGTATTCTAACGCATGTGAATTACCATAGATTCTAAGTATTTACAGAATAAACGAAAAATTATTGAGGTGACTTATGTGTACAACCTGTGGCTGTGGCCATCCAGACCAAGTCAGAATCGGAGAATTACCGCATGTTCATAATGATTCCAATGCGCAACATGCAACAAAACTACCTAATTTTTCTCACTCCTCCTTCCGCATGCCAGACTCTCCACAACAAGAAGAAACCCAGCAACGATTACTGAAAGTAGAACAAGATATTCTTGGCGCAAACAATCAATTAGCCGATATGAATCGTCGCTTTTTTGCCAATCAACACATTTTGGCACTTAATCTTGTTTCAAGTCCTGGTTCAGGCAAAACAACCTTATTGACGACCACACTAAACGCATTAAAAAATGACTATCCTTGTTATGTGATCGAAGGGGATCAACAAACAGAAAATGATGCAGATCGTATTCGTCAAACGGGTGTGCCGGCGATTCAAGTTAATACGGGCAAAGGTTGTCACTTAGATGCACAAATGATTGGTAATGCATTGGTGAAATTGCAGCCACAGGAAAATAGTCTGATGTTTATTGAAAATGTCGGAAACCTAGTCTGCCCATCAGAGTTTGATTTAGGCGAGCATGCTAAAGTGGTGATCTTATCCGTGACAGAAGGCGAAGATAAACCGCTGAAATATCCACATATGTTTGCGGCTTCGAAATTAATGATTTTAAACAAAGTAGATTTACTGCCGTACTTAAATTTCGATGTGGAAAAATGTATTGCTTATGCGAAACAAGTGAATCCAACAATTGAGGTTATCCAGTTGTCTTCTCAAAGTGGAGAAGGGTTACAGCAATGGCTAGACTGGTTAAAAGCGCAAGAACGATAGGAGCATCAAATGCAGTTTGTTGATGAATTTCGTGATCCTGAACTGGCTAAAAGTTTGTTACAGCGACTACAAAAAGTAATGGAAAACCAACCGCACTTTACGCCAGAAAATCCGTTATATCTGATGGAGGTCTGTGGCGGACATACTCATACCATTTTTAAATTTGGGCTGGATCGTTTATTACCCAAAAGTATTGAATTTATTCACGGTCCAGGCTGCCCTGTGTGTGTATTACCGATGGGGCGAATTGATGTATGTATTGAGATTGCTCGTCGCCCCGAAGTAATTTTCTGTACTTTCGGTGATGCCATGCGAGTACGTGGACGTTTAGGTTCATTATTAGAAGCCAAAGCACAGGGCGCGGATGTTCGTATTGTTTATTCACCACTTGATGCGTTGAATATCGCATTGAATAATCCAGACAAAAAAGTGGTGTTCTTTTCACTCGGTTTTGAAACAACTATGCCGAGTGCCGCAATTACCTTGCAACAAGCTAAAAAACAGCAGGTAAAAAACTTTTTTGTGGTATGCCAAAATATTACCATCATTCCGACATTACACAGCTTATTGTCACAAGGACAAGTCAAAATTGACGGCTTCCTTGCACCAGGTCATGTTAGCATGGTGATTGGTTCTGAACCTTATCAGGAATTGTGTGACACCTATCATAAGCCTTTTGTGATCACCGGTTTTGAGCCTTTAGATATCCTACAAGCAATTTTAATGTTGGTGACACAGATTGTTGAAAAACGCAGTGAAGTGGAAAATCAGTATAAACGCATTGTGCACCAGCATGGTAATGTGTTGGCGCAACAGGCAATCAGCGAAGTGTTCCGCTTGAAAGCCAGCAGCGAATGGCGTGGATTAGGCGAAATTGCAGAATCAGGCGTAGAACTGACAGATGATTATCAATGCTTTGATGCAGAAGCGCATTTTGCTTGTCAGCCACATCAAGTTGCCGATGATCCTGATTCTCGCTGCGGCGATGTATTAATCGGAAAATGTAAGCCAGCGGATTGCCCATTATTTGCTAAAAAATGTAATCCTGACAATGCCTATGGTGCATTGATGGTATCTTCCGAAGGGGCATGTGCGGCCTATTATCAATATAGACGGGAATAAAACAATGACTGATTTTATTACAATGGCACACGGAAATGGTGGTGCCACAATGCAAGAGTTGATCCGCGATTATTTTATCGAGGCATTTGATAACCCGATACTTTCACAGGGCGAAGATCAGGCTCGTATTGCTTTACAAGAGTTAAATGCTTTAGGTGGAACATTGTCATTTTCTACCGATAGCTTTGTGATTGATCCGATTTTTTTCCCTGGTGGCGACATTGGTAAACTCGCTGTATGTGGTACCGCTAACGATGTAGCGGTATGCGGTGCCGTCCCAAAATATTTATCCTGTGGGTTTATTTTGGAGGAAGGCTTACCACTAGAAACTTTAAAAAAATTGATCCAGTCTATGGCAAAAGCCTGCCAGTCAGCCGGTATTCAAGTGGTAACCGGTGATACCAAAGTAGTACAAAAAGGCGCGATAGATAAAGTGTTTATCAATACAGCCGGTATTGGTGTGATACCAAATGGACTCGACTGGGGCGTGCATCGTATTCAACCAGGTGATCAGATTATTGTCAGTGGTACTTTAGGTGATCATGGTGCAACCATTTTGAATTTACGGGAAAATCTTGGTATTCAAACGGATTTACGCAGTGATAGTGCTGTGCTTGCACCGCTCATTGATTGCATTCGTCCAATTGAAGGGGTGAAAGCTGTACGCGATGCGACCCGTGGTGGTGTGAATGCAGTACTTCATGAATTTGCACAGGCACAGAAAGTAGGGATTCAAATTGATGAAACGGTATTACCAATTCGTCAGGAAGTACGTGGTATTTGCGAATTACTCGGTTTGGATGCATTAAATTTTGCTAATGAAGGCAAATTGGTAATTGTGGCAGATAAAGAAAAAACAGCTGAAATTCTAACCGCACTTCGTCGCCATCCATTAGGTGAAAACGCAGCCGTAATTGGTGAAGTGACCACTGATGGCAAAGTTCGAGCAGTTGGTCTTTTCGGTCAAAGTCGTTTATTAGACTTACCACGCAACGAACCTTTACCGCGAATCTGTTAAGCAAAAACCGGTTTAATGTTAAATTAAACCGGTTTTAGTTTGTAAATTGATATAAGGGAGAAGCGTCGCTATTTTTTCCAAATAACGTGAAATTCACGATCTTCTTCTCGGTGTGAAATTAAGAATTTCGCAAACACATCATCCATTTCATCTTTCTCATTCACTAATCCTACCCACACTTCAGCAAAAGCCTCAGGATCGATTAATACCCCAATTTCTTGTTCCCAATCATCGGCAGTTTCGACAAACTCGACCGCACCACGATCTTCAAATTGTAGATTGAATAGCATAATATCAGCCGGATCGAGATTTTCGCCCGCCATTTCTAAGAAAATATCATAAGCAAGATCAATCGCTGCATCGGGATCAAGTTTTTGAATATCAGTTGTCATTGGGTTTTCCTTCATTAAGTCAATTGCGCGTATGATACCGCAAGAAACACAAAACAAAAAGTGCGGTCAAATTCATCGTTGTTTTTGACCGCACTTATTTATATTTGTTGTAACTAGCCCGTATTTCGCATACCTGCTGCAATACCAGTGATGGTAATCATCAAGGCTTGTTCGACATCAGGGCTTGGGTTTTCAGGTGATTCACGGAAACGACGGAGCAATTCCACTTGAAGGAGATTGAGCGGATCCGTATAAACATTACGTAATGCAATAGAATCCGCGATCCACGGTAAGTCCGCCATTAATTCATCTTTGTGAGAAAGCGAAAGCACAGTTTTAATATCTGCATTGAGTTGATTACGCAGATTTTCACCTAAGTACCAAAGCTCTTTTTTCACCAAGTTATGATCATATTGCTCAGAAAGCCAAGTATCGGTTTTACTGAACACCATTTCTAACATCCCCACACGAGTAGAGAAGAATGGCCAAGCTTTACACATTTCTTCAATAATATGACCTTTGCCTTCATCTACAATTTTTTGAATTGCCGCACCCGCACCAAGCCATGCTGGTAGCATTAAGCGGTTTTGCATCCAAGCAAAAATCCATGGAATGGCACGCAAGCTTTCCACGCCACCATTTGGATTACGTTTTGCAGGGCGAGAGCCAAGTGGTAGTTTAGACAGTTCTTGTTCCGGTGTGGCACTGCGGAAATAAGGCACGAAGTCTTTATCACCACGAACAACACTACGGTAAATGTCGCATGAAGTAGCGGAAAGCTCATCCATGACGGTACGCCATTCTGCTTTTGGTTCTGGCGGTGGAAGTAAGTTTGCTTCCAAAATTGCACTCGCGTAAAGGTCAAAGGTTTCAACTGCAACTTCGGGTAAACCGAGTTTAAAGCGAATCATTTCCCCTTGTTCGGTGACGCGTAAACCATTTTTGAGTGAGCGTGGAGGTTGAGAAAGTAATGCTGCATGTGCAGGAGCACCACCACGACCGATTGTACCACCACGACCATGGAATAAAGTGAGTTCAATACCCAGTTCTTCGGTTAAATTAACTAACGCTTCTTGTGCACGATATTGTGCCCATGAAGCTGCCATCATGCCTGCATCTTTAGCTGAGTCAGAATAGCCAATCATCACCATTTGATGATTATTAATCACACCACGATACCAACCAATATTAAACAATTGACGCGTGACGCCTTCAGAGGCATCTAAGTCATCTAAGGTTTCAAAGAGTGGCACGACAGGAATATGATAAGGCACCCCCGCTTCTTTTAATAATAAATGTACGGCAAGCACATCAGAGGCACTTCTTGCCATAGAAATAATATAGCAAGCAATCACGCCTTGTTTTTGTTGGGCAATGACTTTGCAAGTATCTAAAATTTCTTGGGTTTCAGCAGAGGGTTCCCAATGGGTTGGAATTAATGGGCGACGAGAATTTAACTCGCGTACTAAGAAAGATTGTTTTTCTGCTTCGCTCCATTGTGCATAATCGCCAATGCCAAGATAACGGGTAATTTCAGCAATGGCATCTGTATGACGGGTACTTTCTTGACGGATATCCATTTGTGAAAGAGTGACACCAAAACAACGAATACGATGCAAAATATCTAATAATGAACCATTAGCGATAATCCGCATGCCACACGCCATTAATGATTGATAGCAATCATAGAGCGGTTCCCAAAGTTGATTATCTTCCATGATGATATCCGCTTGGCTTACGCGTGGCGGACGATTTGCCAGGCAATCATCAAAGTAATCAAGAGTGGCGATAAGTTTTGTACGAAGCGTTTTGACTACAAAACGATAAGGCTCTAAATGTTCACCATATTTTTCGGTAAATTCTGGTGTGCATTTCACCATGGATAATTCATCAGCAAGAGATTTAATGTCATTTAAGAATAAATCTGCAGCTTTCCAACGAGCAAAATAGAGTACTTGTTGCGTAATTTTTGAAGTAACAAATGGATTGCCATCACGGTCACCACCCATCCAAGAAGAAATTCGGACAGGACGTAAGCCCACTGGTAAATCGTACCCCAAAAATTCACGAGCATGTTCATTTAATTGACGTAAGAATTCCGGCACCCCTTGCCATAGGCTGTTTTCAATCATGGCGTAACCCCATTTTGCTTCATCGAATGGCGTAGGGCGAACGGTACGGATTTCATTGGTATGCCATGCTTCAGCAATTAAACGAAGTAGCAAGCGTTCAATAATGCCGCGTTCTTTAGGCGTTAAATCATCGTGCTCTAATTTGCTTAAGCATTTATTGATCTCAACGTGTTTATGGATTAAAGAACGACGTGTGGTTTCGGTTGGGTGTGCCGTTAATACCAGTTCAATAAGTAAGTTTTCAACGGTTTTGTAAACTTCTTCTTTTGAAGTATTTAATGCTTTTAAGCGTTGGAATAAAGCACTTAATGAACGATTAGAAGATTGTAAATCTTTATGTTGACGAGAGACCGTTTGGTATTGTTCAGCGATATTCGTTAAGTTAAGGAAATGGCTGAATGCTCGTGCAACAGGAATAATATTTTCATTTGAAATGGTGGAAAGGGTATCCAACAATGTTTTACGTGCTTGGCTATCGCCAGCTCGAGATTGTTTGGATAATTGGCGAACATTTTCAATTAAGGTGAGAATGTCTTCGCCTTGTGCATCATTAATGGTTTCTCCAAGAAAACGCCCTAACATATTAATGTTATGGCGGAGAGTGCGATACTCATCAGTCATATGAACTCCGATAAAGAAAAAAATAAAACTAGGGGAGATATAACCAAAAATATGTATCGGGATCAAATGCTATACGTCAAAAACTTGCATTAAATCAAAAAAGGCTAAAATAAGTAAAAAATGACCGCACTTTTTTAGATAAAATTTAAAGTGCGGTCAAAAAGTTTAATGTTTATTTAAGGTTGCGAACTGATTTTCGAATGACGAGTTCAGGATGGATAGCAATGCGGTGTTTTTCGTGATTATCGTTATCTTTATTGGCAATACGCTCAAATAAAAGATTAACCGCTTGTGCACCTAAACGAGACTTCGATTGGTGAATCGTTGTGAGTGGTGGTGCATAGAAACGCGATGAGTGAATATTATCATAGCCGATAATCGAGATATCATCAGGCACACGCAAGCCTTTTTCCGTAATCGCAGAAATTGCGCCTAATGCCATCACATCATTACAACAGAATACGGCAGTAGGTAGGCTGTCTTGTGCAAGAATTTTATTCATACACTCATAACCGTCCTCAGGTTCGAAGAAACCTTCCATAATCCAATTTTCATGGATCGGTAGATTGGCTTCATTCATGGCTTTTACAAAGCCTTCGTAACGGGTTCTTGCCGTCGTTTTATCTAATTCACCCGCAATAAGACCGATCTCTTTATGACCACAATCAATTAAATGCTTAGTAGCAATATAACCGCCCGTAAAGCTGTTATCTTCAATGATATCGGTATCAGCATTTGGGCCCCAATCCATTACCACCATCGGCACAGACGAGAAACTAGAAAGCACATCAAGTGAATGTTGTGTGTATTCAGAACACATGACCAATAAACCATCTACGCGTTTTTTGGCAAGCATTTCGACGTGGTTTTTAATTTTTTCAGGATCATTTTGTGTATTACACAAAAAAAGTGAATAGCCTTGACGATAACAATGATCTTCAACGGCATGAATGATTTCAGCAAAATAAGGGGATTCACTGGTGGTAACAATCATCCCAATGGATTTTGTCGTATTGACTTTTAAACTCCGAGCAACAGCACTTGGTGAGTATTTCAAGCTTTTAATGGCTTGCATCACCGCCTCTTCGGTTTCTTTTGCTACAAAACGGGTTTTATTAATTACATGGGAAACAGTGGTGGTGGAAACACCGGCCATTTTTGCGACATCTTTAATTGTTGCCATAATTTTGCCTCTAGAGAATTTTTCCTATTATAAAGACTGTCACCAAATAGGTTAAGTAAATTATAAAAAATTTTTGAAAAAACGCGCTTTATTGTTAGAATGGGATATCTTTAACTAAATAAGTGAGAAATTAAAATGAGTGATTTTGGTTACGCAATGTTAGCTGTAGTGCTTTCTTTAAGTGTTGTTGTGGGTTTAGCGACTGCAATTTTCTAATTGAAAGAAATAACATATTAATCCATTTAAAATAGACCGCGCTTTAAGCATTTAAAGTGCGGTTATTTTTTAGGTCTTTTAAAGTTGTACTAAAAGCCATGCTATTGGATTATTTCTTTAGTATAATTTGCAACTATTTCCGTTTGTTGTAATCAAAATACTGCAAAAACCAAATTTGAGATAATTATGAATAAATATTTGATTTCACTAGATAAAGATGTTCAGCGTCGTGAGCTGTTTTTTGCTCAACCGGATACAGCAGATTTCGTTGTATTTTCAGCGATTAATACCATGCAAAAAGAGTGGGATGAATTGGCAGAAGTATTCAATCCAACGAAGTTTGAGCAACATTATGGACGCAACGTCACAAAAGGCGAAATTGGTTGCACATTAAGTCATTTAGCGGTTTATCGTCAGATCGTAGAAGATCAAAATGTGACGGAAAATGATTATGCATTAGTCTGTGAAGATGATGCGTTATTTAATGCTAATTTATCACCAAAAACAATCGCACTCTTAACCGAAAAATGTGATGCGGATATTGTATTAATCGGGCAGTCAAAAATTGCTGAATTTAATAATGTGGAATTAGAGATCAATTATCCAACCACTTTTTCATTCTTGCGCCAAACTATTGGTGATGTCACCGTGGCTTATCCATATAAAAGTTATTTTGCAGGTACGGTGGCATACTTAATCAAAAAATCAGCGGCACGTGCATTTTTGAAACAACTCGAACAAGAAAAACCGTTTTGGCTTGCTGATGATTTCTTATTATTTGAAACCCAATTCCAGATTAATAACAATGTGGTTCGTCCGCTTGTGGCCATTGAAAATCCACAATTAGTGAGTAATTTGGAAGCGATTCGTGGTTCAAAATCTAATAATTTAGTGAAGAAATTAATTAAATATCCACTCAAAAAAATCTTAGCAGTGAAAAAGAATTTAGGAAAATAACGTAAAAATGACCGCACTTTTTAATCTTTTTTATCTTTACGATCCTTGGCTGTTTCATGTTGTACGAATGTCATTCGTCGCAGGTTTAGCGGCATTGGTTGTATTGGCTTATCAATATTTTAAAAAGCAGAAACCACAAGGTATCACTGTACCAGTAGATAGTTTAGCCGTCATCATTGGGCTGATTGCATTTAGCGTGATTCCGCTTTTAGTTAACGGTACGCGAGATTTTTCTGTCATCACCATGTATGTAAAAGAGCTGATTTTATTTATCTTTGGTGTGGGGCTTTATAATGCCTTCTATGCCAATGTAAATGGTCAACAGAAAGTGGTGCGTGATTTACAACTCGGTGTAGTAGTGCAGTTTGTAGTGGGCGTGATTGGCTTGCTTGGTGCATCATTTATGATTGATTTCTTGCTTTCAACTAATGCGGTGTTGCCTGCACGTTTTTATGGTTCAGAGCAGGAGTATCGCTTATATAACATCACTGCAACCGCCTTTTTCCAATTGAGTTTGTTCTATTTAATGCTGTTGCATTTTTTATTGGCTTACAACGCTAAACATAATACGCTTCCAAATGTTTTAGTGTTTTTTATGCTATGTATTGGGTTGATTTCAGGACGTACATTCCTCCTATTATCCGTCGTGAGCATTTTAGTGTATTTCAAATGGCGTTATGTGCCATCCCTAATAGCATTCGCCGTTTTAGTATTATTATTGGCCTATTTCTTACCAGAAAATCCTTATGTGGCACATGCTTTAGAGCCTGTGATTAATTTATTACACGGTGCAGGATTTGTCAGTTCGTCAACGGATACGTTGATGAAAAACCACCTCTTTATGCCAACACTTAAGCAGTTCATTTATGGCGATGGCATGTATATGACCGGTGAGTTAGAGGTTGGCCGTTATTATGGGCATACGGACTCTGGTTTCTTACGCCAGATTCTTTATGGTGGCCTGTCTTACGCTTTGGTGTGTTTTGCTGTGACCTTCTATTTTGTGCGCAAAGTCGCCTTAAATTGGTTTGATGGCAGTTGGAAATTTATCCTTTCTGCTTTCGTGATTTTAGCGTTCTGTAACATCAAAGCGGATACCTTTGCTTTCCCGGGCATTATGTTTGTCATGTTGATGTTCTTATCGCTTTTTGGCACTCAAGGTAAACAACTTATTTTATTTAAACAAAAGGAGCCGAAAGATGTTTAGTATCATCGTGCCTTCTTATAATCGGAAAGAAGAAATTCCTGCGTTATTGGAAAGTTTAACCAAGCAAACCACCTATAATTTTGATGTGGTGATTGTGGATGATTGCTCAAAAGAAGCCGTTGAAGTAACACAATCATATCCATTTGCAGTTAAAGTGATTCGTAACGAAACCAATCAAGGGGCGGCAGAAAGCCGTAATATTGGGGCACGAAATGCGGATAATGAATGGTTGTTATTTCTTGATGACGATGATCGTTTTGCAAATGATAAATGTCAGAAATTAGCCGATGTGATTGTCGAGCATCCCGATGTTAACTTTGTTTATCATCAAGCTAAATGTGAAATGGTCAATGAAGGTTTTAGCTATGTGACTAACCCAATTGAGCCACAAGAGATTAGCGTAGAGCGAATTTTACTGGCGAATAAAATCGGTGGTATGCCGATGGTTGGAGTGAAAAAAGATCTGTTTTTAAAAATCGGTGGATTATCGACCGCACTTCGTTCATTGGAAGACTATGATTTCTTGCTGAAGCTTGTACAAGATCCAACGTTTAAAGCGTACAAAGTGGCAGAACCATTAACTTATTGTACCTTCCATACCAAGCGTTCTAGCGTATCAACAGATACCACTAATACGCAAAAAGCGATTGATTATATCCGTGAACATTATGTGAAAACGGCAGAACAAGAAAAGAATTTTGCCATCAACGCACAATATATGTTGGCTTACCCACATATTATGAATTTATCCCGTAAAGCGGCTTTTTACTATTTTGAAATTTTTAAATTAACGAAAAGTATTAAGCAGCTAGTCATTGCCTTTGTGGTTTTAATTTCACCTAAATTGGCAATTAATTTGAAGCGATTTATGTAGATAACTTATTAGATAGAGAAGTATGAAATTTTCAGTTTTAATGTCCTTATATATTAAGGAAAACCCACAATATTTAAGAGAATGTTTTGAAAGTTTAGTGGCTCAAACCCATCCGGCAGATGAGATTGTGTTGGTGTTTGATGGTGCTGTCACACCTGAATTGGAAGCCGTGGTTTCTGAATTCGAAACAAAATTACCCTTAAACTTAGTGAAATTGCCAAAAAATTTAGGTTTAGGTAAAGCACTCAATGAAGGATTGAAACATTGTTCACCCGATTGGGTATTCCGTATGGATACCGATGATATTTGTGTGCCAGAACGTTTTGCGAAACAAGTGGCGTTTATTGAGCAGCACCCGGATACGATTATTTTCGGTGGGCAGATTGCTGAGTTTGGCGAAAATATTCAAGACATTGTGGCATATCGTAACGTGCCGACTGATGCACAAGATATCGTTAAATTTACCCAAAAACGTTGTCCGTTCAACCACATGACGGTGGCATATCAAAAAAGTGCGGTCATTAATTGTGGTGGATATGAAGATTTACAGGAAGATTATTACCTGTGGATTAAGCTCATAGCACAAGGACAAAAAGTGGCAAACTTGCCAGATATTTTAGTTTATGCCCGCGTGGGCAATGGCATGGTAGGGCGTCGTCGAGGTTTAAACCAAGCGAAAGCAGAATGGCGTTTATTTAAATTGAAACATCGCTTAGGTATTCAAGGTTTATTTTCTGGCCTATTCACCTTTGCCTTGCGTTCAGGTTCTCGCTTATTACCAACCTCATTATTGAAAGCTGTTTATAACCAATTTTTACGCAAATAATGCGATATTTTGATAATTAAAAAAGGAAAAGAAATGAATTTAATCTCAACGTTAAAAATGACGGCATTATCGACCGCACTTTTATTAGTGGGTTGTTCAAGCAATACGACAACAACCACGTCATCCACAAAAAGTATTCCGTCAGTAAGCAGTAATGCTGTTTATAGCAAACCGAGAACTTTAGATAACTTTAATGATTATGTACAGTTCTTAAAAGGCAAAGCGGCTGCTGAAGGCGTATCGTTGTCAATATTGAATGCACAAAATAATATTCAATATATGCAAAAAGCTGTGGATTTGGATCGTGCTCAAGCGGGGAGAAGTCAGCGTAATGCGGATCAACCACAGTTACCGAATCCAAACGGTACAACGAATTATTTGAATAAAGTACTGACCCAAAACAAAGTAGACATTGCCGAAGAGCGTTATTGGGAAGTCCAGGCACCATTACAACAAGCCAGCCAACGCTATGGCGTTCAACAAGAATATATCCTTGCTTTATGGGGTATGGAAAGTAGTTTTGGCTATTATCAAGGTAGCTATGATGTACTATCAGCTTTAGCCACATTAGCCTTTGATGGCAGACGTGAAGCCTTATTTAGCAAAGAATTTGTGAATGCGATGAAGATGTTAGAACGTGATCATATTCAACGCCACAGAATGTTAGGTTCTTGGGCGGGTGCAATGGGGCAAACCCAATTCATGCCAAGTGCATTCTTAAATTATGCAGCAGATGGCAATAATGATGGTGTGAAGGACATTTGGACGAACCAATTTGATGCGTTTGCTTCAATTGCAAATTATCTCCACACTGTAGGTTGGGATAACAAATTGCCTTGGGGTGTAGAAGTAACATTAAATCAACCATTAGATTTATCGCTTTCTGGTATTGAGAAGAATAAAGCACGTTCACTCAGCGACTGGCAGTCTAAAGGTGTCACTTTAGCGAGCTTTAGCCAACAAGAACAAGATAAACTTGCCGCGCTTTCGCAAGCCGATCTTTGGCTAGTTCGCCCAGATAAAGAAGTTGGGCGTGCATTCTTAGTCTCCAATAACTACCGCACGATTTTAGATTGGAACAAATCAAATTACTTCGGCGTGAGCATCGGTATGTTTGCTGATCGCATTAAGATGGCCACCGGCTTGTAGAAAATTATTTTCCTTTTATAATCCAACAAAGCTTTGTTGGATTATTTTTTATCTATAATTTGAATATTTGGAGAACATGATGCAAAAAAAATGGCTTTCTATTTTACTGTTTGCACCTTTGATGCAGAGTAATTATGCATTGGCTGATCAAGCAGCAAAAAAAGAATTGGACTATAAAGCACTGGGTGAAGTGCTGTTTTTTGATAAGTCTATTTCTTTTAATAAAACACAAAGTTGTTCGACTTGCCATAGCCCAGATACCGCCTTTGTGGATCAACGTAAGAATTCTGCAAATCAAATGGTCTCAGAAGGGGATAATCCTCATCTTCATGGTAATCGCAATGCCAATACTGCGCTTTATGCGATGTTCTCTCCGGATTTTCATTTTGATAAAAAAATTAAAGATTATGTAGGCGGACAGTTCTGGGATGGTCGAGCGAAAGATTTAGCTGAGCAAGCAGGTGGGCCACCAGTAAACCCTGTGGAAATGGGCATGCCGGACAAAAAAGCCATTGTTGAACGTTTAAAAGCAGATCCGACCTATTACAAACCTATTACGGATCTTTATGGTGAAAGCATTTGGGCAGATACCGACAAGATTTATGCCATCATGGAAAAAGCCATTGGCGAGTTCGAAAAACAGGAATTATTTGCGCCATTCTCTTCAAAATATGATCGAGCTTTAAAAGGTGAAGCAAAATTGACCGCACTTGAAGCCGAAGGTAAGGCATTATTTTTTGATAAAACACGCACAAATTGTAGTAACTGCCACCAATCAAGTGAAGCGAATTCAGTAAAAGAAACCTTTACGAATTATCGTTATTACAATATTGGCGTACCAAGTAACCAAGAATTAATTAAGCACAATAAATTAGCTGCAGATTTTGTAGATAATGGACTATTGGATAATCCGATGGTGAAAGGTGATAAAAAGCAAAAAGGTAAATTTAAAGTACCAACTTTGCGTAACATTGGTGTCACTGCGCCTTATATGCATAACGGTGTTTTCCGAGATTTAAAAACCGTTTTACTATTTAAAGACAGTTTCAATAATCCTAATCGTAAAGTGAATCCTGAAACAGGGAAAGCGTGGGATAAAGCCGAATATGCTCAAACCATTAATCCTGATGTTTTAAAAGCAAAACCGCTAACAGATGAAGAGATTAATGCGTTAGAAGCATTCTTAAAAACGTTAACTGACGAAGCTTACGAAGAATAATTAAACGCCTGAGTTGAATTTAGCAATCGTTTTCGCTATTATTCGTATTAATAATTATTATCATTTAAATTATTTGATTTTACTCAGGAGATTTTTCTTATGAAAAGACGTTTTTCAACTTTAGCGATTGCCACTATTCTTGGTTTAACTGCAGGTTTTGCCAATGCTGATCCCGTGAAAGTAAAAGATATACTTGATCGTGAAGTCACCGTTGATTTACCAGCAAAACGTGTGGTGCTTGGTTTCTACTATCAAGATTATATGGCAGTTGGTGGTGACAAAGCGTTAGATAACGTTGTCGGTTTTTCTAAGAAAGTATGGTCTTCTTGGGCACCTGTAAGCTGGGAGTTATTCAGCAAAGCGGTGCCAAAATTGAATCAATTAGATGATGTAGGTGAAGTAGAAGAAGGCACGTTCTCTGTGGAAAAAGTGCTTTCATTAAAACCTGATCTTTTAGTCTTAGCAGATTGGCAGTACGAAATGCTAGGATCTGATTTAGATGCTATCAATGAAGCGGGTATTCCAATTGTTGTATTAGATTACAACGCTCAAACCTTAGATAAACACATCAAATCAACAGAAATTATTGGTCAATTGACAGGGCAGAAAGATCGTGCCGCGAAAATGGCTAAAGAATACAAAGACATCGTAGAACATATTCAAACGACGGTTAAAAATGCGAAAGTAGCAAAACAACCGAAAGTGTATGTAGAGTTTGGTCGTGGTGGTCCAGCTGAACAAGGGATGACGTTCTTCTCTAGCATGTGGGGCTCTATGATTAACCTTGTAGGCGCAGAAAACGTAGCGCCTGCAGAAATCGGTAAATGGGGTACATTAGCCGCTGAAAAAGTGTTAGCCGCGAAACCGGATGCAATTATTATTACAGGCCGTGAAACTGAATTGAAGAAAAATCAAGACGGTATGGTAATGGGCTTTGGTATTGAAAAAGCGGAAGCGGAACGTCGTTTAAATGCATTCAAACATCGTGCCGGATGGGCTGAATTACCGGCAGTGAAAAATAATCGTGTTTATGCAGCCTATCATGCGAACTCTCGTACTTTATCAGACAGTGCTTCTGTTCAGTTTGTAGCTAAAGCGGCTTATCCTGATCTGTTTAAAGATTTAGATCCTCAACAAACTTACTTAAACTTCTATAAAAACTACTTACCAGTTACCCCGGAAGGTACGATTTATCTTTTCCCTGAAAGCAAATAAGGGAAACGTTAATTTATGAAAAGCAATTCTGTTGTAGCAGATATTGTGGCTAACCAGCGTAAGCTTGAACGCAAACGCTGGTTTGTTATTTTATCTTTTCTTGCTATTGGCGTGGTCAGTCTTATCCTTGATGTGATGACAGGCCCCGCGATGCTATCCGTGTCGGAAGTCGTGAATGCGTTATTCGGTATCGGTGAAGTCGATAAAATGACAAACAATATTGTGCATAATTTACGTTTACCCATGGCATTGATGGCGCTTGTAGTGGGGGCAACATTGGCTGTTGGTGGGGCCGAGATCCAAACCTTATTAAATAACCCGATGGCGAGTCCTTATACTTTAGGATTGGCTGCTGCGGCTGGTTTTGGTGCTTCTATTGTGATTGCTTTCGGAAGTTTTGGTTTACCGGTACAAGTTGCAGTACCCATTGGTGCGTTTGTCATGACTATGCTCGCCTCTGGAATTCTTTTCTTGTTCGCGTCTAAACGTCGTTTTAATTCTGAAATGCTCGTGTTGGTAGGGATTGCATTACTCTTTATTTTCCAATCCTTACTTTCATTGGTGCAATTTATTTCGGCTCCTGAAGTCTCGCAACAAATTCTGTTTTGGCTATTTGGTAGCTTAAATAAAGCGACATGGCAAAGTTTAATCATCATTATTGTCGTAACCACAATTTGTGTCGCATTACTTTCAAAAGAGCTTTGGAAATTGACCGCACTTCGTTTAGGCGAAGATCGTGCGGCGAGTCTTGGCATCAATTTGCAAGTATTACGCATTAAGGTTTTAGTTCTTGTCGCCATGATGACGGCGACAGCAATCAGTTTCGTGGGCGTGATTGGCTTTATCGGCTTAGTTGCTCCACATGTTGCTCGAATGTTACTTGGTGAAGATCAACGTTTCTTCTTACCGGGCGCAATGTTAGTTGGTGCAGCATTCTTATCCCTTTCTTCGGTATTGTCCAAAGTTATTATCCCTGGAGCATTGTTCCCAGTGGGGATTGTTACCTCGTTTATTGGGGTGCCTTTCTTCTTTTGGATTATTTTAAATAACAAGAGGGGACAATAATGTTAGAATTAAAGAATCTTACGGTAAAACGAGGTGATCTCACCGTTGCTGATCACATTAATGTCCGTTTTGAAGAAGGTAAAGTTTACACGGTGCTTGGACCAAATGGCACGGGAAAATCCTCCATGCTGAAAACCATTTTTGGTGAATTACCACATGAAGGAATGATTACCTATCAAGGCAAACAGCTAGAACGGACGAAGTTAGCAGATTGGCGTAAACCAATTGGCTATATGCCTCAAGATAGCCGAGTAGATGCAAGCTTGACCGCACTTGAAGTGGTCCTTTTGGGACGAATGGATAGTCTAACGATGCGAGTAAGCGATGAGCTTCTTACTGAAGCGGCAAGTATTATGGCACAATTAGGCATTGGTCATTTAGCGCATCGTGATATTCTGAATCTCAGTGGTGGACAACGCCAAATGGTGATGTTTGCTCAGGTTTTATTACGTGAGCCACAGATTTTAATGTTGGACGAGCCGGTGAGTGCGTTAGATATGCATCATCAGCTTAATCTCTTAGAAGAAGTTTATACCTATACGAAACAGAAAAATCTGATTACTATAATGGTATTACATGATTTAAGTCTTGCCGCTCAATTTTCAGATGAGTTGATTTTACTTGGTGAAGGTAAAGTGCAAGGCGTGGGCGATGCTCATCATGTTTTACAAGTAGAAACCATTAATCGTTTATATCGTGTAAACGTTGAATTATTACAATGTAGCGCAGGTTTGCCGGTGGTTCGTCCACAACGTAAATCAGCACATTCTTAAGAAGGAAATGAAAATGAAGAAAATCGCACTTGCAGTATTATTAGGTTTAAGTTTTGCTGCTCAAGCCGCTCATCATGACATCAAAATGCTGAATTCTAACAGTGAAGGCTCAATGGTTTTTGAACCGGGTTATTTAAAAGTACAACCAGGTGATACCGTGACATTCCGTGCAGAAAATAAAAGTCACTTTGTGCACAGCAAAGCAATTCCTGAAGGCGCACAAAAATTCCAATCTGAAGAAGATCAAGAACTCACTATCACTTTAGATAAAGAAGGTGTTTATGTTTATACTTGCCCAGTGCACCGCTCAATGAATATGAATGGTGTGATTCAAGTGGGTGATAATCTACCAAACAAAGAACAAGCAGAGAAAGTGGTGAAAGATCTTGAGAAGAAATCCATGACGAACAAAGGTCGTCTTGAAAAATATTTTGCTCAAGTAAAATAATCATTGAAATCGATGCGCCAGTTTAATGATTGGCGCATCTTCTTTATGCTTCAAACTTGTTATTATTTACCATGCTTACGATTACCACTTGCAAAACGTATCCTTCAGCCCCTCAAAATCTTATCCCTGTACAAACACAACTTTCTAATCAAGGTATTCCGACTCAATTTTTGCCTTGGCAAGAAACATTACAAAGTCATTTTATTCTGCCTTTAGCGGCATGGGATTATGCGAATTTCTACAATGAATTTACTCAATGGATTAAACTTCATAAGAGTGCATTCATCAATCCTGCGGAATTAATGTTATGGAATAGCCATAAAGGCTATCTATGTGATTTGCAGAATTGGGGCATCAATGTTATTCCAACTATTATTTGCTCAACAAAAACATCTGAAATTTTGACCGCACTTGAACGCCAAGATTGGCCTGAATTTGTCATTAAACCTGCTGTAGGGCAGAGTGGTAATTTAGTGACAAAACTAAAACAAGGTGAAACATTACCTGATCTTTCTGCGTATGGTGAGCAAGTTGTATTACAGCCCTTTATTCCTGAAGTGGCGACAAATGGTGAAACCAGTTTGATCTTTTTCAATGGTGTATTTAGTCATGCTATTCGCCGACAGCCACCTCAAAATGAATGGCGAGCGAATTCACAATATAAAGTTGAAATTATCCCTGTTGAGGTTGATAGTCATATTATTGAAACCGCTCGTCATGTTCTGCATAAATTGCCAGAAATGCCTATCTATGCACGAGTAGATGGAACGATTATTAACAATCAATTTCTATTGAATGAATTAGAGTTGATTGAACCTGCGTTATATTTAGATCGTTGGGAAGGGGCAACAGAACGATTTGTAGATGTGTTGAAAAGCAGAATACTCAAATAAGAAAATAAAAAAACCTTACTTGTTGCAGTAAGGTTTTTCATCTTCAACGATTAATTATTTTGCAGCTGGAGCAGCTGGTGCTGCAGGTGCAAATTTTTGTGCTAAATCAGCACCGTCTTTTTGTAATTTAGCTACTGCTGCTTGTAGTTTTTCAACTTTAGCTTGGTAAGCTTTAGTTTGTTCTTCAGTTGGTGCTTTAGTTGCTAAGTTTAATTGATCAACTAATAATTCACTTGATAATGCAAGCACTTCTTTATTTTGATCTTTGATGTTTTTCACTGAAGGTGAAGCAACTTCTAATTTATCTAAGCTTGCAATAGTATCTTCAACAGTTTTGTTGAAAGTTTTGATTGCTTCTTCAATTTTCTTCTCATCTTTTGCTTGAACCGCAGCAGTTAAATCAGATTGAAGTTTTTGTTGTGCAGCCATTTGAGCTTGAGCTTGGCTTGCATTCCATTCAAGTAATTTGTTGTAGTCAGCTTGTTCTTGAGCAGGCGTTGCTTCAGCTGGTTTAGCCGCTTCAGCCGGTTTTGCTGCTTCTTGTTTGGCTTCCGGCGCAGGCTGAGTTGTTTCAGGTTTTGCTGGAGCCGGTTTATCTGCTGGTTTATCACAAGCAGTTAAGAATAATGCAAATAATGCAGTTGCGCTGATTTTAGTGAATTTGTTCATAAAAAATCCTTTATTGATATAATAAAAATTTCTTAGCTTGTAAAACTAAGCCCCTTCTAAGACCGCACATTTTAGAATTAGTTTAAAAAAAATTCAAAAACTATTTTAGTGTTTGAATATATTCACTTAAATTATGAATATCTTGCTCACTTAAACGTTGTTTTGCAGGGCTTCCTGCACTAGGAATATTTCCTGCTTTTCGTTCTGAAAGTGCAGTTGAAATTTCTTCTGGTTGTAGCTGATTAATAATTTTTGATTCACCCATTGCTGGTTTTTCGCCTTGTTTCCCATGACAAGTAGCACAAGAGCGTTTATATACCTTTTCTGCTTTAGCTAAATCAGCTTCAGCAGAAAGCGCGGGTGTGGCAAATAAAAAGTCTAAAGTTGGTAGAAGTGTAGAGAGTAAGTAAATTCGTTTTTGCATTTTGGCTAGCCTTTAAATAATTTATCTAAATCCGCTGCAGGAATCGCCCCTTCATATTTAGCCTGAATATTGCCTTCAGGTGTGATCACAAAACTTGTTGGCGTGCCAATAAGCTGATAGCGTTCCGCTGTGATTTTTAATTGGTCTTTGATAACCGGCAACGTAAGCTGACGTTTGGCGACTACAGCCTTGGTATCTACTTTATCACCATCTACGTTAATAGCGATAAGTTGAACCTTATTTGGATTAGCTTCAGCCAATTTTTCAAATTCTTTTAACTCAGCGACACATCGCCCACAGGTTTCAGACCAGAATGTCAGTAAGCGAGTGCCTTTCCAATCATCAAGTTTCACTTCTTTACCTTGTAAATCATAGGCTGCGATGTCAGGTGCTTTTTGACCAATTGCAGCAACTTCATCTTTACAAGAAACGATGCCAAAAATGACCGCACTTATTGCGAGTAGTTTTACGAGTTTATTTTTCATTAATGTCCTCTTTTACAAATTTTCCGTGATGGAGATAAATAACACGATCGGTTAACTCACCCAATTCTGGATTGTGTGTCACCATCACAATGGTTCTCCCTTGGCGATTTAATTCTTGTAGTAAATCCAGTACAAGGGCTTCATTTTTTTCGTCGAGGTTACCTGTAGGCTCATCGGCAAAAATAACAGGAGGTTGGTTCACCAATGCACGAGCAATACATACCCGTTGTTGTTCCCCTCCAGAAAGTTGGCTTGGACGGTGATCTATACGATGACCCAATCCCACTTGTTCGAGTACCGCTTTAGCCGCGGCTTCATCAATCACACTGTGATAGTGCTGAGCCAGCATCACATTTTCAAGTGCGGTCAAATAAGGAATTAAATGGAATTGCTGGAAGACTAGACCAATTTTTTCTGCACGGAAACGCTGACGACCGATTTCATCCAATTGTGCCGCATCGACACCATCTAGAATGACTTTACCTTCACTAGCCGTATCTAAGCCGGTCAGAATATTCATCAGCGTGGTTTTACCGGAACCTGATGCACCCATTATCGCAATAAATTCACCTTGGCGAATTTTAATATTAATATCTTCTAAAGCGGTGACTTGCCCGAATCGTTTATATAAATGTTGCGTTTCAATTACAAATTCACTCATTTTATTCCCCTTTTAATACATTTGCGGTTTGGATATTTAAAGCTCGTTTGGTTGGTACAATCACCGCAATAAAGGCAACCAATAACGATAAGACGATAGTAATTGGAATAACCGGTAGACGCATATCAATGTAAGATTTAAATACGGTTAATCCAAGTAATTGTGCCAAGATGTAGCCGAGAATCAGTCCCGCGACAATTGCACAAAGTGCTATGATGAGAATCTCGGTACTAATCTGTTTAATGATGTCACTTTGTTTGGCACCTAAAGCTTTTTGTAGCGCAAATTCTTTTGCTCGCTCACCAACAATCGCAATCAACGTGGTATTCACACAAAGGGTGGCGAGAATCAAAATGACTAATGAGATTAAGCCCATCAATCCTTTGATTTTATCTAAAATTTGCCCTTCAGAAGCGGAAACTTTTCGAATTGGGCGAGCGGTTAGATCGGGTTGGCGTTGCATAATGTCTTGCGCAAATTGTGCAACGTTACCTTGTTCATTTTTCACATTGAGCAAGGCATTGTTTGCCAATCCTTCTTTATCTAACCAACTTTGTGCAAATTCTAAGCTGACGATTAACATGTTGTCTGTGGCATCACCTGCCTCAACTATCGCTTTAATTGTGAATTCATGTTTTTCAACGGCATTTTTGGAAAGCTTTAATTTACTTCCAACACCTAAATTAAGGCGTTCCGCTAAGGTTTTACCAATCATGGCATTGCGGTCATCAAAATTCACATTAATAGCTGAGCCGATAATTTGCCAATAAGGTGCAAGCACATGCATATCTTCAAACCAGACGCCCATAATCACGATTTTTTCTAAATCACTTCGCGCAACACCATATAAATAAGGGCTGGCAGCGGTGATGAAATTATCCGGTGCATTGTGCAGAATTTGCTTTAATTGGCGTTCTTTCATCAATCCACCATTGGCTGCACCGATGTAAAAGTTTGCCCCAAAGGTACGAAGCTCTTGGCTCATTTTTGTATTAATATCGAAATAGACTGCCGCCATTGCGGTTACAATAGATGCACCGACAGTCAGCGCAGAGAAGATAATAAATACCCGTTGTAAACGTAGGCGTAATGCTTGGAAGATTAAACGCCAAAACATACTTTTATTGGCGGCCATACAGCACCTCCACAGGGTAAAGTTTGGCAATACGATGGGCTGGGAACCAAGTGCCCACCACAGCAATTAAAATAGACAGCATCAATACGCAAGGGATTACAATCCAAGCAAAACTCAGTGGTACGCCAAATAGCGCAGCGCCAATAAATCTTGCTAAGCCCCAACCTGCAATACAACCAAGCGAACCACCAATTAAGGCACTGATAATGGCTTCACAATAAAATAATAAGGCAATTTGCCATTGATAGGCGCCTAAGGCTTTCATCAAACCAATTTCTTTTGAGCGTTCAATGATCCCTGTACTCATTAATGAGGCGATCCCCATGGCTGCGGCGATTAAGGCGGCAAGAGTAACGACTGCCAACAATAACTGGATTTTACCAATGACCACACCTTCTGAAGCTGCAACCTGCCAAATAGGGCGAACAATGGCACCAGAAATAGCTTCTTCTAACTGATGTGAAATAGATGAGACATAAGCCGTACAATACCAGCGATCGTACTCTTCAGCATCCAATGCATCGGTATTGGCACGTGCTTTACGAGAAAGATCATTTTCAGGTACGGTAAGCGCGGAGACTTTAACTGATTGAATTTTTCCTTCCAAACTCAGTAATTTTTGTACAGCATTGAGCGGCATAACTAATTGATTATCTTCAGCACCACCCGTAGATAAAATACCGGTAATTTCGACCGCACTTTGATTATCTAGCTCATTATTTTGATAGCGAAGCTGGATTTTATCACCTTGCTTTAAGCCAGTTCGTTGAGCTAACTGCTCACCAATCAATGCAGGAATAAATTCTCCTTCAGGTGTTTCAAGATCGTTGACCCATTCACCTTGCACATGCCAATACGGACTAATAATTTTTTGTCCTGTATGGTAATCATCTTCATCTGGTACAGGGATGTTATGATCAAAAAACGTACCCAGCACATTAATTTGTCCAAGTGCGGTTAATTTTTCATGAGTATTTGCGGAAAGCGTTTCCGCTTTTACATCTGCACTTAATAACGGTGCAAAACCCACGATATTATTTCGCCAGAAAATATCTTTAATATTCGGTAGTTCTTTTTCATCGAGAAAATCTTGACTACTCAAATCTGCGTTATGACTAAGTTCATCAGGCAGGGCGGCATTACTTGCAGGCTCAACTAAAATATTGGCTCCGTAAGATTTGAGCTCTTTTGCCATTTTATCGCCAATATCAATGGATACAGCCAAGAGTGCAGAGACTAAGCCCGCCGCTAAGAAAATAGTAATAACGGCCAACAGTTTACGTTTAATGCTGAAACGCCAAGATTGAAATAACATTCTTGCTAGCATTATTCCCCCTTACCTAAATACTTTTCAGGGTTATCACGGAATAAATCAAGATTTTTCTCACTTTCAAAGAAGTAAGTTTTACCTTCGTAATTATATTTGTGCTCCGTTTTAGTGTTTTTCATTTGGGCGCCACTAATCGGATCTTTTACATCGATTTCAACAATCGTGCTAAATAAATTTAACCCTTCTTCTAAGCTGGTTCGATTAATGAGAATTTCAGTCTCAGTTTGTTGCCAATCTTCAATTGGTACAGGATTACAGCCACCCGGTTTACCAATAGATGGAATAAACATATGTACACCGCAACCAACACAAACCACTTGGTTACCTTCCATCACATAACCTTGGTCACCACAAAGCAAGCAGGCATCAAATACCGCGGCTAGACTTAATTTATCTGGTTGACGATTAATGACAAAGAAACGCACAGCTTTACCGTCATCAGCAATCCAAACAAAACGATGTAATTTTCCATCTTTTACTTGCTCAATTGGAATATGGACTTGTTGCTTTTCATCTAAGGTCAAAGAAATCGCTTCTGAAAGTTGTGGTGGACGAGAAGCAATTTGCTCCCAATAAAGCTGTGTAGCAAAAATAATCGCTAAGGCCAAATAGCCCCAACCAAGTAAGCGAGAGTAGGTACGCAATGCGGCTAATTTTTGGCGTTTTTCAATGGGTTCTTGTGTCGCATTAACTTGTTGCTTGCGTGATAAATGAATTTTGCTGTAGAAGATGGCAAGTACAACGAAGAGTAAGGCAGCACAGATGTAATTCAACCAGCGAGTAATTTCGCCTGATTTTGCAACAAAGCTTAAACGTAGTTTGGTGAGTTCAAGCACTTGAAGTTTCATTAAAATTAATAAGAGTTCGCCAATAAGTGGAACCAGTAAGCAAATTAAGAGAAGGCTCATCACACCTTTTAAAAGTGCGGTCGATTTTTGTTGTGTTTTTCCCGCTTGTTTTAAAAGTAAATCGATCCAACCTTGTAAGCATAAACAAAAAACAAAGGCAAAAATGACCGCACTTATGTGCAAGATAGAGTCCGTGTTGATGACATCTGTGGAGACGAGAGCGGTAATGTTAGGATCTTTTGCCCAGAAGTTGCCCGCGATAAGCATTAATACCGTTTGCCAGAAGGCCGGTAAGCGACCTTTACCGAAAATTAAACATAAGGCAAAGATAAACAATAGTGCCAATATTACGCCATTGAGCACTAAATTGGTCATTTGTCCCGTAGGTAAACTAAGGCGCAGTACGATACCTGCAATAAAGCCAAATAAGCTAAGCCAAATTATTTTTTTTGCACTCACAGTGGATTGTTTGCTGTGATAAACACCGAGCAGTAATGAAAAAGGTAAAAGTGCTTGAAGGAAAAAAGTAAAAAAATAATTCATAGTTTGATCATTTAATGGGATAAAACAGACGATATTTTAAGGTTAAATTAAATGCTATTGCCTTCCCCTGAAATACAAGGGAAGGCAAGTCGGTAAAATCGATGTTTACCTGAGATTATTTGATGCCAGTGAATTTGAATTCATAGCTAACATCAAATGGTTTCCACCAACGGCCTACACCCGTTTCAGAGTCAGTATGGCGGTGCATACCTGCTTTTGATGGTGGGTCAATGTGGTAAGTTAATTTATAGTTACCCACGCCCATCATTTTCACGTTAGCACCGTAGTGAGGACCATCACCCGCTACCATTGGCATGAAGGTACCTTCTTGTTTTTCACCAGTATCGGTATTCACTAAAGTGTAGTTGATGGTTAAGTAAGGCATCCATTCACCATCACCAAAGCCATTTTTGTTACCTTTTACTGCGTGGATATCCGCTTCTAAGTGGATATCTGATTTCGCAGCAGGTAAACCCATGCCACGTGGTTCCATATCGATTGGTTTGAGATAAACCGCTGCAATTTCCATTTCATTCATGGTTACCGCTTCACCGATTGGGTACTCTTGGAATGCGTTTGCAGTAGACGCGGTGAAAATACCCGCAAATAATGCTGTTGCTAAAAGTGCTTTTTTCATTGTTTTTCTCCTAAAGGATTGTTGGGTATTACGCGGCTTTTTTGCTTTGATATTTCATAATAAACAGAGCAAATACGGCTGCGACGAGTAAGATTGCTTGTGGAATTAAGGTTTCCATATAAGGATAAATACCTAACCACGAAATTTCAGGCACACCGCTAATCAGCGTAGGCTCGAAAAGTTTGCCTTCAATGAGTTCTAAAACAGATTTACCGGCGAATACAAAGGCCATTAAGTACATAAATGAGCCTGTAAACATAAAGAATGGTTTAAGCGGTAATTTCACCACGGTATAACGCATCACGAAGTAGCAAATGGTGAGAATAATTGCGCCGACAATGATACCTGCGAAAAGGTAGATAAAACTGACCGCACTTTTCGCATCACCCACAAGGGCATAGTAGAACAATACCGTTTCCGCCCCTTCACGATATACCGCTAAGAAGCTAGTAAGCCATAGACCGATGAGTGAGCCTGTTGTGAGGGCAGTAGAGAGTTTACCTTCTAAATAACGTTTCCAGTTTTGTGCTTCGACTTTGGATAATAACCAGTAACTCATCATAAATAGCATGACGACGGCAAAAATCATCGTAAAGCCTTCGAGCAATTCACGGTTTTGACCTGAATTTTCAAAGATAAGTTGGAAAATAAATGCGGTAACCACACTGGCAATTAACGCCACATAAACAGACTGACGAATAACCGGCAATTTATCTTGGTGGTTATTTTTAATTAAGTAAGTCACGATAGCTGCAACAATCAATAACGCTTCTAAACCTTCACGAAGAATGATTAAAAGGCTATATAAGAACATCGACCAATCACTTTGCTCTTCGCCCTGTAACATTTCAACCGCTTTAGTTAAATTCTGGTTTAAACCATCAGCTTGAGCTTGTAACTTATCACCTTGTTCAGCTTTCATTAAACTGACTAGACGAGTAAAGTAGCCTTCAAGTTCTGCTTTAAAGTTACTATCACGGGAACCCACTTTGTTTTCCATTCCTGTACTTTCAAACACGTCGAAATAGGTGTCTTGTACGGAAAGAATCGCTTTTTTGCTTTCACCTTGTTGATAGAGCGCAATAGCCTGTTGAATACGTTGGTTGATCTCTTGTTTAATCTTATTCCAATCTTGTTCTTGTTGATTATCTGTTGCTTGCTGTGCTGCATTAGATTGAACATTTTGTTCTTCACGTGTCGTTGGCAGGTTAGGCAAGTTTTCTTCAATATCTTGTAATAATTGCGTGCTTTGGTAGCCAAGCTCCGTAATTTGATCGGCTTGTTCACTTAAACGAATGATGTTGTAAAACTGTTGGTTAATTGCGGCTGAGATTTCTGCAGAGCGATTTTGGCGAATGGACATTTCCATTTCTGAGTTTTTATAGCCATCATATTGTGCTTGTTGGAACAATTTTTTGGCATTAGCAAGATCACCATTTTGATAAGCATCGATCCCTTGAGCGATTAAGTCATCAATGGTTTTAAAACTTTGTTGCCAATAAGGGGCAATCGCTTGATTATCATAAACACCATGTTGTCCATCGGCATTGAGTTGATGACCTTCAACCAATGATGGTAATACTTCTTGTAATTCTTTTTTGAGTTGATCGATTTTAGCTTGAACCTCTTTTTGTGAAGCACCTTCGCCGATCATTTTACGGATTTCGCCAAAAGTCGCTTCCATTTGGTAGCTTTTTTGTGCGGAGAAATTGATACGAATTGGGCCTTCTAGATTTTCAAAGACTTCAAAATAAGCCATTTGCACTTCAGTTCGGGCATCATCGGTATTGCCTTGTTGGATAAGTTGAGACGTTTTATCTAAGCGAGCCGTAATATCATCAACCCATTGTTGATAGTTATCTTGTGCAAAGAGTGAAGAAGAAAAGGCGAGTGAAAAAATTAAAAAGAAAAATCGAATAGAACGGAATAGCATTGCTATTTACCTCATTACCTCAAATGAAATTAATTCCTATTAATAATTATCCTTTGATATCAGTGAAATGACAATAAATAATTCTAATTTTTGTGATGGAGATCAAAAAATTCGTTAGAGCTGTAAATCTCGAGAGGGTTATTTGATGCTAAAAAGAATAAAGCGCCTTGCTAGGCGCTTTATGGAGATATAAAAGTGCGGTCAAAAATAAGCGAGTTTATTGAGCCGGCGTGGCTTCTTCAACAGGCACTTTATTATCTAACACATCCCATACACTTTCTTGTTTTGGTGATTCAGGTTGTTCAGGTTGTGGCGATTGAGTGGTTTGCGCCGCGGTAGCAGTCGCAGTACTCGTCGTTTGTGCGGAAGCGCAGAAATTTTGATCTTTATTTGCCCAAACCGGGATTGTTCGGCTGCTACCACAACTCCAACTACCGTAAGCATTGATGCCAACCCATTTAATGGTAGAAGGTTGCCCAAGTTTCAGTTTTTCAATGACAACACGGTTTAAGTAATCTTTATAGATTTGTAATGCACCTGAGGCACCGGTTAATTTGGTTTCGCCGTTATCATCACGACCTAACCAAATGGTGCTGACATTCTTACCATCAATACCCACGAACCACGTATCTCGAGCATCATTGGTTGTCCCTGTTTTACCTGCAAGACGAAGATCCGCATAATCATTTTGTAAGCTACGCGCGGTACCACGTTCGACTGTTTGTTGCATCGCATATAAGGTTTGATAAGCCGCTTCTCTCGGCACCACTTGATCCGGCACCGTATTATGTTCATAAATAATATTGCCTTGACGATCGGTAATGCTTTGAATGGTGCTTAACTCGATTTTACCACCTTGATTGGCAATGGTTTGATAGAGTTTTGTCACATCATAAGGTGAAATACTGTAAGAACCAAGCAAAGTTGCTGGGACTTTTGGAATTGTCACATTGTCCCATCCCATGGCTTTTTGCGTATCAATGACCTTGCTTAAGCCAACTTTCATCCCAATATTTACCGTTGGAATATTCAATGAGCGGGCAAGGGCATCCATCAACATAACCGAACCGCTATATTTACGATCGTAGTTACGAGGTTGCCAAGGTTGGCTGCCTTTAATATGAATCGTGATCGGCTGATTCTGAATTGGTGTATTTAAGCGGAATTGTTCCGGATTCATCAGTGCGGTCAAATAAATAGATGGTTTTACTAATGAGCCAATTTGACGTTTTGACATTAACGCACGGTTAAAGCCCGCATATTCTGTTTGTAATCCACCTACGACAGCACGTATTTCACCCAGATGATAATCTGCCACAATCATGGCACCTTCAAGGTGTGGGTTTTTGGTTTGTAGTTGTAATTGATTAACCGTATTCACCACAGCATTTTCAGCTTGTTCCTGTTGTTTTAAATCCATGGTGGAGAAAATACGTGCACCAAGTAGTGCAGAGGTTTTATTTTCCCCTAATTGACGGCGAAGATCCGCTTGTAAGGTTTGAATGAAAGCAGGATATTTACGTGAAATTTGACCTTTAGCTTGCACGCCTAATGGACGTTTACTCAACAGCTCATAAAGCTCATCCCCAATCATTTGGTGATCAAGCATCAGTTTTAACACCACATTTCGACGATCGAGTGCATATTGTGGATTTCGCCATGGATTATAAAGGGATGGCCCTTTCACCATGCCAACTAAAAGGGCAATCTGATCTAGGCTAATTTCACGGATAGAACGACCAAAATAGAATTGGCTCGCCAATGCAAAACCGTGAATTTGGATATCACCATTTTGACCAAGGTAAATCTCGTTCAGATAGGTTTCTAAAATACGGTTTTTATCATATCGCCAATCTAATACTAATGACATCAACGCTTCATTGGCTTTACGGGTAATAGAACGTTCACTGGATAAGAACAAGTTTTTAACTAATTGCTGAGTGAGTGTACTGCCGCCTTGAACTGTTTGACCGGCTTTAATATTGGCGATCATTGCTCGCACAATACCCACAGGATTAATCCCGTTATGCTCATAAAAACGGCGATCCTCTGTCAGTAATAAGGCATCAATGAGTAATCGAGGGTAGTGCTGTAATGGAATCGCTAAACGATCTTCATTATCCGATTCCAACATGGCAATTAATTTAGGCGCAAGACGGAATTCATCAACCGCTTTTACGTTGACTAAGTCTTCAATACGAGAAAGTTTGTTATCGGTAAAACGCAGACGTAACACGCGTTGTGGTTCAGGCTTATCAGGATAAGGGAACGCACGACGAAGTAACACGATAGTATCGTCTTCGAGTTTAAAATCGCCCGGTGCTGCAATCATAGTAGTTTGACGGTATTCGTTATCCAATAAGATTTGAATCACTTCGTCAAAAGAAAGATTATCAGACAGTTTTACGCTTTCTAAACGGCTATACACTTCAGCCGGTAAACGCCAAATTTGACCATCCATTTTTGAGCGAATTTGCCAGTCTAAATAGCCACCATAAAATACGGCGAGCGTCCCTAAAGTAAAGGCTGCTTTAGCTAAAAAGATTTTACAAGAACGACGCTTATTTGGCACTTGTGTTTCTTGTTGTTCTGATGAGGTGTTTTCCGTTTCCGACATAATAGTTAGCTTCAGAGAATGAGGTTAAGCAATAAATTCAAAATAGGCATTAAGAAAGTGGATGAAGTCTGTTGTTCCGCAGAAGGCGATACTTTCTTCATCATAATAATGAAAGTCGTCTTCTAAAATTTCATCTGTTTCAATTGCAAGGTTATTGGCGCGAATCATGACTTCATCGGTATTGATAAAAAGCGTGTATTCGGAACCAATCAGCGTGACTTCATCATTATTTTTAATCTGCTCACAGGCAGAAAGTGCGGTCAAAAACGCTTGAGGATTTGACCGCACTTCTGAATTAAACCAATTAGCTAGTGCAATGTGTTCCATCGAACATTTAGCATGTACATTGCCGAGATAATGGGTAAATTGAAAATCCATGTTAGATGCTGAATGACGAACCGCAACCACAGGTACTGGTTGCATTTGGATTGTTCACCACAAAACGCGAACCTTCCAAGCCTTCAGTGTAATCCACGGTGCCGCCAATTAAGTATTGTAAACTCATTGGGTCAATCACTAATTGCACACCTGCTTTTTCAATGGTTAGGTCACCTTCATTGACTTTATCGTCAAAGGTGAAACCGTATTGGAAACCGCTGCAACCGCCACCAGTAATATAAACGCGTAATTTTAGTTCGTTGTTTTCTTCTTCGCTAATTAAACTTTTTACTTTATTGGCTGCCGCATCAGTAAAAGTTAGCGGTACGGCCATATCTAAATCTGACATATCTCTATCCCCACTTTCCTAAAAATAATCCTTGTATTATCTAATAACCTGTTAATTCATTCAAGATTTTTCACGGAATTAGTGCTATTATATGCGAATAAATCAGAATTAAATAAGGAGAAATAATGGGCATTCCATTAAGAACTGAAGAAGAAATTGTTAAGTTACGTGAAGCGTGTAAATTAGCGTCCGATGTTTTGGTCATGATCGAACCTTATGTCAAAGAAGGGGTGACCACTGGTGAATTGGATCGCATTTGTCATGATTACATGGTGAATGTACAAAAAGTGATTCCTGCGTGCTTAAATTATCATGGTTTTCCTAAAGCAACCTGTATTTCTATAAATGAAGTGGTTTGCCATGGTATTCCAAGCGACGATAAAAAATTAAAACGTGGTGATATTGTCAATATTGATGTGACTGTAATAAAAGACGGTTATTTCGGTGATAATTCGAAGATGTATGTCGTGGGTGAAACCAATATTCGTAGCCAAAAATTAGTTGAAGCGGCACAAGAAGCGCTTTATGTGGGATTACGCACGGTTAAGCCGGGTATTCGTTTAAATGAAATTGGTAAAGCGGTACAAAAATATACTGAAAGCCAAGGGTTTAGCGTAGTGCGTGAGTACTGTGGCCACGGCGTGGGAACTGAATTCCACTGTGAACCACAAGTATTACACTATTATGCGGATGATGGTGGCGTGATTTTAAAACCGGGGATGGTCTTCACCATTGAACCAATGATTAATGCGGGTAAAAAAGAAGTGCGCATTATGGGTGATGGTTGGACGGTAAAAACCAAAGACCGTAGCCATTCTGCACAATATGAACACCAAATTGTCGTGACAGAAACCGGTTGTGAAGTGATGACTATCCGCGATGAAGAAATTGCGGAAGGTCGAATTCAACGTATGATGAATAATCTTTAAGTTCAGCTAAAAGCCTACGATAGTGGGCTTTTTTTATAATTGTTTTGTTTGTGGAATACCTATGCTTTTTCCTTATCATTTCGACTCTCCACTCACGCTAAGTGCGGTCAAAATTCAGCGTGAAAATTTAAAGGAATTTGAACGTCAGCATTTCGATGATTATTCTGTTTTTGAGCTGATTGCTAACCGAACACAGTTTTGTGATGATTTGTTAAAACAGCTTTGGCAGCAATTTGGATTAGATAAAGCTAATCTCACCTTAATTGCAGTAGGCGGTTATGGCCGACAAGAAATCTTTCCTTTATCTGACCTAGATGTTCTTATTCTCTCAAAAGAAGAAAGAGAGTCTGAAACAGAAGAGAAAATTGGTCAACTCGTTCAGTTTCTATGGGATTGTGGATTTGATATAGGGCATAGTGTTCGCTCTTTAGAAGAATGTGAAAAGGAAGGTAAACAAGACATTACTATTGCCACCAATTTGCTTGAGTCTCGTTATTTATCAGGAGATGTATCCCTTTTCAATGCCTTAGATGAAATATTGAAAAAGCCAGATTTTTGGGCGGTAAAACTATTCTTTGATGCTAAAGTACAAGAACAAATTGAACGTTATCAGCGTTATCACAACACCAGTTACAATTTAGAGCCCGATTTAAAATACAGCCCCGGTGGCTTGCGGGATCTTCATCTTTTATATTGGATCGCATTACGACACACTGGGGAAATGACCCTTGATGGCATTTTGAAAAGTGGCTTTATTTATCCATCAGAACACCAACAATTATTAGAAAGCCAAGAATTTTTATTTAAAGTGCGGTTTGCTTTACACTTGATTTTAAAACGTTATGACAACCGTTTGTTGTTTGATCGTCAAATCAAAGTGAGTGAGATGCTTGGTTTTGAAGGTGAAGGAAACCGTGGTGTTGAAAAAATGATGAAACGTTTTTTCCAAGCTCTATGCACGATTTCACGTTTAAGCGATATTCTAATTAAGCATTATAAAGAGCATTTTTTATCTTCAAACGGAGAGGGATCAGTTCACCATTTGGATGACGATTTTGAAATAGTGAATCAAAGTTTGTGTTTACGTAAGGAAGACGTGTTTTTACGTTTGCCAGATCGTATTTTGGATCTTTTTTTCTATCTTACGCAGCATGAACAAGCCGAAATTCATTCCTCAACATTACGCCAACTTCAGATTGCATTGGAAAGCTTGACGCAGAAATTATGTGATATTCCTGAAGCAAGAGAGAAATTTATTCGGTTATTTAATCAACCGAAAGCCATTCAGCGAGCATTTCTCCCAATGCACCAATATGGTGTGTTAACAGCTTATTTGCCACAATGGCAGGGAATTGAAGGTTTGATGCAATTTGATCTCTTCCATATTTACACTGTGGATGAGCACACCTTACGAGTGATGTTGAAATTGGAAAGTTTCTTAGCTGAAGATGAAGCCGAATTCCATCCTATTTGCCATCAAATATTTAGCCAAATTTCTGACCGCACTTTGCTTTATGTTACCGCACTTTTCCATGATATTGCGAAAGGTCGAGGAGGGGATCATGCAGAGGTAGGGGCTGAAGATGTTGCTGAATTTGCCCGTTTGCATGGTTTTGATCGTCGAGAAATTGAAACGATGGCTTGGCTAGTGAGAGAGCATTTGCTCATGTCAATTACTGCACAGCGTCGAGATATTCATGATCCGGAAGTCGTGATGAACTTTGCAGAAAATGTGCAAAATCATGTGCGTTTAGATTATCTCACTTGTTTGACGGTCGCGGATATTTGTGCAACAAATGGTACCTTGTGGAATAGCTGGAAACGTTCTTTATTTGCCTCACTCTATGATTATACGTCGCAACAATTCCGACAAGGGATGAATTTATTATTAGATAATAACGAAAAGATCCTTGAAAATCGCCAATTGGCGCTGGCAATTTTATCCGAAGAGCAACCAGAATTATCGGAAGAAAAAATTTTAGCACTCTGGCAACGTTGTCCAGATGATTATTTTTTACGAAATAGCCCAAAACAAATTGCGTGGCATACAGAGTTATTGGCTGAATTTGATGGTGAAGTTCTCGTTAAAATCAGTAATCGTTTTTCTAGTGGTGGGACTGAGATCTTCGTTTATTGCCCAGACCAAGCCAACTTATTTAATAAAGTGGTCTCAACCATTGGCGCGAAAAAATTCAGTATTCATGATGCGCAAATTTTAACATCCGATGATGGCTACGTATTCGACAGCTTTATCATCACAGAATTAAATGGTGAATTGGTTCGTTCAGAACGTCGCCGAGAATTAGAGACGGTATTAACCTCTGTTTTATTAGGCGAAAAATTGCCATCCATGTCTTTTGCAAATAATCGACAGTTGCAACATTTCACCGTAAAAACAGATGTACGTTTTTTGAAAGAAACTAAAAAAGAACATACCGAATTAGAAGTGGTGGCTTTAGATAAACCCGGTTTATTGGCTCAAATCAGTCAAATTTTTACTGAATTAAAACTCAATATTTGTAATGCAAAAATCACAACAGTAGGAGAAAAAGCCGAAGACTTCTTCATTCTGACAAATGAAAAAGGAATTGCATTAACCGAAGAGGAAAGGGGATTATTAGAAAACGTGCTCTATGGGCGTTTATAGTATGAAATAAAAAAGTGCGGTTAAATGTAACCGCACTTTTATATTTTAAGCAACTGCTGCAAATGCAATATCAGCGGCAGCAAGCGTTTTTTCAATGTCTTCATTTGTATGAGCTAAAGACATAAAGCCAGCTTCAAAAGCAGAAGGCGCAAGGTAAACGCCTTGATCGAGCATTTTGTGGAAGAACACTTTGAATTTTTCGGTATCACATTTCATGACTTCTGCATAAGAGGTAACTTGTTTTTGGTCAGTGAAGAAAATACCAAACATTCCACCAACATGATTAATCAAAAATGGTACATTGTGTTTTTGAGCTAATGCTTTTAAGCCGTTACAAAGTTTTGTGGTTAATTCTGCAAGGTGTTGTTCGTTACCTGCTTTTTTCAATTCAGTTAGACATGCTAAACCCGCCGCCATTGCAATCGGGTTGCCTGAAAGGGTACCCGCTTGATAAACTGGGCCGGTCGGTGCAAGGTGTTGCATAATCACTTTTTTACCACCAACAGCACCCACAGGCATACCGCCGCCAATGACTTTACCTAATGTGGTGAGATCCGGTGTTACACCATAATAAGCTTGTGCGCCTGCAAGTGAAACACGGAAACCTGTCATGACTTCATCAATAATGAAAAGTGCACCATATTGATTACAAATTTCACGAATGCCTTGTAAGAATCCTTCTTTTGGTGGAACACAGTTCATATTACCTGCAACTGGTTCAATAATCACACAAGCGATATCGTTAGGGAATTCTTCAAATAGTTTTTTAACTGAATCAAGATTGTTATATTCTGCAGTTAAAGTGTGTTTCGCAAAATCTTCAGGTACACCTGGTGAGCTTGGTTGACCAAGTGTTAACGCACCAGATCCTGCTTTTACTAAAAGTGAATCAGAATGACCGTGGTAACAACCTTCAAATTTTAAAATTTTGCTTCTATTTGTATAACCACGCGCAAGACGAATGGCTGTCATGGTTGCTTCAGTACCTGAACTCACCATACGAACCATTTCAATAGATGGCACAATTTCACAGACTAATTCCGCTAAATCAATTTCAGAGGGAGTTGGCGCGCCAAAGCTTAAACCATTCTCCGCTGCTTTTAATACAGCATCTAAAATAGCAGTGTGGTTGTGACCTAAAATCATTGGCCCCCAAGAACCCACATAATCGATATATTGTTTGCCTTCAGTATCATAAATGTAGGCGCCTTTGGCTTTTTGAATAAATACAGGGGTGCCACCTACGCCTTTAAAGGCTCGAACAGGGGAGTTTACGCCACCAGGAATAACTTCTTGTGCACGAGAGAAAAGTGCGGTTGATTTTGTCATGATTTTAATCCTTATATTAAAAGTGGCCATATTGTACTAAAAAACTGAATTTGAGAAAAATCTTTGTGTGCTGATTTTTCTTTGTGTTATCCTTTGCAAAAAAATTTTAGGATGAAACTATGCTAAGTCTTCTCGTCACTTTTTTAGGGGCATTTTTAACCTTAATTGTCATGCGACCAATTGCGAATAAAATTGGCTTGGTTGATAAACCAAATTATCGTAAGCGTCACCAAGGTGCGATTCCACTTATTGGCGGTGTTTCTCTTTTTATGGGAAACCTTTGCTATTATTTAATGGAGTGGGATCAACTTCGTTTACCTTATCTTTATATATTCAGTATCTTTATTCTACTCGCAATCGGTATCTTAGATGATCGTTTTGATATAAGCCCTTTCTTGCGTGCAGGGATTCAAGCGGTACTTGCGATTTTGATGATCGATTTAGGTAATGTTTATTTAGATCATTTAGGCCAAATTCTAGGTCCATTCCAATTAACACTTGGTTCTATCGGATTGATTATTACCGTATTTGCCACAATCGCGATTATTAATGCCTTTAATATGATTGATGGTATTGATGGATTGTTAGGTGGGTTGTCTATTGTTTCATTTGCTGCCATTGGTATCTTGATGTTCCGTGATGGACAGATGGATATGGCATATTGGAGTTTTGGCTTAATTGTAGCGATTCTGCCTTATTTATTATTAAACTTAGGGATTCCGTTCGGACCAAAA
>NZ_CP133470.1:1807500-1990000 GCF_031191205.1 Haemophilus parainfluenzae ATCC 33392 | reverse complement strand
CTGGAAGGTTAATTGATGGTGTAATCGAAAGAGAAGCTCCTGATCGAAGCCCCAGTAAACGGCGGCCGTAACTATAACGGTCCTAAGGTAGCGAAATTCCTTGTCGGGTAAGTTCCGACCTGCACGAATGGCATAATGATGGCCAGGCTGTCTCCACCCGAGACTCAGTGAAATTGAAATCGCCGTGAAGATGCGGTGTACCCGCGGCTAGACGGAAAGACCCCGTGAACCTTTACTATAGCTTGACACTGAACATTGAATTTTGATGTGTAGGATAGGTGGGAGACTTAGAAGTAGTCACGCCAGTGATTATGGAGTCGTCCTTGAAATACCACCCTTTAACGTTTGATGTTCTAACGAAGATTACGAAACGTGGTCTCGGACAGTGTCTGGTGGGTAGTTTGACTGGGGCGGTCTCCTCCCAAAGAGTAACGGAGGAGCACGAAGGTTTGCTAATGACGGTCGGACATCGTCAGGTTAGTGCAATGGTATAAGCAAGCTTAACTGCGAGACAGACAAGTCGAGCAGGTACGAAAGTAGGTCATAGTGATCCGGTGGTTCTGAATGGAAGGGCCATCGCTCAACGGATAAAAGGTACTCCGGGGATAACAGGCTGATACCGCCCAAGAGTTCATATCGACGGCGGTGTTTGGCACCTCGATGTCGGCTCATCACATCCTGGGGCTGAAGTAGGTCCCAAGGGTATGGCTGTTCGCCATTTAAAGTGGTACGCGAGCTGGGTTTAGAACGTCGTGAGACAGTTCGGTCCCTATCTGCCGTGGGCGTTGGAGAATTGGTTGGGGCTGCTCCTAGTACGAGAGGACCGGAGTGGACGCACCACTGGTGTTCCGGTTGTGTCGCCAGACGCATTGCCGGGTAGCTAAGTGCGGAAGAGATAAGTGCTGAAAGCATCTAAGCACGAAACTTGCCAAGAGATGAGTTCTCCCTGTCTTTAAGACAGTAAGGGTTGTTTAAGACTAAGACGTAGATAGGTCTGGTGTGTAAGCGGTGCGAGCCGTTGAGCTAACAGATACTAATTGCCCGAGAGGCTTAACTATACAACGCTCAAGGGTTTTTGAGGTTGTAAGACTAAAATAAAAAGATTCAGAGATGAAGAAGAAAGTTTTGAAGTGAATCAGCTTGTTTGGTTGTGAGCACTAGAGATAGTGAGAGCAGAGTAGAGAAAAGTTATTAAAGGAATAATCCTGGCGGCGATAGAGCGGTGGTCCCACCTGACCCCATACCGAACTCAGAAGTGAAACGCCGATGCGCCGATGGTAGTGTGGGGCATCCCCATGTGAGAGTAGGACACCGCCAGGTAGTGAATGTGAACCCCGAGCTGAATGGCTTGGGGTTTTGTTTTATATAAAATATTAGAATTCATACATAAATGAGTCTAATAATGATAAAATCTTCGCCTATTTCTAGATAGCAATAATTATGAAAAAACAGATAAGTAAGATCTTTTCCAGTGATGGCGAATTGAGTAAGAATATCAAAGGATTTAAGCCACGAGCAGAACAGCTCGAAATGGCTCAATCAGTAGGATATGCTATCCAAAATAAGCGACCGCTTGTTGTAGAAGCTGGAACAGGTACTGGAAAGACTTTTGCTTATTTAGCACCGGCACTCATTGCTGGAAAGAAAACAATCATTTCAACTGGATCTAAAAATCTACAAGATCAGCTTTTTTCAAGAGATCTTCCAGCCATAAAAAAAGCCTTAAATTATTCTGGAAAAATTGCATTATTAAAAGGTCGATCCAATTACTTATGTTTGGAACGGCTTGATCAAGTTATTGCTCAAGGTGTGCTTGGGGACAAATCTGTTTTAGCCGATTTAAGTAAAGTAAGAAAATGGAATAATGCAACGAAAACAGGTGATTTGACAGAATGTATTGAATTAGCTGAAGATAGCCCAATTTTGCCTCAATTGACGAGCACGGCAGAAAGTTGTTTGGGAACGGATTGTCCTAACTACGCTGAATGCTATGTTGCACAAGCTCGTAAAAAAGCACTAAACGCAGATCTTGTAGTAGTAAATCATCATCTTTTCTTTGCTGATATGGCGGTAAAAGAAAGTGGCTTTGGTGAGCTTATTCCTAATGCAGAAGTTATTATTTTTGATGAAGCACATCAACTTCCCGATATAGCTAGCCAGTATTTTGGTCAATCATTAACCTCTCGCCAGCTATTTGATTTATGTAAAGATATCAATATTGTTTATCGAACAGAATTGAAAGATATGCCACAGCTTGGCACAACGGCAGATACATTGCTTAAAGTTATTCAAGATTTCCGTCTTCTTCTAGGTGAGGGAAATCAGCGAGGAAATTGGCGTGAGCTATTTAAACAAAGTGCGGTCAAAAAATCGGTTGAATTATTGCAAGAAAAAATAGAGTTTCTTTCTGAAGTGATCAAGATTGCATTAGGTCGCTCTCAGACTTTGGATAGTATTTTTGAACGCACTGAAAGTATCAAGAATCAATTAACGCGTCTTTGTGATACGGCCATTGTTGGTTATTGTTATTGGTACGAAAGTATGGGGCGACAATTTGGTTTACATATTACGCCACTTACTGTCGCAGATAAATTTGGCGAACAGTTAAATAATAAAGAAGCAGCTTGGATTTTTACTTCAGCCACTCTTGAAGTTGGCGGCACTTTCAATCATTTCTGTCAGCGACTTGGTATTGAGCAAGCAGAACAAAAAATTCTTCACAGTCCTTTTGATTATCCTAATCAATCGCTACTTTGCGTGCCACGTTATTTACCAGCAACGAATCAAAATAATACGTTACAATCTCTTGGTGAAATGTTGTTGCCTATCATTGAAGCGAATAAAGGTCGATGCTTTGTGCTTTGTACTTCTTATTTAATGATGAGGGGCTTGGCAGAGTATTTTAGAGAAAATAGTGAGCTTTCTATCTTATTGCAAGGTGAAATGCCTAAAGCAAAATTACTCGAACAGTTTATTCAGGAAACTCATAGCGTACTAGTTGCTACTTCTAGCTTTTGGGAAGGTGTGGATGTCCGTGGTGATGCCCTTTCCTTAGTCATTATTGATAAATTGCCTTTTACCGCACCAGATGAACCTTTACTAAAAGCACGTATTGAAGACTGCCGATTACAAGGTGGCGATCCATTTAATGATATACAGATCCCTGAAGCGGTTATTACGCTGAAACAAGGCGTAGGACGCCTAATTCGAGATGTGACTGATCGTGGTGCGGTAATTATTTGTGATAATCGTCTTGTTATGCGAAATTACGGCGAAACCTTTCTAAAAAGTTTACCTAATTCAACCCGTACCCGAGATCTCAACAAAGTGGTACAATTCTTACAAAATGAGAAAATGGATTAATAATGAAAAATATCACCTTATTAGCACTTGATACTTCAACAGAAGCCTGTTCTGTTGCACTTTGGCATAAAGGCGAAAAAACATATTTAGATGAATTAGCGCAACGTACACACACAAAACGTATTCTTCCAATGATTGATGAGTTACTTGCCAATTCAGGTATCAATTTGAAGCAAGTAGATGCGTTAGCATTTGGACGCGGCCCTGGTAGTTTTACTGGTGTTCGTGTTGGTGCAGGGATTGCTCAAGGGCTTGCATTTGGTGCTGATTTACCTGTTATTGCGGTATCAAATTTAACAGCAATGGCTCAGGCTGCATTTGAATTACATCAAGCTGAAAATGTGGCAGCTGCCATTGATGCAAGAATGAATGAAGTTTATTTTTCTCAAATAAAACGAGAAAAAGTGCGGTCAGAATTGAGTGAGTTTTTCCAATGGAATCCTGTTATTGAAGAACAAGTTTGCCAACCAGAAAAAGTACTTGAGCAATTTTCAGATTTAACCGCCTATCGAGTCGGAACAGGTTGGGCTGCGTATCCTCAATTTAAAGACAGTGGTTTAGAAGGGAGTGATATTATTTTACCTTCTGCACAATATATGCTTGAGCTTGCTTTAACAGATTATGCTCAGAATAAAATCATATCCGCCTTAGAAATTGAACCTGTTTATTTGCGTAATGAAGTAACTTGGAAAAAATTACCTGGGCGTGAATAATTTTCAAAAAGGAGTTGAAGATGAATAAAAAAACGATCTTAGTTTTGACCGCACTTTCGGCCACATTAGTGGGATGTGTCAATGCACCGAAAGGGCTGGAAAAAGAGCAGTTTACTTTAAAATCATTATCTTCAATTCAACAGAGTGATTATAGCTGTCAGTGCAAATCAATACGCTTGGGTGGAAAAGTATTAACCGCACAAGCCTTGCCGAATAAAACTAAAATTGAAGTATTAAGCTATCCCGTTTATTCAACCTCAGCAAAACCGATGATTGATGAACAACCTAATGGACGTTTTATCACTTATCTTGATGGTTTTGTGGAGCCAGAAAGCTTAAAAGATCAATTTATTACAATTGGCGGTACTTTGCTGAAAACAGAACAAGGCAAGGTCGATCAAGCCAACTATATTTATCCGGTTATTAAAACCAATCATTATCGTGTCTGGAAGCTCTCTCAAAGCTATTATTATCCAGATGATATGTGGGATGATTGGGGCTTTTTCGGTAGACGACCGTATTATTGGTATGGCGAGCCTGAAATTCGCTATTATCTCTATTAACTACATGATAAAATTAAGAAAATTTTCCAAAGAATAAGGATAAAAAATGGAAAAAGTTTGGTTTCAAAATTATCCAGAAGGTTCACCGACCACGCTGGATACCTCAAAGTATGATTCGATTCTCGATATTTTAGATAAAGCAATTCGTGAGCACCCAGACCGTCCAGCCTATATCAATATGGGGCAGGTTCTAACATTTCGTAAATTAGAAGAGCGCAGTCGCGCATTCGCAGCTTATTTACAAAATGAATTGAAATTAGAGCGTGGCGAGCGTGTTGCACTTATGATGCCGAATTTATTGCAGTATCCTATTGCACTTTTTGGCATTTTACGTGCGGGCTTAGTTGTCGTAAACGTCAATCCACTTTATACCCCACGTGAATTAGAACATCAGTTACAAGACAGCGGTGCAACAGCAATTGTTGTTGTTTCAAACTTTGCTTCAACCTTAGAAAAAATCGTGTTTAACACTAAAGTCAAACACGTGATTTTGACAAGAATGGGCGATCAGCTTTCTTTTGGTAAGCGTAATTTGGTTAATTTTGTCGTGAAATATGTCAAAAAGTTAGTGCCAAAATATAAATTACCGAATGCCGTCACTTTTCGAGAGGTATTGAGTATAGGCAAATTCCGTCAATATGTTCGTCCGCAAATTGATCGAGAAGATTTAGCTTTCTTACAATATACAGGTGGTACAACTGGAGTTGCCAAAGGCGCAATGCTGACACACGGCAGTATTATTACCAATATTTTCCAAGCGAAGTGGATTGCAGAGCCATTTATTGGCGATCATGCTAAACAACGTGTTGCCGTACTAGCTTTACCGCTTTATCATGTTTTTGCCTTAACGGTAAACTGTTTACTTTTCTTAGAGCTTGGCGTTACCGCACTCTTAATTACGAATCCACGTGATATTGATGGCTTTGTGAAAGAACTCAAAAAATACCGTTTTGAAGCGATTACAGGAGTAAATACCCTGTTTAATGCGTTGCTTAATAATGAAAATTTCAAAGAAGTGGATTTTTCACGATTAAAGCTTTCTGTTGGCGGCGGTATGGCGATCCAACAATCGGTCGCAACGCGTTGGCATGATTTAACCGGTTGTAACATCATTGAAGGCTATGGCATGACAGAATGTTCACCGCTAATTGCAGCTTGTCCGATTAATGTAGTGAAACACAATGGTACAATTGGTGTACCAGTGCCAAATACCGATATTAAAATTATCAAAGACGATGGCTCGGAAGCACAACTTGGTGAAGCCGGAGAGCTTTGGGTTAAAGGTGAACAAGTCATGCGTGGTTATTGGCAACGTCCTGAAGCGACAGCTGAAGTACTTAAAGATGGCTGGATGGCAACGGGCGATATTGTCATTATGGATGAAAGCTATAGCCTCCGAATTGTTGACCGCAAAAAAGACATGATCTTGGTTTCTGGCTTTAACGTTTATCCAAATGAAATCGAAGATGTGGTGATGCTAAATTATAAAGTAGCTGAAGTAGTCGCTATTGGTGTGCCACATGAAGTGTCGGGAGAAACTATCAAAATCTTCGTTGTGAAGAAAGATGATAGCCTCACGCGTGATGAATTACGCCAACATTGTCGACAACATCTCACTGGTTATAAAGTTCCGAAAGACATTGAGTTTCGTGATGAATTGCCGAAAAGTAATGTAGGCAAAATTTTAAGACGCGTACTGCGTGATGAAGAAATAGCAAAACGCGCGCAACATTAATTAAATCAGGGATATGTACTCATATCCCTGTTTAGTCTGTACCTCTATTTGAAAATACATCCTATTACAATGATAAAAGAATGCCAAAATCAACCGCACTTTACGTTAATTCAAAATAATGAAGAACTGGCTCAGGTTTGTCAGTTAGCTCGTCAGCAAAGTGCGGTCGCTTTAGATACCGAATTTATGCGGATATCAACCTATTATCCTAAATTAGGATTAATTCAACTTTATGATGGTGAACGTGTTTCATTGATCGATCCTTTATCCATCACTGATTTTTCACCTTTTGTGGAATTATTACGCGATCAGCAGGTAACAAAAATCTTGCATGCATGTAATGAAGATTTATTGGTTTTCTTGCAAGAGTTTGATGCGCTTCCTCAACTTATGATGGATACACAAATCATGGCGCGTTTTTTAGGTTTTGCTAATTCAGCGGGCCTAGCCAAATTGGTGTTACATTATTTAGGCATTGAAATGGATAAAGGGGCAACACGTACAAACTGGCTAAAACGTCCACTTTCCCCCGTACAGCTACAATATGCCGCAGGGGATGTATGGTATCTCTTGCCGGTCTATCAAAAGATGCAAATAGAATTAGCGCAATCACCTTGGCTTCAAGCGGTAATTGATGATTGCCAGCTTGCGATTTCGAAAACCAGTAAATTAGACGATCGCGATCCAAATAAAGCTTATTTGGATATTCCGAATGTTTGGAAATTGAATCCGCTCGAATTAGCGCGTTTACAGCTATTAGCTAAGTGGCGACAAGAAACGGCAATGGCTCGAAACTTAGCCCTTTCTTATGTGGTGAAATCGGATAACCTTTGGAAAGTGGCAAAAAATAATCCTCGTAATACATCAGAAATGTTAGCGCTTGGATTATCTGAAAATGAAGTTCGTGTGCGTGGTAAAAAAATGCTTCAATTGTTAGCACAAAGCCGCCGAATTTCCCCTTATGATTATCCTAAACGTTTAGTGCGTATTGTGGATGATCCTCGTTATAAAAAGGCAATTCGATTATTACAAGAAAAAGCTTATGAACTGACCCCAAAAGGATTAACCCTTGATATTCTGGCGAGTAAACGAAATTTAGAAGATCTCATCAAATGGGTTTGGCTAAAAAATGAAGATATGACAAAACTGCCTGATTTACTTTTAGGGTGGAGAAGAGAAATTGGCTTAAAGCTGGTTGAATACTTAAAATCTGTAGAATAGACATTAAAAACAAGTCTAAAAATAACCGCACTTTTAATCATCAAAAGTGCGGTTATTTTCTTTAGTGTTTTACAACGATGGCTTTAATTAAGCTTGGGTTGCTTGGATTGCGGTTAATGCGATGGTGTAGATGATATCATCCACTAATGCACCTCGAGATAAGTCATTAACTGGTTTACGCATACCTTGAAGCATTGGGCCTACAGCGACTAAATCAGCAGAACGTTGAACCGCTTTATAGCCGATGTTACCCGCGTTGATATCAGGGAATACAAATACGTTTGCTTGACCTGCTACTTTAGAGTTTGGTGCTTTAGACGCTGCTACATCTTTCATTACAGCTGCATCGTATTGTAATGGACCGTCGATTAATAAATCAGGACGTTTTTCTTGTGCAATACGGGTAGCTTCTTTCACTTTCTCTACAGATTGACCAGAACCAGAAGTACCGGTTGAGTAAGAAAGCATTGCCACTTTCGGATTTAAACCAAATGCTTTTGCAGATTCAGCAGATTGGATTGCGATTTCAGCCAGTTGTTCAGCGGTTGGTTCTGGGTTTACAGCACAGTCACCATACACTAATACTTGGTCTGGTAATAACATGAAGAATACAGACGAGATAATTGAGCTACCTGGTGCGGTTTTAATGATTTGCATCGGTGGACGAATGGTATTTGCAGTGGTGTGAACGGCACCAGAGACTAAACCATCTACTTCGCCTGCTTCTAACATCATCGTACCTAATACAACGGTGTCTTCTAATTGTGCGTGAGCTTGTTCTTCAGTTAAGCCTTTAGATTTACGTAATTCAACTAAACGAGCAACGTAGTTTTCACGTACGTCAGTTGGATTGATGATCGTTACGTCAGCACCTAAAGTCACGCCTTGTTCAGCCGCAACTTTTTTCACTGATTCAGGATCCGCTAATAATACCGATTTTGCGATACCACGTTCAGCACAGATTGCTGCCGCTTTAACAGTACGAGGTTCATCACCTTCTGGTAATACGATGGTTTTACCTGCTTTGCGTGCTAAATCAGTTAATTTAAAACGGAATGCTGCTGGAGAAATACGAGCTTCACGAGCAAGTGGTGCAGCGATTGCCGCAGCTAATGCTTGTGCATCTAAAGCCTTAATTTTGCCTGCTTGTGCACCAAATACACCTAAGATGTCAGTGTTATTCACACCGCCAAACTCTGAAGCAACGGCTTCTACTAATGTGCCTTCTTCATTGTTTGCCACTAAGATAATTTGTGCATCTAAGGTTTGCGCAATCGCGAAGTTTAAGCTATTTGCAAAAGGCGCTTGAGCTGAAGGTTGAACACCTTTAACAATCACTAGATTTGCATTTAATGCTTGGAAATCAGCCACGATTTTTTCTAACAACACGTCTTTTTGATTATTTGCGATTAATGCTTGAGCTACTTTTACATCTTCTACTGCATTGAATACGACAGCGCTTGTTGTTTTAGCTGCGTCTAGTGCTGCTACTAAATTTGCTTCTGCGCTAGTTGGAATAAGAATAACTGCTTTAGTCATTTTGATATACCTTTTAATGAATGAAAAAACCTGCTGATTTCTCAGCAGGTTTGAAGGAAGTTGATTAGCCCGCTAAACGTGCTGTATCTTGTGCAATTACTAATTCTTCGTTAGTTGGAAGAACGATTGCTTTGAATGCAGAGTCATCAGCAGTGATCACGCCTGATTTACCAAAGCGAGCAGCAAGGTTGCGTTCTTGGTCTAATTTGATGCCGAATAATTTTAAGTGGCCTAAGGCTAATTCACGAACGTGAGCAGAGTTTTCACCGATACCACCCGTAAATGCGATTGCATCTAAGTGATCATCACCTAGAACAGCCATGTATGCACCAATGTATTTTGCTAAACGGTAGCTGTAAACATCTAATGCACGTTTTGCTTCTGGTTTAGATGCATCGTCGTAGTTATCTTCTGCATAACGACAGTCGCTTGTTACTTCAGTTAAACCTAAAAGACCTGATTTTTTTACTAAAGTCTCTTCGATTTGATCCATTGACATACCTAAGTTTTTGTATAGATAGAAAACGATCGCAGGGTCGATGTCACCACAACGTGTACCCATGACTAAACCTTCTAACGGGGTTAAACCCATAGATGTGTCGATACATTTACCGTTACGAACCACAGAAACAGAACCACCGTTACCTAAGTGACAGATAATTGCGTTTACTTGGTCTGCTGGTTTGCCTACGTATTCAGCGACTTCACGAGAAACGAAGTAGTGGCTGGTACCGTGTGCACCGTATCGACGTACGCCGTGTTCTTTGTAAAGTGAGTATGGAAGTGCATATAAGTATGCTTCTTCTGGCATGGTTTGGTGGAATGCTGTATCAAATACGACAACGTTCTTATCTTTTAAGTGTGGGAATGTTTTGAATGCTTCACGGATACCGATTAAGTGAGCAGGGTTGTGAAGTGGTGCAAATTGTGCAGCATCTTCAATACCTTTAATCACTTCATCTGTTACGACAACAGATTGAGTATATTTCTCACCACCGTGAACGATACGGTGACCAATCGAGGTGATAGAGTTTTTAAGCTCATCAGTCATAATGTTTGACGCAATGAAGTTAAGCGCTTCAGTATGCGCTGCACCAGCACCTAAATCTGCGCTACCTTTTTCACCGTTAAGTTTCCATTTTATACGAGCTTCAGGAAGGTAAAATGCTTCTGCTAAGCCTGATAATTTTTCTTCACCTGTTGCAGGATCAAGGATTGCAAATTTTAATGAAGAACTACCACAGTTAAGGATGAGAACAAGTTTTGACATAGGAACCCTATTTTTGATTGAGGTTAATAAAAATCCATTCAAAAGAACGGAGTATAAATCCTACATAGGATACACCTTTTATCGTATAAAATAAATTAACTGGAGGGCAAAAATACGATTTTTTATTAGAAAAGTTGAAAATTTCAACAGTTTCTAGTTAGGGATGACAATTAAACCTAAACTAGAGTATTATAAGTGCGGTTATTTTCAAGGATGTTTTTATGTCATCATTTTTTTCAACCTTAAAACAAGGGCAAATTTATTTGCAAACGTGGCCATTAGAAGCGAAGCTCGGCATTATTTTTCCCGAAAATCGCATTATTAAAGCCACAAAATTTGCACAAAAATTTATGCCTTTTATGGCGGTATTCGCAGTGGTTTGGCAACAGCTTTATGCTAAGATGGATCTTACTGCATTGGCGATTGCTATTTTGACCGCACTTTGTGCGTTAGTGATGCCACTTCAAGGCTTATATTGGTTGGGAAAACGTGCAAAATCACCGTTAGAACCGCAAAGTTCTCAGTGGTTTTATGAGATTAGTGAACGTTTAAGAAAACAACATGAAAGTTCGCCAACCATGCAAGATAAACCGACATATCAGCACTTGGCAGAAGTACTACAAAAGGCACAGCAAAAATTAGACAAAGCATTTTGGCAGGAAATCTAGCCAAGGGCCAAAATTTAATTGACGCAAACGTTTTCCTTTTGTTGTTTTTTATGTAAAATACTGCGGTCGCAATGGCGACCCTTTTTAATTGAGAGACTATTTAATGATTGATTACATTATCATTGGCATCATCGCATTTTCGATTATCGTGAGTTTATTACGTGGGTTTGTGCGAGAGGTGATGTCCCTTGCAAGTTGGGTCGTTGCATTTATTGTCGCTAGCCAATTTTATCCTTATCTCGCCACTTATCTTACTCAAATCGAATCTGACTACGTGCGTAATGGCACAGCAATCGGCATTTTATTTGTTTTAACCTTAATTGTAGGTGGCATTGTTAACTATGTGATTAGCCAATTAGTGGATAAAACAGGACTTACCGGAACAGATCGTGTTCTCGGTGCGGCATTTGGCTTAATTCGTGGTGCGTTAATCGTAGCTGCGATCTTATTCTTCTTGGATACCTTCACTAACTTTGAACAAACCGATTGGTGGAAAGAATCAAAATTAATTCCTCATTTCGGCTTCATTATTGAATGGTTCTTCCAACAACTACAAGCAAGTTCTAGTTTTTTAAACTCAACTTTTAAACAATAAGGTAGTCAATCAGTATGTGTGGAATTGTCGGTATCGTTAGCCAAAATCCGGTTAATGAATCCATTTATGCAGCATTAACGTTATTACAGCATCGAGGTCAAGATGCAGCGGGGATTGTCACAATCGATGATGAAAACCGCTTTCGTTTGCGTAAGGCTAATGGTCTTGTAAGCGATGTATTCAGACAAGAACATATGTTACGTTTGCAAGGTCATGCCGGCCTCGGACATGTACGTTATCCAACCGCCGGCAGTTCAAGCGTATCTGAAGCTCAACCTTTCTACGTTAACTCACCTTATGGTTTAACCCTCGTTCACAATGGCAACTTAACTAACTCAGCCGAATTAAAAGATAAATTATTTAAAGAAGCGCGTCGTCATATAAATACCAATTCGGATTCAGAATTACTTCTCAATATCCTTGCCAACCATTTGGATAGAGTGAATAAATATCATCTCGATCCGCAAGACATTTTTGATGCAATTCGTGCGACACACAAAGATATCTGTGGTGCTTATGCATGCTTAGCGATGATTATTGGTCATGGCATGGTGGCATTTCGCGATCCGTTTGGTATTCGTCCACTCGTGTTAGGTAAACGAGAAGAAAACGGCTCCGTAGAATATATGTTTGCCTCTGAAAGTGTGGCATTAGACGTCGCGGGTTTTGAATTAGTGCGTGATGTTGCACCGGGCGAAGCGATTTATGTGACCTTTGATGGCCAGCTTTATGCTGAGCAGTGCGCAGAAAGTGCGGTCTTAAATCCGTGTATTTTTGAGTATGTCTATTTTGCTCGTCCTGATTCAACAATAGACGGTGTGTCTGTCTATGCCGCACGAGTTCACATGGGCGAACATTTAGGTAAAAAAATTGCAAAAGAATGGGCTGCTGAAGCAGACAATATTGATGTGGTGATTCCTGTACCTGAAACTTCAACAGACATTGCGTTACAGATTGCGAAAATCTTAGGCAAACCGTATCGTCAAGGTTTTGTGAAAAATCGCTATGTTGGCCGTACATTTATCATGCCTGGTCAAGCACAACGTATCAGTTCAGTCCGTCGCAAGCTCAATACGATTAAAGCAGAATTTAAAGACAAAAATGTGTTATTAGTCGACGATTCTATTGTTCGTGGTACCACATCTGAACAAATTGTGAGTATGGCTAGAGCAGCAGGTGCGAAGAAAATTTACTTTGCATCTGCGGCACCAGAAATTCGTTATCCGAATGTATACGGTATTGATATGCCTACAAAACAAGAACTTATTGCCTATGGCCGCAATGTTGATGAAATTGCGAAATTGATTGGCGTAGATAAATTAGTTTTCCAAGATCTTGAGGCGTTGACTGAATCAGTACGCCAAGAAAATCCAGCTATTCAAGGCTTTGATTGTTCAGTCTTTACTGGTGAATATATTACGGGCGATATCACACCAGAATACCTTGATAGCATCGCTTCTCAACGTAGTGATTCGGCAAAGAAAAAACGTGAAAAAGATGCAAGCAACCTTGAAATCCATAATGAAGGTTAATCGCGTTTAAGATTGTCAAAAAGCACTAAATTCAATGAAGCGTTTAGTGCTTTTTCTTTTTGGTTAAATATAAAGAAAAATGACCGCACTTGATGTATTCAAAGTGCGGTCATTTTTTTATGCGTTTTAGTCTTTATAAAAATCGTTATAAAGTGTACTTTCAAATTGCACAAGTGGTGCTCGTTTTGTCTTACTTTCTAAATCACCAGTCGAATAACCATTGATAAATTGAACGAAAGCTACTTTTTCACCTCGTGCATTGGTCATAAAACCGGCAAGGTTATAGACACCTTTCAGTGAGCCAGTTTTAGCGATAACATTTTTCACCAGTGGTGGATTAATTAAGCTACCACGCCCACTGATTGTGCCGTCCACACCTGCAATTGGGAAAGTTTCCATTAAGTGTAATTTATCTTCGTTTTTAGCGATGTATTCCAAGACTGAAAGCATGGTTTTCGGTGCAACTAAATTATGACGAGAAAGACCCGAACCATCGGCTAAAATGCTGTTACCAAATTTAATGCCTTGTTTTTGTAATACGGATTTCACCGCTAATGTGCCTAATTGGAATGAAGCAGGGCGTTTATAATAGTTGTAGGCTACCGCTCTAAATAAGGCATCGGCAATTTGGTTATCCGATTTTTTCATCATTTTTTTCAATAGCTCAGGCAACGGTTTAGATAAATGCTGAGCGAGTTTTTGTCCTTGCTGTGGTTTTTGAGGTTGTTTTACCTGACCGGTAAATTCAATACCAAGACGTTTTAATTGACGTTGAATAATGGCAGCCGCGTAGGCATCTGGATCTTGCACGGCGAAGCTAAGCCCAAATGGTTTAGTTTGGCGTGCAATACAGCCTTTTACCTGATAGCGATTATTGTCATGGACAACGACGTCTAACTGGCAATAACCGGCTTCTTGCTGATCCACAATATAAACTTGCCCGAAAACTTGAATAGGGAATTGAGCAGGAACGTTAATTTTGACTGTTTCACCTACAGGTTGATTTGCATCTAGTTCGGCATAGAAACAGTTATTATCGATATTTGCTGCAGCTGGAGGGGAGTTAAAGCACATCGTAAGATCGTTCCAAATCCAACCTAACCCACGATCATGGCTAGCAAATACAGAGGTATCTAAAATAAGATCACCATTGATTTTCTGAATGCCTTGGTTTTTTAAATTAGCTAATAGGCTATAAAGTTGTCCGCTAGTTAGATCGGGATCGCCAGTAAATTGCACAATAAGATCGCCTTCTAAAACATTATTCTGAATTTTTCCGTTACTTAAAAGTGAGGTTTCAAACTGGAAGGCATCACCTAATACTAATTTAGCAGCAACGGCTGTGAACACTTTTTGTGTACTGGCAGGCAACATAAACGTTGAACCATTGTAATCCGCGATAATTTGATCTTTATTAAGGTTTTTGGCAATGATACTCGCAGAAGCACCTTCAGGTAGGTATTGGGTAATAGAAGCCACATTAACTTCAGCCATAGAGGAAAAAGAAAAGCCGAGTGTGATAAATGCCGCTTTAAGTGCAGTCGAAATAGAAGATTTTTTAGTCATTTTTAGTTCTGTTATGGTTGCTATTTTTCTCAAGACGAATAATAATAAGCTCCGAACTCAATAGAGTAAATCATTTTTTATTTTTCATTGACTGCGGCAAGGTTGCAAGACGTTGTCGTGGTTTTGTTTTTACCAAATTTCAAGGAAAAAGAATGAAACAAATTCCAATGACCGTGCGCGGTGCGGAGCTATTACGTCAAGAATTAGATTTCTTAAAGAATGAGCGTCGCCCTGAAATTATCAAGGCGATTGCAGAAGCACGTGAGCATGGTGACTTAAAAGAAAATGCAGAATATCACGCTGCGCGTGAACAACAAGGTTTTTGCGAAGGACGCATTCAAGAAATTGAAAGCAAACTTGCAAATTGTCAGGTTATCGATGTCACTAAATTACCAAATAACGGAAAAGTTATTTTTGGTGCGACAGTTGTATTAGTGAATACCGATACTGATGAAGAAGTCACTTACCAAATTGTGGGCGATGATGAGGCAGATATTAAATCAGGTTTGATTTCTGTGAATTCACCGATTGCTCGTGGCTTGGTAGGGAAAGAGTTGGATGATACCGTGAATATTACCACACCAGGTGGAGCGGTTGAGTTCGAGATTATTGAAGTAAATTACATCTAAAAAAACATCCCCTCAAATTGAGGGGATAACAATTATTTACGAGGCAGCTGGATTTTACCTTCCTCGCTTGGTCGATAAAGCACCAAAATATGTCCGATGGTTTGAACGTTAGATGATTTGGTTTCACGAACAATCGCATCAATGATTAATTGTTTGGTTTCGCGATCTGCGCCAGCAATTTTTACTTTGATTAATTCGTGATGATTTAATGCATTATCGATTTCGGCTAATACACCTTCGGTTAAGCCGTTACCGCCAAGCATAACGACAGGGCTAAGGTGATGAGCGAGTCCTTTTAAAAATTGTTTTTGTTTTGTTGATAATATTGTCATAAGGAATCCTTTAAATAGATGAATATGAGTCAAAAAAAGACCGAAAAGAGCGGTCAGAAAAAACGTGGTTTTTCAGCACTTTTTGGTAAGTCTAGTCTTGAATTTGGCAGATTGTACCCAAATATAGACGAAACTACTACAAAAAATAGTACAAAAGAAAGAGATTATGGGAAAGAAAAAACGTTCGGCGAGTTCTTCTCGTTGGCTAAACGAACATTTTAAAGATCCGTTTGTTCAGAAAGCACATAAACAAAAATTACGCTCACGTGCTTACTTTAAGTTAGATGAAATTCAACAAACGGATAAATTGTTTAAACCGGGAATGACTGTGGTGGATCTCGGTGCTGCACCAGGTGGTTGGTCACAGTATGTTGTGAGCCAAATTGGTGGAAAGGGCCGAGTGATTGCTTGTGATATTTTGGATATGAATTCAATTGTCGGCGTGGATTTCTTGCAAGGCGATTTTCGTGACGAAAATGTGCTGAATGCATTATTAGAACGAGTTGGTGAAGCAAAAGTTGATGTAGTAATGTCTGATATGGCGCCAAATTTTAGTGGTATGCCATCGGTTGATATTCCGCGAGCAATGTATTTAGTGGAACTGGCTTTAGATATGTGTAAGCAAGTTTTGGCAAAAAAAGGCAGTTTTGTGGTCAAAGTATTCCAGGGAGAAGGCTTCGATGAGTATTTGCGTGAAATTCGTTCACTGTTTAGTATTGTAAAAGTACGTAAACCAGAGGCCTCTCGTGGACGTTCGCGTGAAGTTTATATTGTAGCGAGTGGTTATAGAGGCGAATAATTGCTTTGATAGCTTTTCATTGTGTCACGGATGAGATAGTATCTCGTTTTATTTTAATTAACTTAAGAAAGGCAGGTTAAACCTTGAACGATATGGTCAAAAATCTAGTTCTATGGGTTGTGGTTGCAGTTGTAATGATGACGGCTTACCAAAGTTTTAACTCCAATGGCGTGAGTGACTCAACAGATTACACAACTTTTGTGTATGATGTGAGTAATAGTCAAGTGAAAGAAGCGCGTTTTGATGCGAATGAAATCACAGTGACCAAAAATGACGGTTCTAAATATATGACCGTTATGCCACCGTTGGAAGATAAAAAACTCTTAGATGACTTATTAAATAAAAAAGTCAAAATCGAAGGTACGCCTTTTGAAAAACGTAGTTTATTATCACAAATTTTGATTTCTTGGTTCCCGATGCTATTCCTTGTAGGGGTATGGATTTTCTTCATGCGCCAAATGCAAGGTGGTGGTGGCAAAGCCATGAGCTTTGGTAAAAGCCGCGCTAAAATGCTGAACCAAGACCAAATTAAAGTCACTTTTGCAGATGTCGCAGGTTGTGATGAAGCAAAAGAAGAAGTGGGTGAAGTGGTCGATTTCTTGCGTGAACCGAAAAAATTCCAAAACCTGGGTGGTAAAATTCCAAAAGGGATTTTGATGGTTGGCCCTCCAGGTACAGGTAAAACTTTATTAGCTAAGGCCATTGCGGGTGAAGCAAAAGTACCTTTCTTTACCATTTCAGGTTCTGACTTTGTGGAGATGTTTGTGGGCGTTGGTGCTTCTCGTGTACGTGATATGTTCGAGCAAGCGAAGAAAAATGCACCATGCTTAATCTTTATTGATGAAATCGATGCGGTAGGTCGCCAACGTGGCGCTGGTTTAGGTGGTGGGCACGATGAGCGTGAACAAACCCTTAACCAGATGTTAGTTGAAATGGATGGTTTCGGTGGTAATGAAGGCGTAATTGTTATTGCAGCAACTAACCGTCCAGATGTACTTGACCCTGCATTAACTCGTCCAGGCCGTTTTGACCGTCAAGTTGTTGTGGGTTTACCGGATGTGAAAGGCCGTGAGCAAATTTTAAAAGTACACATGCGTAAAGTGCCTGTTGCTGATGATGTTGATGCGATGACACTTGCTCGTGGTACACCAGGTTATTCAGGTGCGGATTTAGCGAACTTGGTTAATGAAGCTGCATTATTTGCTGCTCGTAGCAATAAACGCACTGTATCGATGCTTGAGTTTGAAAAAGCAAAAGATAAGATCAATATGGGACCAGAGCGTCGTACCATGATCATGACGGATAAACAAAAAGAATCGACAGCGTACCATGAAGCGGGTCACGCGATTGTGGGTTACTTAGTGCCAGAACATGATCCTGTACATAAAGTCACGATTATTCCTCGTGGCCGCGCATTAGGTGTGACTTTCTTCTTGCCTGAAGGTGATCAAATTAGTATCAGCCAAAAACAATTAGAAAGTAAACTTTCAACTCTTTATGCAGGACGTTTAGCAGAAGATTTGATTTACGGTGAAGAAAATATTTCTACCGGTGCATCTAACGATATTAAAGTGGCAACCAATATTGCACGTAATATGGTTACCCAATGGGGCTTCTCAGATAAACTAGGTCCGATTCTTTATACCGAAGATGAGGGGGAAGTGTTCCTAGGTCGCTCAATGGCGAAAGCAAAACATATGTCTGATGAAACAGCACATGCAATTGATGAAGAAGTTCGTGCGATTGTGAATCGTAACTATGCGAGAGCAAGACAGATTTTGATCGACAATATGGATATTCTTCACGCCATGAAAGATGCGTTAGTGAAATATGAAACTATTGAAGAAGAACAAATCAAACAACTAATGAATCGTGAACCTGTTACACCACCATCTGGTTGGGAAGATAACAAAGACACGAAACCAACAGCAAAACCGCAAGAACAGAAAACTGAAAGTGCGGTTAATCATTCAGAAGATTCTGAAGCATAAAATTAAAGCCTTCCTAATTGGGAAGGCTTTTTTATTTATTATTTCATTCTTTTCATTACTATATTCCGTTATAATCTAACCTTTCAAATTTGATTTAAAAATTGACCGCACTTTATGAAACTTTATGCTAATAACAAATGTCTAGATTTATCATTCCCTCAAATTATGGGGATTTTGAATTTCACACCTGATTCGTTTTCTGATAGCGGGCAGTTTTTCAGTCTAGACAAGGCATTATTTCAAGTTGAAAAGATGCTGAAAGAAGGTGCAACAATTATTGATATTGGAGGAGAGTCAACTCGCCCGATGGCGGAAGAAGTCTCTGAGTTTGAAGAATTGCAACGGGTGATACCTCTTGTTGAAGCCGTGCAAAAACGTTTTGATTGTTGGATTTCAGTGGATACCTCTAAAGCAATTGTTATGCAAGAAGCAGCTAAAGTTGGCATGGATTTAATCAATGATATTCGTGCACTACGTGAACCTGGCGCACTAGAAATAGCAGGACAGTTGAATTTACCCACTTGTATCATGCACATGCAGGGGCAGCCACGCACAATGCAAGCTAATCCACATTACAATGATGTGGTTCAAGATGTTTATCAATTTTTAAGCGATAGAACTCAAGCTTGTTTAGCAGTGGGCATTGCCAAAGAAAATATTATTTGGGATATGGGCTTTGGTTTTGGTAAAACAGTACAGCATAACTATAAACTTTTACAACAGTTGGCTCACTTCTGTGATAGTGGATATCCTGTTTTAGCAGGGCTTTCACGTAAATCGATGATTGGTGCTGTATTAGATAAGCCCGTGACTGAACGTGTTGTAGGAAGTGTAGCTGGGGCATTAATTGCTGCTCAAAATGGTGCGACAATTTTGCGTGTACATGATGTAGCTGCAACGGCAGATGCCTTGAAGGTATGGCAGGCAACGCAACAAGCGTAAAAAACTAACAGATTTTATATGTTGTAGAACTAATGATTTCTGCAACATCATTATTCAAATTTAATAAGGAATAAACATGGCAAATCGTAAATATTTTGGTACTGATGGTGTACGTGGAAAAGTAGGTACATATCCAATCACGCCAGATTTCGCATTGAAATTAGGTTGGGCTGCGGGTAAGGTTTTAGCCTCTCAAGGTTCTCGTACGGTGTTAATCGGGAAAGATACTCGCATTTCAGGTTATATGCTGGAATCTGCACTTGAAGCTGGTTTAGCTGCTGCTGGGTTATCGGCAGCTTTTACTGGTCCTATGCCAACACCAGCTATTGCTTATTTAACACGTACATTCCGCGCTGAGGCTGGGATTGTCATTTCTGCATCACATAACCCTTATTATGATAACGGAATTAAATTCTTCTCTTCACAAGGCACAAAATTACCAGATGATATTGAAGAAGCGATTGAAGCCATGCTTGATCAGCCAATGGATTGTGTGGAGTCTGCTGATTTAGGTAAAGCAAGCCGTATCAGTGATGCCGCAGGACGTTATATTGAATTTTGTAAAAGCACTTTCCCTGCACATCTTGGTTTAGATGGTTATAAAATTGTGGTGGATTGCGCAAATGGTGCGACCTATCATATTGCGCCAAATGTATTACGTGAATTAGGCGCGGAAGTGATTGAAATTGGTACTGATCCAAACGGAATCAATATCAATGAAAAATGTGGTGCAACCGATGTAAAAGCGTTACAGGAAAAAGTGCTTGAAACTAAAGCGGATGTCGGTCTTGCTTATGATGGTGATGGTGACCGTATTATGATGGTGGACCACTTAGGTAATAAAGTAGATGGTGACCAAATCCTTTTCATTATTGCTCGTGAAGCTTTACGTTCAGGTCAGCTAAAAGGTGGCGTAGTAGGCACATTAATGAGTAATATGAGCTTAGAGATTGCGTTAAAAATGTTAGGTGTACCTTTTTTGCGAGCTAACGTTGGCGACCGTTATGTGCTAGAAAAAATGGTAGAACATAACTGGACGTTAGGCGGAGAAAACTCTGGTCATATTATTATCGCGGATAAAAATACGACAGGTGATGGTATTATTGCCTCATTAGCTGTATTAAGTGCAATGGTTCAACATCGCTTATCATTAAATGAGCTTGCAAGTGCGGTGAAATTATTCCCTCAGGTCCTGATTAATGTTCGTTTTGCTGGTGGTGATAATCCATTAGAAAGTGAAGCGGTAAAAGCAGTAGCCGCTGATGTAGAAAAACGCTTAGAAGGCAAAGGCCGAATTTTACTGCGTAAGTCTGGTACAGAGCCACTGATTCGTGTTATGGTCGAATGTGAAGACGGTGCACTTGCAAAACAATGTGCAGAAGAAATTGCAGAAGCAGTGAAAGCAAATTAATTGAGTGGGGGCTTGCCCCCATTTTTGATCATAGAATTTATTTTTATTATTTAGGAAAGCCAATACATGAAAATTTTTATTATGCGTCATGGAGAAGCCGAAGTTATCGCTTCATCAGATGAGGCTCGGCATTTAAATGACTACGGTCGAAAACAGTCGATATTACAGGGACAATGGCTTAAAACTCATCTAAATTCAACCGCACTTTCAGTTCAAAAAGTAATTGTCAGCCCTTATGTACGAGCGCAAGAAACGTTTGAGCTTGTCAATTCAGCCTTAGGTAACACACTTAATAATGTAGAAATTTGGAATGGAATTACACCTTATGGTAATGCTACGCTGGTAGCTGATTATCTATCTGTCTTGCAAGAAGAAGGCATTGAAAGTGTTTTACTCGTTTCTCATTTACCTTTAGTGGGGAGTATTGTTTCAGAGCTTTACGGTAAGCGAAATCCAATTAGTTTTTATCCTTCAACGATTGTTCAAATTGACTGGAATGGTGAAAAAGGCAGCATTGAAGCCTTTCATTACCCAAAAGAAAATGAAGTTTTTGATTAAAAAAAGTACAAAAAATGAATTTTCAATCTTTACAAAAAATAAAAATTTTTCTGTGGAACTTTTATCTAACTTATTTAAAATCATTAAGTTATAAACGATTTTCAAAGAAAATCTCAAAAAATTATCTCTCTAGAAATGTAAATTTTTTTTGAAGGTATTTTCTTTTAAGTGTTTTTGCGTAGACTAAGTCGCACAAAGCAAATGGCTTTGGATTAGTTCTTAACCATAAAATGGAGAGTAACAATGAAAAAATCAGTATTAGCCGCATTAGTATTAGGTACATCTTTAGCGGTAACAGGTTGTTTCGATAAACAAGAAACCGCTCAAAAAGTTGACGCATCAAAAGATGCAGCAGCAAACGCAGCTGCACAAGTTAAAGATGCAGCAAAAGAAGCTGCTGCAGATGTTAAAAATGCAGTAATTAAAGCAAAAGATGCAGCAGCAGATAAAGCAGCTGAAATGAAAGATGCAGCTGCAGATAAAATGGAAGCAGCAAAAAAATCAGCATCTGAAGCAAAAGATGCTGTTGTAGATAAAGCTGTTGAAATGAAAGATGCTGCAGCAAATAAAATGGCTGATGCAAAAGAAGCAATGTCTTCTAAAATGGAAGCTGCAAAAAACTCAGCTTCAGAAACAAAAGATGCTGTAGTAGATAAAGTAGCTGAAATGAAAGATGCAGCAGCAGGTAAAATGGCTGAAGCAAAAGACGCAATGTCTTCTAAAATGGAAGCAGCAAAAAACTCAGCTTCTGAAGCAAAAGATGCGGCAGTAAATAAAGCAGCTGAAGTAAAAGAAGCGGTGACTAAATAATTAAACTTTCGTAAAATAAAAACCTATCAGAGATTATCTGGTAGGTTTTTTCTTTTTGGAGCAATTGAATGTTATGTGCAATTTATAAAAGTAAACGTAAACCAGGCTGCTACCTTTATATTTCCAAACGAGATGAGTTTTCAGCTGTACCGGATATATTAATGCAAAGTTTTGGTAAGCCACAGTTTCTTATGGCCTTCAATTTGAAGGGAAGTAAACCGCTTGTTTATGCTGATAAAGATGAGGTCATGGAGAAAATTACCCAGCAAGGATTTTACCTTCAGATACCAAAACAGAATGATGGGTTATTTAATAGTTTGAGTGAGATCAAATAACGCTATTATTTTTTCGTAAAAATCTTCAAATATTGCGTTAACTCAATATTTTTTTTAAAAACTCCTTTAAAATTCACCGCACTTTTAAAAGGAGAATGAAAATGAGTAGTTTCTTTGTGGCGGGTACAGATACTGATGTGGGCAAAACCACTGCCTGCCGTGCCATTATTCAGGCATTACAAGCAAAGGGCGTTCGAATTGTTGGTTATAAGCCGATTGCTTGTAGCTGTGAAGAAAGTATCTATCCTGTAGACAATCAATCCAATGAACCCAAAACAGATTACGATGCTGAGAATAATTCAGATGTATTAACTTTAATGGATGCAACGAATGAGCCGGTATCCTATAAGGAAGTGAATAGTTATACTTTTACTCATTCTTTGCCGATGCTGACTCGAGATAAATCACGCATTAAATTAAGTAAGATTAACCAAGCCTTAACAACATTAGTTCAAAAATATCAATCTGTTGTGGTGGAAGGTTCATTTGGTTTACTCACCCCCATGGCAGAGGGTAAGAGTTTTGCTGATTGGGTCGTTGAGCATAAAATGCCTGTGGTATTGGTTGTAGGCATTAAAGAAGGCTGTATTAACCACGCATTGTTGACGGCTCAAGTGATTAAACAACTAGGCGTTCCTTTATTAGGCTGGATTGCAAATCGAATTAATCCTTGCTTAGGGCATTATAAAGAGGTGGTAGATATTTTAGAGGCTCAGATTGATGCCCCTCTGCTAGGTAAAATCCCTTATATTCATAAACCAGAATCCCAAGAGTTAGGACATTATTTAGCCAATATTGATCGTTTGATGTATATGCAAACAGAGTTAGTTAAATAGTCGTTTGAAATAAAATTGCGGTTAAAACTCATTAGATTTCAACCGCACTTTTTTTATTCTTCGTTTTCTGGAAGCTCTTTTTTCAGGATATCTTCTTCTTCAAGGCTAGATAAGCGAGCAATCGCATTACGATAAGAGATTTCAAGAGTTTCCCGGCTGGTTGCAATAACACCTTGATCCACTAAGAATCCATCATTGACATCATACACCCAGCCATGTAGAGAGAGCTTTTGTCCGCGCTCCCAGGCACTTTTTACGATAGATGTACGTCCTAGGTTATAAACTTGTTCTGCAACATTGATTTTAGTGAGCATATCTGCACGTTTTTCCGGTGAAAGATTGCCTAATAGGTGTCCATGTTTGAACCAAATATCACGAATATGAAGTAGCCAGTTATTGATCAATCCAAGATCTTGATCCTGCATCGCAGCTTTAATCCCTCCACAATTTGTATGGCCACAAATAATAATATGTTCAATTTTGAGTACATCAACGGCGTATTGCACAACTGAAAGACAGTTAAAATCCGTATGGATAACTTGATTGGCTACATTACGATGAACAAATAATTCGCCTGGTTCAAGATTTGTTAGTTTTTCAGCGGGAACACGGCTATCTGAGCAACCAATCCAGAGGTAATGAGGTGTTTGGTGATCGGCAAGTTCTTTAAAATAAGTGGAATTTTCTTCTTTCATTCTTTGTGCCCAACTGTAGTTGTTAGCAAAGAGTTGTTTAATTTTGTCCATTTCTACTTTCCTTAATGTGATGTATTTGAAAGATTGATTCAAACACAATAAGTGAAATTAGGGGATAAATTTATCGCCCAAAATGATGACCGCACTTTAAAGAAAGTGCGGTCAATTTAAACAATATTTTTAGAAATTTGCATTTCTTGGTGCGCGAGGGAATGGAATTACATCGCGAATATTTTGTACGCCGGTTACATAAACGATTAAACGTTCAAAACCAAGACCGAAACCTGAATGTGGTACGGTACCATATTTACGAAGATCACGATACCACCAGTAATCTTCAGGATTTAAGCCCATTTCTTCCATACGTTTATCTAATACGTCTAAACGTTCTTCACGTTGAGAACCACCGATGATTTCACCAATTCCAGGTGCGAGAACATCCATTGCGGCCACAGTTTTACCATCATCATTTAAACGCATATAGAAGGCTTTGATATCTTTCGGATAGTTTTTCACGACAACAGGCGATTTGAAATATTCTTCCGCTAAGAAACGTTCATGTTCAGAAGACAAATCGATTCCCCAAGATACTGGGAATTCGAATTTCTTACCTGATTTTAATAACACGTCGATCGCATCGGTATAATCAATTTGAGCAAAATCGGAGTTTACGAAGTTTTCTAAACGAGTAATCACATCTTTATCTACGTGTTTTTCAAAGAATTTTAAGTCATCTTTGCGCTCAGCAAGCACGGCACGGAATACGTATTTCAACATGTCTTCTGCTAATTTAGCATTGTCAGCAAGCGTTGCAAATGCAACTTCAGGCTCAACCATCCAGAATTCAGCAAGGTGACGAGTGGTATTTGAATTTTCAGCACGGAATGTTGGACCAAAAGTATAGATTTTGCTTAATGCGCACGCATAAGTCTCGCCATTTAATTGGCCTGAAACCGTTAAAAATGACTCTTTTCCGAAGAAGTCTTGGCTGAAATCAACTTTGCCATCTTCACCACGAGGAAGGTTTTCTAAATCAAGTGTTGAAACACGGAACATTTCACCCGCACCTTCAGTATCTGAAGCGGTAATTAATGGGGTAGCGACCCAATAGAAACCTTGTTCATGGAAGAAACGATGAATAGCTTGTGCTAAGCAGTGACGAACACGCGCCACGGCACCGATAATATTCGTACGAGGGCGTAAGTGAGCCACTTCACGTAAGTATTCAATAGAGTGACGTTTTGCTGCCATTGGATAAGTATCAGGATCTTCTACAAACCCTGTCACTTCTACTTTTTCAGCTTGAAGTTCAACAGCTTGACCTTCTGCAGGGGACTCAACAATAGTGCCTGTTACAATAACAGAACAACCTGTTGTTAAGCGTAATACTTCACTTTCGTAATTTTCAATATCGTTATTGACGATAACTTGAATAGGATCAAAGCAAGAGCCGTCATAAACAGCGAGGAAAGAAAGACCAGCTTTAGAATCACGACGGGTACGAACCCAGCCGCGTACGGTAACTTTTTCGCCAATAGCGATTTTACCTTGTAACACATCAACAATGGATGCAACTTTAGACATATAAACCTCTGTAATTCATTATAAATTAGGCAATAAAACTGCGTTAGTTTACCTTAAATCGCAAAATTTTCCATAAAAAGTTAGTGTAAATCAGGCTTGCACAGTAAAATAATGCCTTCACTTTATTTTAGGAGAAAACTATGTGGTCTGATATTTTGACCGGCTATGGCATTTTTATTTTGGAGATTTTAACGATTTTACTTGTGATTGCTGCTATTGTCGCAATGATCATTTCAGCAAAACAGCGTAATGCAACACATCATGGTGAATTGGTCGTGACAGATCTTTCGGAAGAATTTAAGGAAACAATAAAGCATTTACGCGATTTCCAGCTTTCAGAAGAAGAACTTAAACAAGCAGAAAAAGCGGAGAAGAAAGCGAAAAAGCAAGAGGCAAAGGCGTTAAAAGCGAAATTAAAAAATAGTGAGAAAGAAACGCCTAAACCTTGTGTTTATGTGCTCGATTTTAAAGGTGATATTTCTGCATCAGAAACAACCGCACTTCGAGAAGAAATTTCGGCGATTATTAATGTAGCAAAAGCCGATGATGAGGTCTTACTACGTTTAGAAAGCCCTGGTGGTGTTGTTCATGGTTATGGTCTGGCGGCCTCGCAGTTAGCTCGTTTAAAACAAAAAGGGATTAAATTAACTGTTGCAGTCGATAAGGTTGCTGCAAGTGGTGGGTATATGATGGCTTGTGTGGCAGATAGAATTGTTTCTGCGCCTTTTGCGATAATCGGTTCTATTGGTGTGGTTGCGCAAATTCCCAATATTCATCGTTTGTTAAAAAACATGATGTCGATGTTGATGTGATTACAGCAGGAGAATTTAAGCGCACGGTCACAGTATTAGGTGAAAATACTGAAAAAGGAAAACAAAAATTCCAAGCAGAACTTGAAGAAACACATCAATTATTTAAACAATTTGTGGCTCAAAATCGACCGCACTTAGATGTGGATAAAGTCGCAACTGGTGAGCATTGGTTCGGTCAACAAGCCTTAGCGCTTCAACTAGTCGATGAGTTAGCAACCAGTGATGATATTATTCTTGAAAAAATGAAAGATAAGTCTGTGATCGCGGTGAAATATAAAGTGAAAAAGCCACTTTTACAAAAAATAGGTAAGCAAGCTGAAGAGTGTATTGAGGGAATTATCCATCGAAATTTAACAAAAAATGGACAGGATTTTATTCAATAAGAAAAAAATTTACTTATTTGACAACTCTTTACACAACTTTACAAAAAAAGTTCCATAAAAAATCATTTTTTAATGTTTTTTTATTTACAAGTTAAAGAATTATGACTACCATACGCCATGAAACTCTTATAGTTTTATTTGTAAAATTTATAAAGTTTAGTTGTGTAGGTTCTTCTTGCAAGGATTGCACCTTAACAGTAAAAAGGTAAAGAAATGAAATTATCTCGTATTTTATTATCTGCAGTAGCAGTAGCGACAGTTGCTGCTTGTGGTAACTTAAGCAAAGTTACAGAAGCTGGTACTCCAGAATATAAAGAAGTTGATGGTCAACAAGTACCACAACTCGTATGGCCTAAGATTGATAAAGCTGGTTTCAATCATGATGGTAGCCAATTTGGTTCATGGCCAAACTGGGATAACGTTCGTATGATCGAACGTGGTATGAACAAAGACCAATTATATAACCTAATCGGTCGTCCGCACTTCTCTGAAGGTTTATACGGTGTTGAAGAGTGGGATTATGTGTTCAACTATCGTGAAAATGGTGTTCACAAAATCTGTCAATACAAAGTATTATTTGACAAAAACCATAATGCTCAAAGTTTCTTCTGGTATCCAAATGGTTGTAATGGGAATTCATCATTTGCGTTAAGCGGTGATTTCTTATTTGATTTCGATAAAGATACTTTAACAGCACGTGGTAAAGAAGTTGTTGACAGTGTGGCTGCGCAATTAAAAGAAACAGGCGCTAAAGATGTAAAAGTCGCAGGTTATACCGACCGTTTAGGTTCTGACGCTTATAACTTAGATTTGTCTCAACGTCGTGCAAACCGTGTTAAAGCTCGTTTGCTTCAAGATGGGGTGACATCAGAAATCACAGCTATTGGTTATGGTAAAAATCCACAAGTTAAAGCTTGTGACGGCTATAAACATGGAAGTAAAGCAGAAAAAGATTGTTTACGACCTAATCGCCGTGTAGAAATAAATGCTTCTGGTTCAGTTTTAAAATTGCAAGAAGGTAGCCAGGCTAATGGTGGTACTCAAGGTCCAGCAGTTCTTTATCAAAAATAATGTATAAACCTAAAAAGAGCGTAATATGATTACGCTCTTTTTTATTTTTGATATTTAAGAAATTATTCAAGTAAAAGTTCTTCAATTAGCTTAGTGGTTAAGTTGATATAACTTCCATTGAATCGATGGCTAAAATTTAATAGATAATAAAGTTGGTAAAGGTGTTTTCTTTCTTCAAAACCTTCTTTATCAAGTGGGAAAGTGCGCTCATAAATTTCATAGAATTCAGCTGAGAAAGGTTGGAAAAGCTCACTGAATGCTAAATCACATTCTCTATCCCCCCAGTAGCATGCAGGATCATAAGTAAAGGTTTGATTACCTACGATAGCGGTATTCTCAATCCATAAGTTACCATGTAACAAAGAAGGTTTAGGATTATGTTTTGAAAGTTTGTGTTTTACCTTTTCAATAATTAAATCAATGTCGCCAAAGTCTAAACCTTTATCTTTACAAAGTTGTAATTGCCATCCAATACGTTGTTCTGCAAAAAATTTTGCCCAACTTCCATTCCATTTATTCGGTTGATACTCAGGGCCAAGCCAAGTATCAAAATCTAAGCCATAGTTTTTAGTGCCAGATACTTGATGGAGTTTTGCTAATTCTTCAGCAAAATGTGGTGTTGCATTGGTTTGTTGAGTAATAGGAAGCGCTTCTAATAATAAGAAACTATGGTTTTGGGAACAGCCTACGCCATACACTTGTGGAAGTCTGATTGTATTGGTTTTGCCTAGTAGGTTTAATTGATCAGCCTCAGCACGAAACATTGAACGATAAGATCGTTCATTTACTTTAACAAAGACAGGTTGGATTCCATCCGTAATAAGCCAAGTTTCATTTACTTCGCCACCAGGTACTTTGTTTTTTTCTTTGATGTTATAGTAAGCACCAAATTGATCCGCTAAGACTTGAGAAATTGATTTCCACATAATACGCCTCCTAGACATGCTCGATTCTTCTTCATTCTATCCAAAATGTTAAAAATTACTGTGATATATCTCAAAAAATAGCAAAAATCTTTGTCATTTTTCATCTGAAACATCAATTCACTAATAAACGCGTGATTTTTTAATAAGTTAGTATTATCATTAAGCGTATTTTTAGTTAGAAAAGATAATCAGGGGAAACTATGCAACATCTGAAAGATCTTGTTGAGAAAGCAAAATCAGCGATTGAACAAATCGAAAATAAAAGTTTAGCCACATTAGATGAAATTCGTGTGGAATATTTTGGTAAAAAAGGGCATTTTACCCAACTTATGCAGGAATTGCGTAATGTTGCTGCAGAAGAGCGTCCAGCAATGGGCGCTAAAATCAATGAAGCGAAACAAGCTGCGTTAGATTTTTTAAATGCTAAAAAAGCAGAATGGGAGCAAGCTGAACTCAATGCGAAATTAGAAAAAGAACGTATTGATGTGAGCCTTCCTGGTCGTAAAACAGAAGCGGGTGGTTTACACCCCGTTACCATTACCATCAATCGCGTAACAAAATTCTTTTCAGAGTTAGGTTTTTCTGTGGAAACCGGTCCCGAAATTGAAAGTGATTATTACAATTTCGATGCATTAAATATCCCTAAACATCACCCAGCACGTGCTGATCACGATACATTCTGGTTTAATCCTGAATTATTACTTCGTACACAAACCTCCGGTGTGCAAATTCGTACCATGGTAAAAATGCAGCCGCCTATTCGTATTATGGCGCCAGGTCGTGTATATCGTAACGACTACGATCAAACACACACACCAATGTTCCATCAAATTGAATTACTTTATGTAGATAAAAAAGCAAACTTCACCGAGTTAAAAGGTTTATTACACGATTTCTTACGTGCATTTTTTGAAGAAGATTTACAAGTTCGCTTCCGTCCTTCTTATTTCCCATTCACCGAACCTTCTGCAGAAGTCGATGTAATGGGCAAAAACGGTAAATGGTTAGAAGTATTAGGTTGTGGTATGGTGCATCCTAATGTGTTACGTAACGTAGGTATTGATCCAAATGAATATTCTGGCTTCGCAGTAGGTATGGGGGTTGAGCGTTTAACCATGTTACGCTACAACGTCACAGATTTACGTTCATTCTTTGAAAACGACTTACGTTTTTTAAAACAATTTAAGTAATTAACCGTTGGGTTAAATTGACGATAATGATTAATTTAGAACGTAACACGTTCATCAATAAAGGATACAGAGATAATGAAATTTAGCGAAAATTGGGTGAGAGAATGGGTTAATCCATCAATTTCAACAGAGCAGTTATGTGATCAAATCACTATGCTTGGTTTAGAAGTTGACGGCGTTGAAAAAGTAGCTGGCGACTTTACCGGTGTGGTTGTAGGTGAAGTTGTTGAATGTGCACAACACCCAGATGCAGACAAATTACGAGTCACTAAAGTAAATGTTGGTGGCGACCGTTTATTAGATATCGTTTGTGGTGCACCAAATTGCCGTCAAGGTTTAAAAGTGGCATGTGCAACTGAAGGTGCCGTATTACCTGGTGATTTTAAAATTAAAAAAACTAAATTACGCGGTCAACCTTCAGAAGGGATGCTTTGCTCATTCTCTGAATTAGGCATTGATGTGGATGCAGATGGTATTATTGAGCTACCGTTAGATGCACCAGTAGGCACAAATCTACGCGAATATTTAGATTTAGATGATAAAGCCATTGAAATTAGCTTAACGCCAAACCGTGCAGATTGTTTAAGTATTGCAGGTGTTGCTCGTGAAGTTGGTGTGGTTAATAAACAAGTTGTTAATCAACCACACTTTGATGCCGTACCTGCAACGATTTCAGATAAAGTTCAAATTGAATTAAAAGCGCCAGAAGCATGCCCTCGTTATTTATTGCGCGTGGTGAAAAATGTGAATGTTAAAGCGCAATCACCAATTTGGTTACAAGAAAAATTACGTCGTTGTGGTATTCGTTCTATCGATCCTATTGTGGACATTACCAACTATGTTTTACTTGAATTAGGTCAACCAATGCATGCTTTTGATGCATCAAAAGTGTCTCAACCTGTTCAAGTACGTTTAGCCAATAACGGCGAAGAACTTGTTTTATTAGATGGTACAACCGCAAAATTACAATCGAATACTTTAGTGATTGCAGACCAAACTGGTCCATTAGCAATGGCGGGTATCTTTGGTGGTCAAGCAAGCGGTGTTGATGCGGAAACAACAAAAGATGTGATTTTAGAAGCCGCATTCTTTGCACCACTAGCGATTGCAGGACGCGCGAGACAATATGGTTTACACACTGATTCTTCACATCGTTTTGAACGCGGTGTTGATTTTACGCTACAACGTCACGCAATGGAACGTGCAACAGCATTGTTACTTGAAATTTGTGGTGGTGAAGCTGGTGAAATTTGTGAAGTGGTGAGTGAGCAATATTTACCAAAAGTCAATGAAGTCACTTTACGTCGTGAAAAATTAGATAGCTTATTAGGTCATCATATCGAAACTGAAACCGTGACCGAGATTTTTGAGCGTTTAGGTTTCGCCGTGAAATATGCTAATGATGTTTGGACCGTAACTTCTGCAAGCTGGCGTTTTGATATTGAAATCGAAGAAGATCTCATTGAAGAAGTGGCACGTATTTATGGCTATAACAGCATTCCAAATAACGCACCATTAGCACATCTTCGTATGCGTGAGCATAAAGAAGCCGATTTAGAATTAAGCAGAATTAAGACCGCACTTGTGGATGCAGATTATCAAGAGGCGATTACTTATAGCTTCGTTGATCCAAAAGTACAGACTTTACTTCATCCAGAAATTGAAGCGCTTGTATTGCCAAACCCAATTTCAGTTGAAATGTCAGCAATGCGCGTTTCATTGTTAAGTGGATTACTCGGTGCGGTACTATACAACCAAAATCGTCAACAAAATCGCGTGCGTTTATTTGAAACGGGATTACGTTTTGTTCCTGATGCTAATGCAGAATTTGGCATTCGCCAAGAGTTTGTTCTTGCTGGTGTAATTACAGGTACCGCTAAATCTGAATCTTGGACAGGTAAGGCCGAAAATGTTGATTTCTTTGATCTTAAAGGTGATTTAGAAAGCATTCTTTCTCTCACTGAAGTGGGGAGTCGTGTTAAGTTTGTGGCAAAAGCACACAGTGCATTGCACCCAGGACAATCTGCTTCAATTGAATTAGATGGAAAAGAAATTGGTTTTATTGGAACTATTCATCCACTTATCGCTCAAAAATTAGGATTAAATGGCAAAGCGGTTGTTTTTGAAATTTTATGGGATGCCATTGCAAATCGTCGTGTGGTTCAAGCTAAAGAGATTTCAAAATTCCCAGCAAACCGTCGTGACTTAGCTTTAATCGTTGCTGATAATGTGCCAGCAGGCGATATTATCGAAGCATGTAAACAAGCCGGCGGAGAAAAATTAACACAAGTCAATTTATTCGATGTATATCAAGGCATTGGCGTTGCTAGCGGACATAAGAGCTTAGCAATCAGTTTAACCATTCAAGATAATGAAAAAACGCTTGAAGATGATGAGATTAATGCGGTAATCTCTGCTGTATTAAACGAAGTTAAACAACGCTTTAATGCGGAGCTTAGAGACTAAACAGGAGACTAACATGGCAACGATTACAAAAATTGATATTACTGAATACTTATTAGATAAGTATCAATTACAAAAAGCGGAAGCTAAAGCATTAGTGGAAGACTTTTTTGAGGAAATTCGTTTATCGTTAGAATCTGGTGGTGAAGTGAAATTATCCGGTTTTGGTAATTTTGAACTTCGTAATAAAGCTTCCCGTCCAGGGCGTAATCCAAAAACAGGTGAAAGCATTCCTGTTTCTGCGCGCCGTGTAGTGGCATTCAAGCCAGGGCAGAAATTACGTGCTCGCGTGGAAAATACCAAGCCAAAACAATAGTAATAAAAGTGCGGTCGTTTTTGACCGCACTTTTGTCAGGATTGAACATGAATAAGATTAAATGTGCTTTTTTAGTCGCAGGAAGTTTTTTGCTTTTTGCTTGTTCAAGTGGTGTTCGTGAAGAATATGCTATGAACTATAAAGGTCAGATTGGAGATCCGATTATAGCGATTGCCATGTTAAGTGAACAACAATACGAATGGGCGGGTACACCTTATGTGTTAGGTGGGCAGTCTCGTGGTGGTATTGATTGTTCTGGTTTTGTGCAAAAAACCTTTATTGATCGTTTTAATATCAACCTTCCTCGAACGACGAAAGATCAAGCGGGTTACGGAAAACTTGTTCGTAAAGAAGATATCCAAACAGGCGATTTAATTTTCTTTAAAACGGGACGCGGACCAAATGGCTATCATGTGGGGATTTATGTGAAAGAAGATAAATTTTTACACGCTTCAACTAAAGGTGGCGTGATTTATTCTTCGATGAATAGCCCTTATTGGAAAAAAGCTTTTTGGCAAGTTAGACGAGTATAGTGGAAATAAAAAAAGTGCGGTTAATTTTAACCGCACTTTTTCTTTATGGATTTGTTGTAGGGCGAATGCCTAATGTGTGGCAAATCGCATAAGTGAGTTCACTACGATTTAATGTGTAGAAGTGGAAGTCATTCACGCCTTCACGAGAAAGGATTTTTACCATATCCATTGCCACACTCGCCGCGACGAGATTACGAGTAGTAGGATCATCATCTAATCCTTCATATGCTTTAGCCAACCATGCTGGAATTTTTACATTCGTAAATGATGCCATTTTTTGAAGTTGTTTGAAGTTAGTGACAGGTAGAATACCCGGAACAATTTCAGCCTCAATACCAATGGATGCACAGCGGTCTCGGAAGCGAAGATAACTATCAATATCAAAGAAGAATTGAGTAATGACATGATTAGCGCCCGCATCAATTTTACGTTTCAAATTGATTAAATCTGCTTGTGCTGATTTTGCTTCAGGGTGAACCTCAGGATATGCTGCAACGGAGATATCAAAATCAGCTACGGAGCGGAGTAGTTCAACTAAATCAGCCGCATAGAAAGGTTTTTTAGCATAGCCTTTTGGCTCATCACCGCGTAAAGCTACAATGCGACGAATACCGCTACCCCAATAATCTTTTGCAATTTCTTTTAATTCTTCAGGTGTGGCATCAATACCCGTTAAATGTGGTGCAGCTTCTATGCCAGTTTCTGCTTTAATAGCTTTCACGATGCTATGTGTACGATCACGTTCCCCAGAGTTTGCGCCATAGGTGACGGAGACAAATTTAGGATTTAATACTTTTAAGCGATGAATGGAATCCCAAAGCATGCTTTCCATTTTTTCATTTTTAGGCGGAAAGAATTCAAAGGAGACATTGATTTTTTTGTTAGTATCAGCAAGATGTTGATTTAATGTGTTAATTTCGTTTGCGTAGCTCATAGCATGCCTTCTTACATTTTTTATTAGAATGCGCTTATCATAAGATAAGAACTAATATGCGTCAATTTCAATGATTTCATCAAAATGATGAATGAAATTAATGATTATTTATTACGCGTTGTATTTTAAAAGAAAATCAAATTTATTTGCACAAAAAGTTAGCATTTTTTCTAAAAATAGGTATAATACGCCGACCCTGTAAATGCACGGATTCCCACCGTGCATTATTTTATCGAGATCACACTCGAAGGGGTGGAGATTAAGATTAATGGTTGTGTTTCAAACAATATGGAACACTGGGTATCAAACTTATATTTTGGTAATTAATTAATGAAAACTTTTGTAGCAAAACCGGAAACAGTAAAACGTGACTGGTATGTGGTAGATGCGACAGGTAAAACTTTAGGTCGTTTAGCTACTGAATTAGCACGCCGTCTTCGTGGTAAACACAAGGCTGAGTACACTCCACACGTAGATACTGGTGATTACATCATCGTTATCAACGCAGACAAAGTGGCAGTAACTGGTCGTAAAGAAACAGATAAACTTTACTACTGGCACACTGGCTATGTAGGTGGTATCAAACAAGCGACTTTCAAAGAAATGATCGCTCGCCGTCCTGAAGCGGTGATTGAAATTGCGGTTAAAGGTATGTTGCCAAAAGGTCCATTAGGCCGTGCAATGTTCCGTAAATTAAAAGTGTATGCGGGTGCAGAACACCAACACGCAGCACAACAACCACAAGTATTAGACATTTAATCACGAGGTTTAGGAAATGGCAGAGAATCAAAACTACGGCACTGGTCGCCGCAAAAGCTCTTCAGCTCGTGTATTTATCAAACCGGGCAGTGGTAAAATCACTATCAACCAACGTGAATTAGACGTATATTTCGGTCGCGAAACAGCTCGTATGATCGTACGTCAACCGTTAGAATTAGTGGAATTAACTGATAAATTAGACCTATACATCACTGTTAAAGGTGGTGGTATTTCTGGTCAAGCGGGTGCAATCCGTCACGGTATCACTCGTGCATTAATGGAATATGATGAGACTTTACGTCCTGCTCTTCGTGCAGCTGGCTTCGTTACTCGTGACGCACGTCGCGTTGAACGTAAAAAAGTTGGTTTACACAAAGCACGTCGTCGTCCACAATACTCCAAACGTTAATTTTTTATTATCGTTTCAAGAAAGCAGAGAGAAATCTCTGCTTTTTTATGTCTGTAAAAAACAAATTAATTAAAAATTCCCGTTCTTTGATTTCTTATCATGCGTTTATAATTGTTTGATTTTAAAGTAAAAATAAGAAATTGTTAGCAATTCACCTATCGGTTATGTTAAAATAATCGCCCGTTTTTAGTAGAAGTATATAAGTTAGTTTGGATCTTCGGAGGAATAAATGTCCAATGCATCAAGTAAACGTTCAGTAATGACTCTTTTTTCAAATAAAAATGACATTTACTGCCATCAGGTAAAAATTGTTTTAGCTGAAAAAGGTGTCGCTTACGAAAACGAAGAAGTTGATCTGCAAGCATTATCAGAAGATTTAATGGAATTAAATCCTTACGGCACATTACCAACCTTGGTGGATCGTGATTTAGTGTTATTCAGCTCACGCATTATTATGGAATATCTTGATGAGCGTTTTCCACATCCTCCACTTATGCCAGTTTATCCAGTTTCTCGTGCGAAAAGCCGTCTTTTAATGTTACGTATCGAACAAGATTGGTACCCAACATTAGAAATTGCTGAAAAAGGCACGGAAGTTGAACGTGAAGAAGCATTAAAACAGCTAAAAGAAGAATTGTTAGCGGTATCGGTTATCTTCCAACAAACCCCTTATTTTATGAGTGAAGAGTTTGGCTTAGTCGATTGCTATGTTGCACCATTATTATGGAAATTACGCAATATGGGTGTTGAATTTAGCGGTACAGGAAGCAAAGCAATCAAAGGCTATATGGATCGAGTATTTAGCCGTGATTCATTCTTACAATCTGTAGGTGAGGCTGCACCTAAAAATTTAATGGATGATAAATAATGGCTCATACACCTTCTCCAAAACGCCCTTATTTACTAAGAGCCTATTATGATTGGTTAGTGGATAATGATTTCACCCCATATTTAGTGGTAGATGCTAATTATTATGGTACCAATGTGCCTGTGGAATACGTGAAAGATGGACAAATCGTCTTAAATCTTTCTGCTGGGGCGACAGGGAATTTGAAATTAACGAATGATTTTATTCAGTTTAATGCACGTTTCAAAGGTGTTGCTCGTGAGTTATATATTCCGATGGGCGCGGCTTTAGCTATTTATGCACGTGAAAATGGTGATGGCGTGATGTTTGAGCCAGAAGAAATTTACGATGAACTCAATCGTGAGCCGACATCAGAACAGCCATTAAGTTTTGCTGAAGCGGTAGATAAGCCTAAGACGGAAAAGAAACCACAGAAATCAGCATCTCATTTACGAATTGTGGATTAAGGAAAGAAAAACAAAAGTGCGGTTAATTTTGACCGCACTTTTTTTGTCTATTGGATTTTGTTAATTGGTGTAATCTTTTTAAATGAAATCAATGCAGATAAAATAATGGCAATAATTAAGGGCATGTAGTTTTGTATTGCAAATAATCTGATGATTTCAATATTACTATCATTAAATAAAGAAGCTATCAAACTGTAATATAACACACCAATCAGAACGCTAAAGGCAAGATGGCGAAAATTCTTGTGGAATCGTGCAAACATGACGGTAAGACCAGTGAATAACATCGGTAACACAGCAATAACCATCATTAAAAGCATTAATGCTACGATGCTATCTAGATCTGTCACTTGTGTTAATAATATGGATGTGATTCCAAAAATAATAGTGCCAAGCAAAGTAAATACAAGAGGAATTAACCAACGGTAAGAGGCAAAGCCTTTTTTTTCTATGACTTGGTCAGTTAGATTTACTCCCGTTGAAACTGCCTTAGGCAGTATTTTATGCATGATTTGGGATTCTAAGAGAATTCCCGCTTTATTTGGAAAAGCGATTAGGCCAAAAATTGCAGCTAATGCACCATGGAAAAGGCAGAGGTAAAGGTTAATATCATTTGTTGTGATATAAAAAGAAATTCCAGCGGTGAGTGTTCCGATAATGGTTGCACTAAGAATGCCTTTAACGCTTCTCCTAAATTGACATAATCCGAGAATAAATCCGGTGGATATTCCCCAAATCAGCATAAAGTAAATTAAAAAAAACATGCCTCCAGAAAAAAAAGCAGCATAGCCAAATAAAACTGCATTACTTAAGACGCCTACCCCAGTAGGGAGAGCCAAGTTTGAGAATAAGAATTGAGATACCAATCTAGCATAAAGTGTAGTAAAAGCTAGAAAGTAAAGAAAAATACGCCAGAAAGCGAATTGTTTCCTCAGAAAAGGCATTAGAAAAGACATTTTTGGGGTTCCTTAAGCTGTAATATAAAAATTTCTATTAATTATTTTGTTGCTGCTTTCATATTGCGAACAAACTCGGCGAGTTCAGATAAGCAGTGAGCCTGATTATCTAAGTTTCGCTCAATGATTTTTACGGTCGCAGACCCTGAAATTGCGCCAGCTGCACCCAGTTGAAGGGCTTCTTTCACTTGAGCAGGTTGAGCAATACCAAAACCTTGTAGAATTGGTGGAGCCTTGTGGGCTTTAAGTTGTTCTACAAGTGTATCTAAGTTTGCGGCATGAGCTTGATTCTCTGCACTTGTTACACCTGCACGAGACACTAAATAGGTATAGCCTTCGCTGTTTTCAGCAACGCCTTGTACCGTTTTGGCATCAGCATTTGGTGGGCAAATAAAGACAGGTTGAATGCCATGTTTTTTAGCGGCTTGAACATAGTCTTCTTTTGCCAATAGTGGAATATCTGCCACTAAAACCGCATCTACGCCGACTTCTGCACAACGTTGATAGAAATTATCTAAGCCTTTCGCAAAAATTAAATTCGCACAAAGAAGTAAACTAATCGGAATTTCTGGATATTTTGACCGCACTTTAGCGAGTAATTTAAAGCTATCCTCAGTGCTATGGCCCGCATTGAGCGCACGGTTATTAGCCGCCTGGATAACGGGACCGTCTAATAGTGGATCAGAAAATGGAAAACCTAATTCCAACGCATCTGCGCCATTTTCGACTAACGTGCAAATAATCTCAAAAGAGCGATCAAATGTTGGATCGCATAATGTGACGAAAGGTACAAAAGCCCCTTCTTTTTTCGCTGCAAGTTCTGCAAATTTAGTTTCAAAACGGCTCATTATTGCATTCCTTTTTCTTTTAAAACTTTATCAACGGTGAAAATATCTTTATCACCACGACCAGAGAGATTCACCACTAAAATTTGTTCTTTATTCGGTTCTTGATGAATCATTTTTAGCGCATGTGCTAATGCATGAGAACTTTCCAATGCAGGAATAATTCCTTCATGTTTTGCTAATTCTTGGAAAGCGTTTAATGCTTCATCATCTGTAATACTTGGGTATTCTGCACGACCAATACTTTGCAAGTAAGCATGTTGAGGTCCTACAGAAGGGAAGTCTAATCCAGCAGAAATAGAGTAGGATTCTTCCACTTGACCATCTTCAGTTTGCATTAAAGGTGATTTCATACCGAAATAAATGCCGACTTTTGCATGGCCCAATGGTGCACCATGTTCCCCACTTTCAATGCCGTGACCTGCAGGTTCCACACCAATTAATCGCACACCTTTTTCATCGATAAAGTCAGTAAACATACCAATGGCATTCGAACCGCCACCGACTGCAGCAATAACGGCATCCGGTAAGCGATCTTCTTTTTCTAAGATTTGACGTTTGGTTTCTTCACCAATCATTTTTTGGAATTCACGCACAATGGTTGGGAATGGGTGAGGACCTGCCGCCGTACCCAATAAATAATGGGTGTTTTCATAATTGGCTGACCAATCACGCATCGCTTCACAGCATGCATCTTTTAATGAGCAAGAACCTTTTTGTACAGGAATCACTTCCGCACCCATTAAACGCATACGGAATACGTTTGGTGATTGACGTTCTACGTCTTTTGCCCCCATATAAACACGGCAAGGCATATCTAACATTGCACAAGCAAGGGCTGTCGCAACACCATGTTGGCCCGCACCGGTTTCCGCGATAATGCGTGTTTTACCCATGCGTTTTGCCAATAAAATTTGACCTAATACTTGGTTGGTTTTATGGGCACCACCGTGAAGTAAATCTTCACGTTTTAAATAAATTTTTGCTTTTGTGCCTTTGGTTAAATTACGGCAAAGGGTAAGTGCGGTTGGTCTGCCCGCATAATTTTTAAGTAAATCTTGAAATTCACGTTGGAATTCAGGATCATCTTTTGCTTCAACAAAGGCTTTTTCTAGCTGCTGTAGTACCGGTACGAGAATTTCCGGTACGTACATTCCGCCAAATTCACCGAAATAAGGATTTAAAAGGGTTTCTGACATAATATTTCCTTGTTATTTTTGAATTCTTGCGACATTAAGTGGTGCAAAGGTTTGAGCAGTTGGCATCACTTCAATGCGATTAATATTGACATGTTCAGGTTGTTGATTGAGCCATAACACAATATTAGCAATATCTTGTGGACTGACATATTCCACATTTTCATAGAGTTTTTCTGCTCGGGCATCGTCACCTTTAAAGCGAACATTCGAAAATTCAGTTCCACCACAAAGACCTGGCTCAACATTGGTCACGCGAATTTGTGTGCCTGCAAGATCAGCACGAAGATTTAAACTAAATTGTTTGATAAAAGCTTTAGTGCCACCGTATATATTTCCGCCTGGATAAGGATAAGTGCCTGCAATTGAGCCTAAATTAATAATGTGACCTGAATTGCGTTCTACCATTTGTGGTAAAACAAGTCGAGTAATGGTGACGAGACCTTTAATATTGGTATCAATCATTTGCATCCAATCGTCTAAATTCGCTTTATCTGCACTTTCTAAGCCTAATGCTAATCCTGCATTATTCACTAATAAATCAATGGATTGCCAACTAGCGGGAAGTGAATGGAACGCATCTTCTGTTGCTTGGCGATCTGAAATATCAAAGGCAAGAAAGTGGAAGTTTTCACCTAATTCTTGCTGTAATTGTTCTAAACGAGCTACGCGCCGCCCCGTGCCAATTACACGATAGCCATTTTCAATGAGTGTGCGACAAATTGCCGTACCAAATCCGGCAGTTGCGCCGGTTACTAACGCTGTTCTTTGCATAATGCTTCCCCTTAGCAATCAGATTAATTTGACAAAATCGTCTTAAAAACTGACCGCACTTTTTCGCTATCTTTCACGCCAGCGGTAGTTTCTACACCAGAATTGAGATCCACCCCTAAGCAACCTTGCTTAATGGCTTGTTCAATATTGTCAGGTGAAATGCCACCAGCCAAAATAATTTTGTGTTTCAAGTTTTCAGGCATGAGTGACCAATTAAAGGTTTTTCCTGTGCCACCTTGTTGATTAGCGGATTGGCTATCGAAAATATAGCGAGTGATATTTAAATCATCCGTAAAATCAACCGCACTTTGTGCTTCAGTATTCACCGAAATGGCTTTCCAAATTTGTATTTCTTCAGGCAGTTGGTGACGAAGTGCGGTAATAAATTCAGCGGTTTCTGAACCGTGTAGCTGAACGGCATAAAGCTGCAATTGTTTAGCGATTTTTACAATAAAATCAATTTCTTGATTCTGGAATACGCCCACAAAACGAAGTGGTGATGCTGTCACTAATTCTTGGGCTTGACGTAGGCTCACACAGCGTTTTGAATGTTCGGCGAAAATTAAGCCGCCGTATAATGCTCCGTTTGCGTAAACCTCTTTGACATCTTGCGTGCGAGTTAAACCGCATACTTTATTTTCTCCAAAAATCACTTCACGCACAGCATTATTTAAATCAGCACTGCCCATTAGGCTGCTACCGATTAAAAAGCCATGTGCCACTTTTTGCAAATCACGAATTTGACTGTGATTATAAATCCCTGATTCGCTGATAATACGTGCATCAGCAGGAATGCGATCGGCATATTTTTGTGTGAGTTCTACCACGCGGTTTAAATCAACAGTGAGATCGTGAAGATTACGATTGTTGACGCCGATAATTTTTGCACCTAATGCAAGGGCACGCTCAAACTCTTCTTCGTTGCTGGTTTCTGTCAATACGCCCATGCCAAGAGAATGCGCCAGATCAGCTAGTACTCGATAGGTTTCATCATTCACCACTGAAAGCATCAATAAAATAGCATCAGCTTGATAGTGGCGCGCGAGATAAACCTGATATTCGCTGATCATAAAATCTTTGCACAATACAGGTTGTGAGACAACGTCACGTACTTGCGGCAAATAGTCAAATTTACCTTGGAAGTATTTCTCATCCGTTAGCACAGAAACAGCTGATGCATAATGTTTATATACATTGGCGATTTCATCTAAATTAAATTCATTACGAATTAATCCTTTAGAAGGGGAAGCTTTTTTACATTCCAAAATATAAGCCGGTTTTTGATGTGTGCCTTTAGCCAACGCATCATAAAAAGAGCGGTCTGATTTTTGAATGTTTTCTTTAAATTGTGAAAGCGGAAATTCAGCTTCCTTTGCCTTAACCGATTGCGCTTTGTCTAAGACGATTTTTTGCAGCACCGTCGCAGAGTCAATTGGTTTAGTGAAATCTTGCGTGATCATAATCTTTCTTCTTATTATGGCTTATCAAATCAGCCTTTATCTTAATATTTAGTCAAATGTTGTAATGTCTCAAACGCTTTGCCTGATGCAAGATGAGCCAATACATTTTGAACATTTTGTTTTAAGTCATCATGACCAAATAACTTCAGCAATAATGCCACATTCGCCGCTACCGCATTAGCGTGTTCCGCTTTGCCTTTACCTTGTAAAAGTGCGGTCAGATATTGGGCATTTTCTTGCGGTTCGCCACCACGTAAACTTTCTAAAGATTGTGTTTTTAAACCAAAATCTTCTGGCGTTAAGGTGAAGTAGTCAATTTTGCCGTTTTTAATTTCTGCCACTTGTGTTTCGCCGTGTACAGCCACTTCATCTAGACCCGCACCATGCACAACAAAAGTATGTTGATGACCTAATGCGACAGCAGTTTCTGCATAGGTTTTCACTAATTCAGGGGCATACACGCCAAGTAAATGATAAGTTGGGCGAGCAGGATTAATTAATGGACCTAAAATATTAAAAAGCGTACGTGTTTTTAATGCCGCACGAACAGGGGCAACATGTTTAAACCCACTGTGATATTGTTGAGCAAATAAGAAACATACCCCAATATCGTCAAGTGCTTGGCGAGCTTGTTCTGGCGTGACGTTGACATTCACCCCGAGAGCAGTTAATACATCACTGGCACCTGATTTGCTTGATACACTGCGGTTACCGTGTTTGGCTACTTTGGCACCCATCGAGGCAGCAACAATCGCACTCGCCGTAGAGATATTAATCGTGTTTTGACCATCACCGCCAGTACCCACGATATCCGCAAAAGGGTAGTCAGGGCGAGGGAATGATTTGGCATTTTGCAAAGACGCAGATACCGCACCACTTAATTCATCAATAGTGGCACCACGTACTTTTAACGCAATCAGCATGGCAGCGATTTGTTCGTTATTCAGTTCGCCTTCCATAATGGCATTAAAAATGACCGCACTTTCTTCTTTGTTAAGTGTTTTTCCGTTGTAAAGTTGTTCTAATAATTGAGCCGTTTGCATAATCTCGTCCTTTATACGTAAATATCGTAATCTAAATCGCGTGCTTCATCACCAGTCATACCACGGAAACCCCAGCAGTGTGCAGGTTGTTCTTTAATCGTAATTTCAACGTTGTGAGATTTAATCCCAATTTTGTATTCGAGTTCGCTGAAGAGCATTTTGATTAAACGTTTTTTCGTACCTTCCATACGACCTTGCATCAGGTTAATTTCAATAACGGTGTAATCATCGTTACGATCGATAGGATAAAGAAAATCTTCTTTATCTAAACATAAAAAACGAATTGCATGTTTTCCACGAGGAATGTCTAAACCAAGGTTTAAACAGTTATAAATTACTTCAGCAATATCTTGACGACGAGGTGCAAGCACTTCTTTTAATCCATATACGGTAATCATTTTTCTTCCTTAATCTCTGTTTAATAACCATTCCACAGATTGTTGTAATAATTTCGAACCTTGCACAGTAAGGATGCTTTCTGGATGGAATTGGAAAGCACAGATTGGCAAGGTTTTATGACGAATTGCCATCACGATATCATTGTAATCGGCATTGACAATAAATTCGTTAGGTAGATTTTTACCCATTAAAGAGTGATAACGCGCCACTGGCATTGGGTTGGCAATATCTTTAAACATAGCTTGGTTATCGTGTTGAATGCGCGATACTTTACCATGTAATACTTCGCCTGCATGTACAACCTCTCCACCAAAGGCTTGAATAAGCGCTTGATGGCCCAAGCAAATACCAATAATTGGCACATCATTTTTTAAACGTTCAATGAGTGGGAGTAAGATCCCAGCTTCTGCCGGGGTACCTGGTCCTGGAGAAAGCGCAAGAATTGTATCGGGTGTATTTAATGCCTCTTGCACCACCTGTTCTAAATTGGTGTCATTACGATAAATTTTTACGTTATGCCCAAGCACACGGAATTGATCCACTAAGTTATAAGTGAATGAATCAAAATTATCTAAAAAGAGAATATTAGCCATAATTTATCGTCCTTATTTTGCTTGGGTATTGATTTGTTTGATTGCTTTAAGCACTGCAGCCGCTTTATGGCGAGTTTCATCCGCTTCCATTTGAGGATCAGAATCTAATACTTCACCACAACCTGCTTGAATATGGGCAATGTCATTTTGTACAAAGGCAGAACGAATCACGATACAGGTATCAAAACGGCCGTCAGAGGTGAGATAACCGACCGCACCACCGTAGCTGTGGCGTTTTTGCTGTTCAAATTGATAAATTAACTGCATGGCTTTAATTTTAGGCGCACCAGTTAACGTCCCCATATTCATACAAGCTTGATAAGCGTGTAAGGCATCAAGTTCAGGACGAAGTTTACCCACCACGCGAGAAACCAAATGCATGATGTGCGAATAGCGATCCACTTGCATTAATTCGGCGACTTTACGTGTACCGCTTTGGCAAACACGAGCAATGTCATTACGTGCTAAATCTACCAACATTAAATGTTCAGCTTGTTCTTTATGATCAAGACGTAATTCTAATTCCAAGCGTGCATCCAATTCTGGGTCAATATTACCATGCGCATCAAAACCACGTGGGCGAGAACCTGCAATTGGGTAAATTTCTAATTGGCGATTGTCTGGCGCATATTTCAACGCACTTTCTGGTGATGCACCGAATAAAATGAAATCCTCATCGTTCATGTAGAACATATAAGGGCTTGGATTGTTATGTTTTAATTGTGCATAGCTCGCAAGGGTATTCGGGCAAGTTAATGAAAAACGGCGGGATGGCACGATTTGGAACACATCACCAATATTAATGTGATGTTTTAACGCTTTAACGATACCTGTAAATTCAGGATCTTCAAAGTTGGTACTGACCTCATCACTTGCTGCTTTAATGGAAAGTACGCCATCAATATTTTTTAATTTTTGTGCAATAGAAAGTGCCGTTTTCGCGACTTCCACTTGTTCTTCTTGACTAAAACAGAAGCTTTTTAATGTGGCTTGTTGGCTTTGGTGATCGATGGTAATTAAGTTTTCCGCGAGATAGAAACTGTAATCCGGGCAGTGAATACCATCATCTTTTAATTCAACACCTTGCATTGGAATAAAATTTGCCACCAAATCATAAGCAAATAAACCACCTAAAAAGACTGGCGTACTGCTATGTTGATAATGGTTAGAAATTACACGAAGACCATCAAAGATTGTTGCAGCTTGTAATTTACTGTCTTCATCTAATTGATTATCGAGTGGCGCAAATTGTACAGAAAATTCATTGTCAAAATTGACCGCACTTACGGTACCAAGTTGGCTTAATACGGGATGAATTTCTTTTAACACTTGTTTACCGTTCGCATTTAGCGCTCTAAAAGTCACTTGATTGCCTAAGCAAGTAATTTTAACGGCCGCATTAATTAGAATAAGACTTTGTAAGCTATTTTTGCTACCAATTTCTGCAGAGTCGAGAAGAAGAGAATTTGAGTTCTGTTGGCATAATGTATTAAAAATTGCGGTGGTGTCGGCATGATAGGGAACCGGTTGAGAGGTTACCGCAATAAATGGGGTATTTTTCATAATCAATCCTGTATTTTGAACTTTTGTACTATTAAACTAGTGCAAGACGCATAAGTCAAGAGAATAATCAAAAAATTGGCGTAATTTTACAATATTTTTTTAATTTTTAATCAAAGATATAAAAAATAGAGGAAGTTGATTAGAAAAAAGCCATTTCGAGTCATATCTCAAAATGGCTTAATAGAGGGAATAGATTAAGAGATTAGAGAGAAGCAACGATCTCATCGATTTTATTTCTTGCTGATCGTTGTGCTTTTTCAATCGCTTCAGCACCTAATCCGATACCTTTTACATAAGCAAACTGAACATCGGTAATGCCAACAAAACCTAAAATCGCTTTTAAGTAATTTGTCACATTATTGTTTTCATCATACATGCCACCAAAGCTTGCTAACACAATCGCTTTTTTACCTTGAAGTAAACCTTCAGGGCCATTTGCGGTGTATTGGAATGTTACGCGAGGACGCGCGATAAAATCAAAATAGGATTTAAGTTGTGTTGGGATGCCTAAGTTATACATAGGTGCACCAATTACGATGATATCTGCTGCTTTTAATTCAGCCACTAACTCATCTGATAAGGCTAAAAGCGCATTTTCTTCTGCTGTTTTAGGTTCGCCACGTACCGCAGTTGCTGCCGTTGCATCAAAATGGGGAAGGGGTTGTGCTGCTAAATCACGTACCACAATGTTGTGACCTTTTAATTTTTCAATGGTGTAATCGGCTAATTTATTGCTTTGAGAGTTATCTGCAAGGATGCTGGATTTTAATACTAATACGTTCATAGAGTTTCCTTTAATTTGTGTTTATCAAAAGTGCGGTCATTTTATCGGAAATTTTGAATCGATAAAGTAGTTATCAGGAAAATCATTGTTTACTCATTGGAAAGAATTCAGTGAGATATTAACAAGCGTGGTGGAAAGTGCTAAAATTCTCCGCCGCACTTGGTTTGCTCGATAGTGGGAGTGAATGAAAGTGCGGTTTGTTTTTAATCATTATTTGCATGTTGCCTTTCGTATGGGCGACCACTGTATAAGGAAAAATTATGCCTATTATTACTTTACCGGACGGTTCTAAACGTGAATTTGATCGTCCAGTTTCTGTGTTAGAAGTGGCTCAAGATATCGGAGCCGGTCTTGCCAAAGCAACTATCGCGGGCCGTGTAAACGGCGTACGTCATGATGCTTGTGACATCATCAATGAAGATGCCAACCTTGAAATTATTACAGCAAAAGATGAAGACGGTTTAGAAATTATTCGGCACTCTTGCGCACACTTGCTTGGTCACGCAATCAAACAATTATTCCCCGATGTCAAAATGGCAATCGGTCCAACGATTGAAAATGGCTTCTATTATGACGTGGATTTAGACCGTTCTTTAACGCAAGAAGACATTGATGCTATCGAAAAACGTATGCTTGAATTGGCGAAAACCAATTATGACGTCATCAAAACTCCGGTAAGCTGGCAAGAAGCAAGAGATACTTTTGAAAAACGCGGCGAGCCATACAAAATGGCTATCTTAGATGAAAATATCGAACGTACCGCAACGCCTGCGCTTTATCATCACGAAGAATACATTGATATGTGTCGTGGACCACATGTGCCAAATATGCGTTTCTGCCACAACTTCAAATTAATGAAAGTTGCAGGTGCTTACTGGCGTGGTGATAGCAAAAATAAAATGTTACAACGTATCTATGGTACGGCTTGGGCAGATAAAAAACAATTAGCGGAATACTTAACTCGCTTAGAAGAAGCGGCAAAACGTGACCACCGTAAAATCGGTAAAGCGTTAGATTTATATCATATGCAAGAAGAAGCACCGGGTATGGTGTTCTGGCATAACGATGGTTGGACAATTTTCCGTGAATTGGAAACCTTCGTACGTACAAAATTAAAAGAATACGATTATCAAGAAGTGAAAGGTCCGTTCATGATGGACCGTGTGTTATGGGAAAAAACAGGTCACTGGCAAAACTACGGCGATTTGATGTTTACTACACAATCAGAAAACCGTGAATATGCGATTAAACCAATGAACTGTCCAGGTCACGTTCAAATCTTTAACCAAGGTTTAAAATCTTACCGTGATTTACCAATCCGCATGGCGGAATTTGGTTCTTGTCACCGTAATGAACCATCGGGTTCTTTACACGGTTTAATGCGTGTACGTGGTTTCACTCAAGATGATGCCCACATTTTCTGTACTGAAGATCAAATTGAAAGTGAAGTAACTAGCTGTATCAAAATGGTTTACGACATTTACAGCACTTTCGGTTTCCAAAATATTCAGGTGAAATTATCTACTCGTCCTGAAAAACGTATCGGTGCTGATGATATGTGGGATCGTGCAGAAGCAGGTCTTGCAGCAGCATTAGCGCATAACGGTCTTGAATATGAAATTCAAGCCGGTGAAGGTGCATTCTATGGTCCTAAAATTGAGTTTGCATTACGTGACTGCTTAGATCGTGAATGGCAATGCGGTACTATCCAATTAGACTTTGCATTACCAGGTCGTCTAAATGCTTCTTATGTAGCTGAAGACAATGACCGTCGTACACCAGTTATGATTCACCGTGCGATTTTAGGTTCAATTGAGCGTTTCATCGGTATTATTACTGAAGAATATGCGGGTTTCTTCCCAGCATGGTTAGCGCCAGTTCAAGCGGTTGTGATGAATATTACAGATAGCCAAGCAGACTACGTGCAAAAAGTCGTGAAACAACTTTCTGATGCTGGATTACGTGTTAAAGCAGATTTACGTAATGAGAAAGTCGGCTTTAAGATCCGCGAACACACCTTACGTCGCGTACCTTATATGCTAGTTTGCGGTGATAAAGAAATCGCAGAAGGAAAAGTGGCTGTACGTACTCGTAAAGGTGCAGATTTAGGTACTTTCACGATTGAAGAATTTGCTGAAATCTTAAAATCTCAAGTAAGACAACGTGAGTTGAAATTATTGGGTGAAGAGTAATTGACTCTTTAAAATCTTAATTAAAAATGACCGCACTTTGATGTGCGGTTTTTTATATTCACGGCATAAAAATAAACTCAAATATCCCTTTCTTCTATATAATAGCCTTATCACAAGGAGGCGAATATGACAGCTCAAATTCAACAATTAACATCAGAATTAACTTTAGAACGTATCAATGAAATCCCTGTTTTAACCTTAAATCACCCTGTGGGTTCAGCTCGAATTGCATTACAAGGGGCACAGCTATTAAATTGGCAGCCTAAAGGGGCTGAGCAGGATATCTTTTGGCTAAGTGAGATTGAACCTTTTACACAAGGTGTCGCGATTCGTGGCGGTGTACCGCTTTGTTACCCTTGGTTTGGTGGCGTAAAACAACCTTCACACGGTACAGCGCGTTTACGTTTGTGGAAATTGAGTGATTATGATCTGCAAGCGAATGAAGTGCGGTTAGAATTTTCACTCTTTTCTGAATATGGTGTGATTGAAGCCAAAATGAAAATGGAATTTACCGATAAATGCACAATGACTTTAACGCATTTAGGCCAAGAACCAGCTCAAGCAGCATTACACAGTTATTTTAATATTGGTGATATTTCACAAATTGAAGTCCAAAATTTACCAAGCAGTTGTTATGACTCATTACAAGGTAAACATACTGATGTTCCTTCAACTCGTAAAATTGAGCAGGGCGTCGATTGTATTTATACATTAGAGGAAGATAAAACATTCTTGGTTGATAAAGCATTTAATCGACGTATTCAAATTACCCATCATCATGCCGATTCAATAGTGCTATGGAATCCTTGGGAAAAAACGCCAAGTGCAATGAAAGCAGATGGATATCGAAATATGGTGTGTATTGAAACCGCAAGATTAGAGAAATTACTTCAATTTGGTGAAAGTATTTCTGCTGAAATAAGTACTTTACCCGCTGATATTTAAAGGAATAGAAATCCTTGTTGCATAAACGTGGCAAATACTATAAAATTTTGCCCGTTTTTTGTTTGTTTTTATAGCAAATGATTTAATAAATCTTCTGTTTGAATACAGTCGATTTTTTCTTAAATAAATAGAAGGAATAACATTATCAAAACCGTAAAAAAAGCTCCGGCAGCTAATCGCCCGAATCGCATTAACGATGAAATTCGAGTAAAAGAAGTTCGTTTGATTGACCAAGATGGTGAACAAGCGGGGATTGTATCAATTCAACAGGCCTTAGATATGGCAGAACAAGCAGCGCTTGATTTAGTTGAGATCAGTCCGAATGCCGAACCACCGGTTTGTCGTATTATGAACTACGGCAAGTTCCTCTATGAGAAGAGCAAAACGGCAAAAGAACAGAAGAAAAAACAAAAAGTTGTACAAGTGAAGGAAATTAAATTCCGTCCAGGTACTGACGAAGGTGACTACCAAGTTAAATTACGTAGCTTAATCCGTTTCTTAGAAGATGGTGATAAAGCGAAAATTACTGTACGTTTCCGTGGTCGTGAAATGGCTCACCAAGATATCGGTTTAGACGTATTAGAACGCGTTAAAAACGATTTGGCTGACATTTCTGTGGTGGAATCAGCACCGGGTAAATTAGAAGGTCGCCAAGCAGTAATGGTGTTAGCACCGAAGAAGAAGTAATAAACAATAAAAAAGCAACCTGAAGGTTGCTTTTTTTACGTTGTTTACTTGGATATGTCTTTATTTTAGCTTTTTTAATGCCTCACAGCCTTCTTTTCTTCCCCATTCACAGGCTTTTTGATAATAAAATTTTGCTTTTTTATGATTATTCTCGTCTTCATAAATTGCGCCTAAATTATAAGCCGCTACCGGGTGCTTATATTCAATGGCTTTTAAATACCACTCTTTTGCTTTAGCAACATTTTGTGGAACCTGATCACTTTCATAATAAATTAGCCCAGCCATAACTTGGCTATCGGTATCACCTGCCTTGGCTAATTTTTCAAAGAGTTCTAAGGCTTTTTGATGTTCACCGTTATTAAAGTATTTTTCGGCGACGCTAAAATACTGGCTAATATGTATTTGGTCAGAGGAATATGGCATTCTATATTTTTCTTCATAGAGTTTACGATAAAGTGCCTCTGCCTCTTCTGATTCTCGTTTTGTCTCTTGTTTTGTATCCATCATAATATGTAAGATTTCCAGTGCCATATCATGATCTTTTACTACGCCCTTGCCTTGATAATACATTAAGCCATAATAATAGGTTGCTTTGCCATATAATTCTTCAAACCCGACGATATCTCGAGAATTTTGTTGATGTGCGTTATCCAGTAAATACTTTGCTTTTTCCCAATTTTGTGTTGTTCCTTTGCCCTCTGCATATAGTATCCCCAGTAAAGGAGAAACCACTCTATAAAAATTATTTTTTGCTCCCTGTACTTCGTAGGATCTTCTTGCCCATTCAAAGGCTTTTTTATCATTTTTAGTGGTTAGTTTTCCATCATAATAGGCTTTGGCAAGTAAAAATTGTGCATAATATGAATCTGTTTGTTCAGCTGTTTGTTGCAACACTTGGAAGCTCGGGTAATCATACTCTGTCCTATAATACCAAGATTGACGCTCTAATGGATTTTGAGGTGCCCAATATTTTACATCCAGCCCACCATTCGTATTTTTCTCACCATAAAAATAGACTTTCTCACCTTCAACGGGGAGAGGACTTACACCACAATACACATCATTGCTAAGTTGCACTTGGAGCATATCTTTCTTATCTTTTAAAAAAAACTCATCCATAATAAAGTGTTCGACTATTCCTGCTTCTCTGTAGGATGCCTCACCAGCCACCTTTAATTTTGTTCCTTTAGGAGCTGATTTTGCTTGGTTAATAGTGGAAGTGGATAAATTAACATAAGGTGCTTTAACCTCCATCGCATTAAATTTTTCATCAGCAAAGCTACATTTTGCTTTGTTTATTGTGCCTATTGCGACACCAGCGCCCATCAAAATACCTGCACGAATAGGATCTGCTTGACTTTGTAGTGCAAATAATAGCCCCAAAGAAGCTACAATCATAAATTTAGTTTTCATAAACTGTACTCTCTATAAAGAAGAATCATCAAAATTATATTGAAAAAAAAAAACGACAAAGTATAATTCTACAGTTTTTCTTTGTAAATATGAAAAACTAAAGCAAACAGGCAAACTCAGCAGCCTGAGTTGCTTTTTTAGATTGCGATGCAAGTCGCAAAGTAGTGTGATCAGTGCTAGCAAGTAATTCGCAAGAATTCGCCTGATTATTCATTTAAACCAAAAACAATGCGGAGTTTTTTAACAATGCCTAAAATTAAAACAGTACGTGGTGCTGCTAAGCGTTTCAAAAAAACAGCTTCTGGCGGTTTCAAACGTAAACAATCTCACTTACGTCATATTTTGACTAAAAAGACAACTAAACGTAAACGTCATTTACGTCATAAATCAATGGTTGCGAAAGCAGACCAAGTTTTAGTAGTAGCTTGCTTACCATACGCATAAGCCGTTATTTAAGCAAAACGTACGATTAGTTAAATTAGTTAAAAATATTACATAGGAGATTAAATAATGGCTCGTGTAAAACGTGGTGTTATTGCAAGAGCACGCCATAAGAAAGTTCTTAAGGCTGCTAAAGGTTATTATGGTGCACGTTCACGCGTGTATCGCGTTGCTTTCCAAGCGGTGATCAAAGCTGGTCAATACGCATATCGTGACCGTCGTCAACGTAAACGTCAATTCCGTCAATTATGGATTGCACGTATCAACGCTGCGGCTCGTCAAAATGGTTTATCTTATAGTAAATTTATCAACGGCTTGAAAAAGGCATCTGTTGAAATCGACCGTAAGATCCTTGCTGATATCGCTGTATTCGACAAAGTGGCGTTCGCTGCATTAGTTGAAAAAGCAAAATCTGCACTTTAATTTTTTAAAGTTTAGATTCAAAAAATTAGGACGCTAAAAAGCGTCCTTTTTTATTACCACTAAAAAAGAAAAAACCGCTATTCAAAGCTTGAATAGCGGGGAGGTCTTAATTTATAAGAAACTTCAAAAGATAACTGCAATATGCAGTGCACTAGCAATGTATCAGACTGTGTATTTTTGAAATAGTTCGATATTTTTGAAAAAAATTTTAAAAATATCAAAATTAAACGAAAATGAATGAATTTAGCCCTTTATAAAGGCAATAATTTGCTCTTCAATCCCTTTTTCATCTAATTTAATTTCAGCAAGCGCTTCTTGTTGTGTACCTTGAGGAATAAAGATATCAGGTAAACCAAGTTGTAAAAGTGCGGTTGTTTTTCCATGAGAATTTAGCACTTCTGAAACAGCTGAACCTGCACCACCTTGAATCGCATTTTCTTCCAATGTCACAATGAAGTCGTGGGTATCCGCCATTTCTAGAATGCGAGCTTCATCAATTGGTTTTACAAAGCGCATATCAACAACAGTCGCATTGAGTTTTTCTGCCACAGATAAAGCGGCAGGTAAGAGTGTGCCAAAATTCAGAATCGCGATTTTTTCACCCTGACGAACCATTTTTGAACGACCAATTTCTAATTCAGCAAGTGGGGTTAATTCTACGCCGATTGCATTTCCACGCGGATAACGTACCGCAGTCGGTTTACCACATTTATAACCGGTATAAAGCATTTGGCGACATTCATTTTCATCACTTGGTGTCATAATGATCATATTTGGAATGCAGCGCATAAAACTTAAATCAAACGCACCTTGGTGAGTTTGACCATCAGCACCTACGATACCAGCACGATCGATGGCAAAGAGAACAGGTAAGTTTTGAATAGCAACATCGTGAATAAGCTGATCATAAGCACGTTGTAAGAAGGTAGAATAAATTGCCACAACAGGTTTATAACCGCCAATTGCAAGACCTGCTGCAAAGGTAACAGCATGTTGTTCAGCGATGGCAACATCAAAATATTGTTGCGGGAATCGTTCTGAAAATTCTACCATGCCAGAACCTTCACGCATTGCAGGAGTAATACCGACTAATTTATCGTCTTGTTCTGCCATTTCACATAACCAATCACCAAAGATTTTTGAATAAGTTGGTTTGGCATTTGATTTAGGAAGTTGACCGCTTGTTGGATCAAATTTTGGTACGCCATGGAAACCAATTGGGTCTTTTTCTGCAGGCTCGTAACCTTTCCCTTTTTTGGTTTTGATGTGTAAGAATTGCGGGCCTTTAAGATCGCGCATATTACTTAAAGTGGCAATTAATTCATCAATGTTATGCCCGTCAATTGGTCCGATATAGTTAAAACCGAGTTCTTCAAAGAGAGTACTTTCTGGAGAGAACATTACACCTTTCATGTGTTCTTCGGTTTTCTTCATAAAGTTTTTAACGGTCGGTACTTTATCTAAGATTTTCTTACTGCCATCACGAACCGTTGAATATAATGAACCAGAGAAAATACGCGCAAGGTGATTATTTAATGCACCGACATTTTCAGAAATAGACATTTCATTGTCATTTAAAATGACCAACATATCAGTATGTAAAGAACCCGCATGGTTTAAGGCTTCAAATGCCATACCCGCAGTGATTGCACCATCGCCAATTACACAAACAGTTTTACGCCCCGCATTTTCACGTTCTGCCGCAACTGCAATACCTAGCCCTGCACTGATTGAAGTGGAAGAGTGGCCAACACTCAATACATCAAACTCACTTTCTTCACGCCAAGGGAAAGGATGAATTCCGCCTTTTTGGCGAATGGTGGACATTTGATCACGACGACCAGTCAAAATTTTGTGTGGGTAAGCTTGATGGCCCACATCCCAAATTAATTGATCAAAAGGGGTTTTGAAAATGTAGTGTAGTGCAACAGTCAATTCAACAGTACCAAGACCAGATGCCAAATGACCACTGGTTTGACTAACGGATTCCAACAGATAACTCCGTAATTCCTGACAAAGTTGCGGAAGCTGATCTTTATTTAAAAGACGCAAATCTTCCGGCGAATTAATTAAGGATAAAAGAGGATAGTTGTTCATATATTCGTTAGTCCTAAAATGTGAAAAAAGTGACCGCACTTTGAGAAATTAAAGCCAGTGCTGTCACCATTAGCTTTTACGATTGACAATAAATTCAGCTAATGCACGCAATGCAGTGGTATCAAAAGGTAAATTGTCTAATTCATGTAAGGCGGTTTGATAGAGTTCTTGTGCTTTTTGTTTCGCGCCCTCTAATCCTAACAATTTTGGATAAGTGCTTTTATCTAAGCCTAAATCAGATCCCACCGGTTTACCGATTTCCGCACTGTCACCTTCAATATCTAAAATGTCATCTTGTACTTGGAAAGCTAAACCAATAGTTTGTGAATAACGTTCTAGTTGTTGCTCTAATTCTTTGTTTTCAAAGTGAGGTGAACAGATAAAACCCAGTTTTAATGCGGCTGTTAGCAATGCACCCGTTTTATTGCGATGAATAAGTTCTAATTCGTCTAAATTAACTTGTTTGTGCTCTGAAATTAAATCTAAACTTTGCCCTAAACACATGCCTTGTACGCCAGATGCTTGAGCTAAGACTTTCACTAATTGCAATTTTTGTTCAGCAGAAAGAGAAGGGGCTTCAGTCAGAATTTCAAAGGCAAAAGCTTGTAATGCATCGCCAGCTAAAATGGCCGTAGCTTCATCAAAAGCGATATGACAAGTTGGTTGACCACGACGAAGTTCATCGTTGTCCATGGCAGGCAAATCATCATGGATTAAAGAATAAGCATGGATAGATTCAATGGCTGCGGCAGCGTAATCTAAAGCGGACATTTCTGCCCCCAGCATTTTACCCGTTGCATAGACAAGGAAAGGACGAACGCGTTTGCCGCCTAGCAATAAGCCATATTTCATGGCATCACGCAAATGGGCATTATAAGAGTCAATTTCTTCAAATTGATTGGCTAAAAACTGATTAATGCGATCTTGAACTTGTTTAAGTTCAGTGCCGAATTGATAACTCATGGATTACTCGTCCCCTTGATAATCACTTAATGGGGCGGTTTCGCTTTTTTGTAACAAAATTTGAATACGTTGTTCTGCTTGTTGTAAGCGTTCTTGACCAAGTTGAGCCAATTTAATGCCGTTCTCAAATTCTTTCAGCGCATCTTCCAATGGTAATTCACCGCTTTCAAGTTTTGTCACAATCGTTTCCAATTGTGCAAGTGTTGTTTCAAAATCAGGTTCAGCATTTGCTGGTTTACGCGCCATTAAATTATCCTTTTCAGATGAATAAATTGCTCCGTATTGTACTTGATTTTTATAGGGATGTTAAAAACTTATTTCAAAGTGCGGTCAGTTTTTCGTGAGAATTTGAACTTTGTGGGATCTGGAATTTAGCGTACAATACGGCCATTTTTTATTATTCACAGATTATTATGAAATTTATCGTTAAACTTTTTCCTGAAATTATGATTAAAAGCGAAACCGTGCGTAAGCGTTTCGCGAAAATTTTGACCTCAAATATACGTAATATTTTACAGAAATATGATGAAGAAACAGCGGTTGTTCGTCATTGGGATTACATCGAAGTGCGCTCAAAAAATGAAGCCAATCGTGAAGAGTTGATTGCGCTTTTACAACGCATTCCGGGTATTCACCATTTTTTAGAAGTAGAAGAAAAACCATTTACCGATTTACATCATATCTTTGAATTGACGCTGGCGGATGTTGCCGATCAACTTGAAAACAAAACCTTTTGCGTGCGTGTAAAACGCAAAGGGAAACATGATTTCAGTTCCATTGAAGCTGAACGTTATATCGGTGGTGGTTTAAATCAGCATATTGAAAGCGCCAAAGTACGCTTAAAAAATCCTGATGTGACGGTGCGTATTGATATTGAAGATGACAAAATGATGCTGGTAAAAGCTCGTCATGTTGGTCTTGGTGGTTATCCAATTGGAACGCAAGAAGATGTGCTTTCATTGATTTCTGGTGGCTTTGACTCAGGCGTATCTAGTTATATGCTCATTCGCCGTGGTTCACGTGTGCATTATTGTTTCTTCAATTTAGGTGGGGCAGCCCATGAAATTGGCGTGAAACAAATGGCTTACCATATTTGGAGCCGTTATAGCTCATCTCATAAAGTCCGCTTTATTGCCATTCCTTTTGAAGGCGTAGTGGGCGAGATTTTAGAGAAAGTGGATAATGGCCAAATGGGCGTCGTATTAAAACGAATGATGGTGCGCGGAGCAAGTAAAGTCGCACAACGTTTTGATATTCAAGCTATTGTTACGGGTGAGGCACTCGGGCAAGTATCTAGCCAAACTTTAACCAATTTACGTTTAATTGATGAAGCATCCGATGCCTTAGTATTACGTCCACTCATTACTCATGATAAAGAACAGATTATTGCAATGGCGAAAGAGATCGGCACGGATGATATTGCCAAATCAATGCCAGAGTTCTGTGGGGTGATTTCTAAAAATCCAACGATTAAAGCGGTACGTGAAAAAATTCTTGAAGAAGAAAATCACTTTGATTTTGGTGTGTTGGAAAGTGCGGTTGAAAATGCACAATATTTAGATATTCGCCAAATTGCAGAAGAGACGGAGAAAGAAGTGGTCGAAGTGGATACCATTTCAGTGCTTGGTGAAAACGATATTATTTTAGATATTCGTAGCCCAGAAGAGACAGATGAAAATCCATTTGAATCAGACGAGCATCAAGTAATGCAGTTGCCGTTTTACAAATTATCTTCGCAATTCGGTTCATTAGATCAAAGTAAAAACTATGTGCTTTATTGTGAGCGAGGCGTGATGAGTAAACTGCAAGCGCTTTATTTAAAAGAAAATGGTTTCACGAATGTGAGAGTTTTCGGGAAAAAATAAGCTAAACAATGACCGCACTTTTAACGTGCGGTTTTTTTTATTTGTAATCTAATTCACCAATTAATTCATCGATAGCTTTGGCAAGTAATGTTCGATCGTGACGATAGCTAATATCATCTGCATTTAAACGTTTAGCTAAGATTTTAACGGAAGAAATGGCAGACAAATCGACCGCACTTTTTTCGCGATAAGGTGTAATGACACCATCAATAATGGATTCACCAACAATTTCATGAATTTTCTGAATACGATCAGCCAGTGAAAGCTGAGAGGCGGCACCAATTTCTACCCCTAAGTTATCAATAAAAATCACTTTCGCTTTGCTATTACGCAGGGCAGTCGCTAATTCAGGTAGCAATAGCGGCGGCATAATGCTCGTCATGAAACTTCCTGGACCAAGTAAAATGACTTCCGCTTGCTCCAATGCTTGGATGGCTTCTTGTGCGGCTTTAACCATGGGCACTAAGAAAAGTGATTGAGGTAATTCTGTTAAATTATCAATGCTCACTTCACCTACAATACTGGAGCCTGAGCCTAAACTCGCGGCAAGATGAACTGGTTCTTCTGACATGGGAATAATGTGAGATTTTACTTTGAGTAATTCACGAATCAAGTTAATGGCTTCAATAGGGCGAATATGCATATCTTCTAAAGCTTTAAGCATTAAATTGCCTAAATTATGCCCAGAAAGCTCACCTTCGCCAGTAAAGCGGTATTCAAATAATGCAGAGGCCGTGCTCGGTTCAATAATGATTTGATTTAAGCAATTACGCAGATCTCCCCATGCAATACCGCCTTGTTCTTGACGAATGCGACCCGTTGAACCGCCGTTATCTGTGGTGGTGACAATACCGGTTAAACGCTCTTTCATAAAACTAAGCGCCGATAATACACGCCCTAATCCATGACCACCACCAATGGCAACAATATGTTTGATTTCGTCTAAATGTTCATGACGACTGTGACGAGATAAATCAGACATTTTTCTTCCTTTTTACCTATAAATTATTATAAGAAACAATGTTATATATTCTGTTATATAAGTTAATTCTATTATTTTTATCAATATAGTCGGGTTATTTTACCAAATTATTGCTATTAACCGCTTGCTTTTATTACAATACCAACACAATTTATTTTTAACGCATAACTCCGAGCTTGTTTAGCCTAAGTTTCACAAGAAATATGGTGGCAAGCCAATAACGCGGTACGTTATTCAGGGATACGCTGGAAACGGTTTATCCTCTCCATATTTAGAAAGGTGTAAAATGCAATCCATTCCTATCAAGAACGTAGGAGAGTCTCGCTTAGTCGATCCTTTCCAACGTCAATATTACTATCTACGACTGTCGATTACCGATCAGTGTAATTTTCGTTGTACCTATTGTTTGCCGGATGGTTATCAACCCGAAGCTAACAAGCCAAGTTTCTTAACGTTAAAAGAAATTACCCATCTTGCCCAAGCATTTGCTGAAATGGGCACAGAGAAAATCCGTTTAACGGGTGGCGAACCCACTTTACGCAAAGATTTTATTTCTATTGCTGAAAGCATTGCTAATATTGATGGCATTCGTCAATTAGCTGTTACGACAAATGGCTATCGCATGGCAAAAGATGTGGCTGATTGGAAGAAAGCAGGAATTACGTCTATTAACGTCAGTGTTGATAGCTTAGATCCGAAAATGTTCCATCAAATTACAGGCATCAATAAATTTGATGACGTGATGCGTGGTATCGATCGTGCATTTGAAGTGGGTTACAACAAAGTCAAAGTCAATTCAGTTTTGATGAAAAATTTGAATGACAAAGAGTTTGAGCAATTCCTTGTTTGGGTGAAAGATCGCCCAATTCAAATGCGCTTTATCGAACTCATGCAAACGGGCGAAATGGATAGTTTCTTTGATAAATTCCATCTTTCAGGACAGGTATTAGCGGATAAATTGCTGCAAAACGGTTGGCAATTACAACACAAATCCCATACTGATGGTCCAGCTAAAGTATTCACGCATCCTGATTATGCAGGCGAAATTGGCTTAATCATGCCTTATGAGAAGAATTTCTGCGCAAGCTGTAATCGTCTCAGAGTATCAGCGAAGGGCAAACTTCATCTTTGTTTATTTGGTGAAGAAGGCATTGAATTACGTGATTTATTGCAATCACATGAGCAGCAAGATATTTTGCAAGCCCGTATTTTTGCCGCACTTCAAGGCAAACGTGAACATCATTATTTGCATATCGGTGATAGTGGCGTAAGAAATCATTTAGCTTCTATCGGTGGCTAAAAGAAAATAGGTGAATTTTGCTATTCACTTATTTTGCTTTTATCACACATGTAAAACATTCAATATTTTAACCGCACTTTATTTTATTATGACTACATTTACGCATATCAATTCTCAAGGCGAAGCCAATATGGTGGATGTTTCTGCAAAGGTAGAGACTGTTCGCGAAGCTCGTGCTGAAGCCATTGTAACCATGTCAAAAGAAACGCTTTCCATGATTGTGGAAGGTAAACATCATAAAGGTGATGTGTTTGCTACTGCGCGTATTGCAGGTATTCAAGCCGCAAAACGCACTTGGGAACTTATCCCGCTTTGCCATCCATTGTTACTTTCTAAAGTGGAAGTGAATTTAGAACCGTTACTTGAAACCAACCAAGTTCGTATTCAATCCCTTTGTAAATTAACCGGAAAAACCGGCGTAGAAATGGAAGCATTAACGGCAGCAAGCGTAGCAGCCTTAACCATTTACGATATGTGTAAAGCCGTACAAAAAGACATGGTGATTGAGCATGTTCGCCTGTTAGAAAAGATCGGTGGAAAATCTGGTCATTTTATTGCGGAGGAAAAGTAAGATGTTAAATGTTTTATTTTTTGCTCAAACTCGTGAATTAATTGGTGAAGATTCTATTCAGCTTGAAGGCGATTTTACGACAGCGGAAGCGGTGCGTGAACATCTTGCTCAAAAAGGTGATAGATGGGCGTTAGCGTTAGAAAAAGGGAAGCTTTTAGTTGCCATTAATCAAACTTTAATGCCATTAGAAAGTGCGGTCAAAAATGGCGATGAAATTGCGTTTTTCCCACCAGTAACAGGGGGCTAAATGACGGATATTCAGATTTCAGTACAAGAACAACCTTTCGATCAAAATGCCGTTTACCAATGGCTTTCTGAGCAACATTCGGTTGGTGCAACGGTTATTTTTGTAGGTAAAGTGCGCGATCTTAATTTAGGCGATGAGGTATCCAGCTTATACTTAGAACATTATCCCGCCATGACAGAAAAAGCCTTACGTGAAATTGTGGAGCAGGCGAAAGCGCGTTGGGATATCCAACGAGTGTCTGTGATTCATCGTGTAGGACTTTTACATACCGGCGATGAAATTGTTTTAGTCGGCATCAGTTCGGCTCACCGAGGTGATGCTTACCACGCCAATGAATTTATTATGGACTTCTTAAAATCCAAAGCGCCGTTCTGGAAAAAAGAACAAACTAATCAAGGTGAACGTTGGATTGAAGCAAGAGAGAGCGATACAGAAGCGTTAGAGAAGTGGTAAATAATAAAAATTTGTTGTTTTATATTCTATTATTGACATATTTAAAAGGAGAATCATAATGCCTGACAGCACAGCACAGCACAGCACAGCACAGCACAGCACAGCACAGCACAGCACAGCACAGCACAGCACAGCACAGCACTTGGATAACCTATCCATTAAATTAACGCAACTCAAATTACTTCTACCTGAAATTTTTTGCGAAGAGCAAATTGATTTTCAAAAATTCCAACAACTTTTTTCTGAACACATCACCACCGAGCCCGAGCGTTATATGTTGAACTGGGCGGGAAAATCGGAAGCCTATCGCGTATTACAAGCACAAACTTGCAAAACCCTCACACCGCAACCTGCGGAAAGTGTCAATTTTGATTCCACTGAAAATATATTTATTGAAGGGGAAAACCTGGATGTGTTGAAAGTGTTACAAAAATCCTATTTCAATAGCATCAAAATGATTTATATCGATCCGCCTTATAACACAGGTAATGATTTTGTTTATAACGACAATTTCAAGCAGGATCTTAAAGATTACCAGGAAAAAAGCGGCGAATTGGATGACGAAGGCAAACTCAAACTGGCTTTCAAGAAAAACAGCAAGGAAAACGGGCACTTCCACAGCAAATGGCTAAATATGATGTTGCCTCGTTTGCATTTGGCAAAGAATTTACTGAAAGATGACGGTGTGATTTTTATTTCCATTGATGACAATGAACAGGCTCAGTTAAAGTTGTTGTGTGATGAGGTATTTGGTGAAGAAAATTTCATTGCTGATGTAATTTGGAATTCAACAAAATCAGTGACTAATACGGCATTAATTTCTGTATCTCACACATATACTTTAATTTATGCAAAAAATATTGACTATTACATCAAGAATCGGGAGAAATTCAGATTACCTGAAGATGGGGAAGGATTTTCAAATCCAGATAATGATCCTAGGGGAGAATGGAAAGCCGACCCTTTCCAAGTCGGTGGTTGGAGACCAAATCAACAATATGAGATTGTCAATCCTAAAACGGGGAAAGTTTATACCCCAAATGAAGGTGCAAGTTGGAAAAACGATTATGAAAAATACCAAGAGCTTGTAAAAGATAATCGAATCATTTTTGGAAAAACAGGAGATGGTGCACCATTAAGAAAACGCTTCAAATGGGAAGCTGAAGAACGAGGGAAAGTCACTAAGACTATTTGGGATGATGTAGAAACAACAACTAATGGTACTCAATTATTAAAGAAAATGTTTGATGGAACAGCGGTATTTAGTAATCCGAAACCGATTGGGTTGTTGCAACGAATTCTAAGTCTTTCAACAGAAAAAAATTCAAATGATATTATCCTTGATTTTTTCAGTGGTTCAGGTACGACAGCCCATGCAATAATGGAATTAAATAAAGATGGCGGGAATAGAAAATTTATTGTTGTTCAGTTACCTGAGCAATTAGATCCCAAAGATAAAGAACAAAAAATAGCATATGATTTTTGTAAATCGAATAAGTTATCTACAAACATCGCCGAAATTTCCAAAGAACGCATCCGTCGGGCCGGTAAACAAATTGCTGAAAATCACCCAGACAAGCGAATAGATACCGGTTTTAAAGTATTTAAGCTGACCAACAGTCACTTTAAACAATGGCAATCGCCGTCGGCAGAAAATTTAGCGCAACAAATCGAATTATTTGTCGATCCTGTACGGAAAGAGGCAATGCCTGACGCCATGCTTTATGAAATGTTGTTGCGTTTAGGATTGAAATTGACGGCAAAAGTGCGGTCGGAAAATCAGGTGTTTTGGGTGAGTGATGAAAGCGGGCAACAGTTTGCCTTGTTGCTTGAAACCCTGAGTGCGGATTTATTGGATCAGGTGATTTCTGCCCAGCCGAAAAAAGTCGTGACGTTAGATTCGCTGTTTAATGGCGATGATGCCTTAAAGAAAAATGCCGAGTTGCAAATGAATGATGCAGGCATTGCCTTCTTTGTGCTTTAAGGAGGCAAAATGGAACTTCAATTTGAAACCTTGGATTACCAAACGCATGCGATTCAAGCGGCGGTAGATTTGTTCATCGGACAGCCTAATCAGCAAACGGAATTCGGTTTGAAAGCGCAGAATGATATGCGTTTCGTGGCGAATTTGCCGTTACAAATTAATGATGAACAGTTGCAACAAAACTTGGGCAAGCAACAAAATACTTTTAATTTTTACCGCACTTTAATTGAGGAACAGGGTAGAAATTTTACCGTAGAAATGGAAACCGGAACGGGGAAAACCTATGTTTATTTACGTACGATTTTTGAATTGAATCGTCAATATGGTTGGCAGAAATTTGTGATTGTGGTGCCGAGTGTGCCTATTCGTGAGGGCGTATTACATACCTTGGAAACAACGCGTAGCCACTTTGCCACCCTGTTTGATAACCCGAGCGTAAATCCGAAATATGAATATAAGAGTAATCAACTTTCCCGCTTAAAAGCCTTTGCTACCGGCAATCATATTGAAATTTTGGTGATGAATATTGATGCCTTTGCCAAAGAAAGCAATGTGATTAATACACAAAATGAAAGTGGCGATGCGCCCATTCGTTATATTCAAAACGTCAATCCTATTGTGATTATTGATGAACCGCAGAATATGGAAACGGATATTCGCCGTCATGCTATTGCAAGTCTCAATCCTTTATTCACTCTGCGCTATTCGGCAACCCATAAAAACGCCTATAACCCGATTTTTAGCCTCAATCCCGTGCAGGCGTACGAATTAGGCTTAGTGAAGCAAATCGAAGTGGACAGCGTGTTGGCAGATAATGATGTGAATGGCGCTTATGTGGCGTTAAAAGGAATTAACGCCGGCGCGAAAAGTTGGTCGGCGAAAGTGGAAATCTTGGTGAATGATAAGTCGATAAAGAAGAAAGTCGTCACCGTTAAGCCGAAGCAAGACTTATTTGATCTTTCCAGACAAAATGAAGTTTATCGCAGTGGTTATATTTTGGAAGGAATGAATGTTGAGGAACAACAGATTGAGTTTTCCGGCGGATTAAAAGTGACGAAAGGCGTTGATAATTCTCTCTTGAAAGATGACATTCAAAAAATGCAAATTCGTCGCACAATAGAAGAACATTTACGCAAGGAAAAAATCTTAAATCCATTAGGCATTAAAGTATTGTCGCTATTTTTTATTGATAAAGTGGATAATTACCGCAACGACGGCAAATTTTATCAATGGTTTGAGGAAATTTATCGCGAATTAACCCATGGAAAAGACCCCGTTGGCGTGCATGAAGGTTATTTTTCCAAAGATAAAAAAGGCGTCTTGAAAGATACCAACGGCACGACACAGGCGGATAATGACACGTATCATTTAATTATGCGGGATAAAGAATCCTTGCTGTCGTTGGGTAATCCGTTGCGTTTTATTTTCTCTCACTCGGCTTTGCGTGAGGGGTGGGATAATCCGAATGTGTTCCAAATTTGTACGTTAAACGATACCCATTCGGAAATTAAAAAACGACAAGAAATCGGACGTGGATTGCGCTTGCCGGTGAATCAGCTTGGCGTAAGAAGCCGTGAGCGGGATAAAAATATCCTGACAGTGATTGCCAATGAAAGCTATGAGGAATTTGCGACCAAATTACAACGGGAAATTGAAGAAGATTGCGGTGTGTCCTTTGATAAAGGGCAAATTAAAAATAAGCTGGATCGAAAATATGTGCGTTATCGCAAAGATTTTAGCCAACACCCTGAATTTTCCGCGATTTGGGAACGTATTAAGCACCAAACGACTTATCGGGTCAATTTTTCACAGTATGATTTGATCGAAAGTGCGGTCAAAAATTTGGTCAAAATGCCACGTATTGATGAGGTGAAAATTCGACATGAAAAGGTCGCATTTGCGATTAATGAAAAAGGCGTGACGACCGAATATCGTTCTTCCAATCAGGTAACCTCAAAAACTCACTGGGATATTCCCGATGTGTTGGGCGAATTACAGAAGAAAACCGGGTTAACCCGTCAAACCATTTGCCGTATTTTGCAAAAATCAAAACGACTGGCTGAGATTTATCATAATCCACAACGTTTTATTGATTTGGTTGCAGAAAAAATTAATGAAGCGTTAAGTCAAATTATGGCGGATGGTGTGGAATATCACCGCATTGCAGATCGCACCTATGAAATGACGTTATTTAAGGATTTTGAGTTTTATCTTAATCAATACAGTTTTTCTGTGAGTAATCAATCAAAAACCATTTATGAGGGCTATATTTCCCTAGATTCCAACACGGAAAATACGTTTGCCCGCCATTGTGAAAGCAGTGAAAATGTCGAGTTTTATTTTAAGTTACCGAAAAATTTTAAAATTCCAACGCCATTGGGGAATTATAATCCCGACTGGGCTGTAGTATTTAAAGGGCAGAATAAAGTTTACTTTGTGGCGGAAACCAAAAATACCGGTAAGGGTATTCAGCATGGTGTGGATGAAAGCAAGTTAGATCTTTCAGAACAAATGAAAATTGCTTATGCCAGAAAGAATTTTGAATATCTCCATAGAGATTACGATGATTTAGAATATCGGGTTGTGCAAAGTATAGATGAATTAACTGAAAATGTATAAAAAATATCAGACAGCCATTATTGGCTGTCTGATTGCGTTAATTAAAGTACTTTAACGATGCTTTCGCATAAATAACGAATATTGTCTTCAGTGATACCGGCCACATTGATACGACCAGAACGAACAGCGTAAATCGCAAATTCTTCTTTTAAGCGATCAACTTGTTCAGGCGATAAACCGCTGAAAGAGAACATACCGTTTTGTTCCATGATAAAGCTGAAATCTTGTTCTGCACCATATTCTTTTAATAACTGAACAAATAAATGACGCATTTTTTTGATGCGTTCACGCATTTCAGTCAATTCATTTTCCCATTCTTGGCGAAGTTGTGGATCATTTAACACTGTCGCTACGGTCGCCCCACCGTGAGATGCTGGATTAGAGTAGAGGGTACGAATAATTGATTTCACCTGTGTTAATGCAGTTGAAGCAATTTCTGCATTTTCTGCCACAAGGGTAAAGGCACCGACACGCTCATTGTATAAACCAAAGTTTTTAGAGAATGAACTCGCCACTAATAATTCTTTATGATTTGCCGCAAAAGCACGTAAACCGTAAGCATCTTGGTCTAAGCCATTGGCTAAACCTTGATAAGCAAAGTCAAAGAGTGGTAACCAGCCATTTTTTGCTGAAAGTGCGGCTAATTCTTGCCATTGTTCAGGGGTTGGGTCAATACCGGTTGGGTTGTGGCAACAACCGTGTAACAGCACCACATCACCTTCGCTTGCTTGACTTAAATCTTCAAGTAAATGTTCCCAGTCAAGGGCTTTGCGTTCAGCATCATAATAACGATATTCACGAATCGTCATGCCCACCGCATTGAAAATCGCATTATGGTTTGGCCATGTTGGCGTACTAATCCACACATTTTGAGCTTTGGTTTGACGTTTGATGAATTCAGCAGCAATACGTAGCGCACCCGTGCCACCTAAACTTTGCGCAGTTCTTGCGCGATTCGCTTTAATGACTTCTGAATCTTTACCGAAAAGGAGTTCTTTTGTGCGTTCGTTATAATCTGCAATACCATCGATAGTCAGATAGTTTTTCGTTTTTTCGTTATCAAATAAGCGTTTTTCAGCTTCTTTTACTGCACGCATAATCGGCGTTGAACCTTGTGCATCTTTATAAACGCCAATACCTAAGTTGATTTTATTTTCACGTGTTTCAGATTTGAATGCTTCGCCTAAGCCTAAGATAGGATCGGCTGGAGCCGCTTTGATATGTTCAAACATAGCTTTTCCTTATGTATGTGTTGTGGGATGAGTAAATTTATACTTCAGCCGATAGATTTTATCAAGAAGAACCTGATAAAAATCAACCGCACTTTGATGTTTTTAGATATTCATCAAAAAGTGCGGTTCTTTTTTCGATTATTTTAATTTCTCAATCGCCCAATTTAAACCAGATTGATAATCTTCAGGGAGTTCGTGACGAAGTTTTTCAAGCTGTTGAATAATGATCGTTTTGTCAGTATGCGTAATATTGATATGACCTAATTTTCTACCTGGACGAACTTCTTTACCATACCAATGTAACTGGGAGAAAGGCGTGTTCAACCATTGTGGATTATGTTCTGTACCAATTAAATTGACCATGACACTTGGTGCAATGGATTGTAATGATGGAGTGGGTAAATCTAATAAAGCACGTAGATGCAATTCAAATTGACTAATGGCACAGCCGAGTTGTGTCCAATGTCCACTGTTATGCACACGAGGGGCAAGTTCATTAATTAATAATTTATCCCCCACCACAAAGCATTCCATCGCCATTACACCCACATATTCAAGCTTATCCATGATTTTTCCTAACATAGATTCAGCCTGAATTTGTTGGTTTTTTTGTTGTGGGAATGAAGTATCTGTCACACTGTAACGTAAAATGCCATTTTGCTGTAGATTATGAGTTACTGGATAGAAGCGTTTTTCACCATTTTTAAATCTTGCGCCAACGATAGACACTTCATAATCAAAAGGAATGAATTTTTCTGCGATAACTTCACCAAATAAATCGTCTGTAATGTCACGTTGATTACTTTCAGTAATAATCCATTGACCGCGACCGTCATAACCACCTGTGCGACGTTTTACCACGACTTTTTCGCCTACGTTTTTAAATACTTCAGGCCATTGCGTTTTATCTTTTAATAAACACCATGGTGAGGTAGAGAGATTGAGTTCATCCAGTAAAGATTTTTGGGTAAAGCGATCGGCTAATAAGCCAAAAACATTCTGATTAACGAAATTTTTATGATGACCTAATAATTCAGTTAAAGGTGTTTTTTCCCAACGTTCAATTTCTGCGGTGATGATGGCATCTTTAGGTAAATCAAATACTGGCGCATTAAACTCAAGTGGTTGAACATGAATGTCTAATGGTGCGCCGGCGTAACGTAACATTCTGCCGAGTTGACCATTACCAAGCACATAAACGGTAGGATAGAGGGTAGAGTTTTGCATAAAATTTCTCATCAAATCTAGCTAAAAAACAACCGCACTTTAAAAAGTGCGGTCAAAATGAAAGGTGTTTTATTTACGTGGATCAGGATTATCCAATACCACATTAGTTTGATTTTCGCGGAATGCTTGTAGGCGAGCAAATAACGCATCATCCCAACCAGCAAGAATTTGTGCGGCGAGTAATCCTGCATTAGCTGCGCCAGCAGGGCCAATTGCTAAGGTACCAACAGGAATACCTTTAGGCATTTGTACGATAGAATAGAGACTATCTACACCGCTTAATATAGAGCTTTTAACAGGTACCCCAAGTACTGGCACAAGTGTTTTGGCTGCGATCATACCCGGCAAATGCGCTGCACCACCTGCACCTGCAATAATCACTTTGTAACCATTTTTTTGTGCATTTTCGGCAAATTCAAACAATTTGTCGGGGGTTCGATGTGCAGAAACGACTTCAACATGATATGCCACATTGAGTTCATCTAAAATTTGAGTGGCTTCTTGCATGGTTGCCCAATCGCTTTTTGAGCCCATAACAATAGCAATTTGTGCGGTATTTGACATATTTTTAAAAATTTATCTGATAAAAAACGATGCGTAGAATAGCATATTTGCCCACTTTTAAGCAAACGTTTGCTATATGGTAAAAACTGAAAATTCCATTGCAAGTTTTGTCATAAAATCTTATCCTAATATGAGTTTTTTTCTTAGAAATAGAGCAGATTATGTTAGCTAAAGCGAAATATAGAAAAGATTACAAACAACCTGATTTTACAGTTACGGATATTTTCCTTGATTTTCAATTAGATCCTAATCATACCGTTGTCACTGCAAAAACAACCTTCCAACGTTTAAACGACGAAGCAACACACCTACGATTAGATGGTCATGGCTTCCAATTTGCCTCCATTAAATTCAATGGCGAAGATTTCAAACATTATCATCAAGACCATGAAAGTTTAACGTTAGATTTAACTAACCAAAGTGCGGCCAATTTTGAACTTGAAATTGTGACGAATCTAGAGCCTGCACAAAACACCTCTTTACAAGGGCTTTATCAATCAGGTGAAGGCATTTGTACTCAATGCGAAGCAGAAGGTTTCCGTCAAATTACCTATATGCTTGATCGTCCTGATGTATTAGCTCGCTATACAACCAAAATTACCGCTGATAAAACTAAATATCCTTACTTGCTTTCTAATGGTAACCGCATTGCAAGTGGTGAATTAGAGGATGGTCGTCATTGGGTTGAATGGAATGACCCTTTCCCGAAACCAAGCTATTTATTCGCTTTAGTGGCAGGTGATTTTGATTTATTACAAGATACCTTTACGACAAAAAGTGGTCGTGAAGTAGCCTTAGAGCTTTATGTTGACCGTGGCAATCTTGATCGCGCTTCGTGGGCAATGGAAAGTCTGAAAAAATCCATGAAATGGGATGAAGACCGTTTCAATTTAGAATACGACTTAGATATTTACATGATTGTTGCTGTGGACTTCTTCAATATGGGCGCCATGGAAAATAAAGGGTTGAATATTTTCAACTCTAAATTTGTGTTGGCAAATCCACAAACAGCAACCGATGATGATTATCTCGCTATTGAAAGCGTGATTGCGCATGAGTATTTCCATAACTGGACAGGAAACCGTGTAACTTGCCGTGATTGGTTCCAATTAAGTTTGAAAGAAGGTTTAACGGTTTTCCGTGATCAAGAATTTTCATCTGATACGGGTTCTCGAGCTGTTAATCGCATTAATAACGTGAAATTCTTACGTACGGTACAATTTGCCGAAGATGCGAGCCCAATGTCACACCCAATTCGCCCTGAAAAAGTCATTGAAATGAATAACTTCTATACCGTGACTGTATATGAAAAAGGGGCTGAAGTGATTCGTATGTTGCATACCTTATTAGGTGAACAAGGTTTCCAAAAAGGAATGCAACTTTATATTGCAGAAAATGACGGTAAAGCAGCAACTTGTGAAGATTTTGTTTCCGCAATGGAACGTGCGAATAATGTTGATTTAGTACAATTCCGTCGTTGGTATAGCCAATCAGGTACGCCAGAATTATTGATTAGTGATGCCTATGACGAACAAACTCATACTTATCGTTTAACTGTTTCGCAATCTACGCCACCAACAGCAGATCAAATGGAAAAAGTAAACTTACATATTCCATTGAAAATTGCGCTTTATGATGCCAACGGCACCAAACAAATGTTACAGCATAACGGTGAATTGTTAAGTGATGTATTAAATGTAACAGAAAAAGACCAAGTGTTTGAGTTCCATGGTATTTATGGTCGCCCAATTCCTGCGTTATTATGTGATTTCTCTGCACCGGTGAAACTGGATTATGATTACACCACAGAGCAGTTATTAGGTTTGCTTAAATTCGCTGATAACCAATTTGCTCGTTGGGATGCAGCACAAATGCTGTTTACTCAAGAATTGCGTCGTAATGTGGCGCATTTCCAACAAGGTGAAACCTTTGAGATTTCACCTGATGTTTTAACCGCACTTGCGCATGTATTGGAAAATTACGAACAGGATATCGAATTAGCCACATTAATTCTAACCTTACCAAAAGACATTGAGTTTGCAGAAAACTTTAAAACAATTGATCCAGATGGTATTGCTGCTGCTAGAGAATTTATGTTGGTGCAAATTGCAGAATACTTAAAAGAAGATTTATTGCGTATTTACACCCATATTCGTCTTGAAGATTATCGAGTGACGCAAGAAGATATTGCCTTACGAGCAATGCGTAATCTTTGTTTAAGTTATTTGGCTTACACCAATCTAGGCAACAATGTAGTTCAAAAACATTACAATAATGCCAATAATATGACAGATACGCTGGCTGCATTAAATATGGCAACCAAAGCCTCGTTATCTTGCCGTGATACCTTGTTAGCGGATTTTGAACAAAAATGGCAACATGATGGCTTAGTCATGGATAAATGGTTTGCTTTACAAGCAACTCGTCCTGATGAAAACGTATTGGAAATTGTACAAGCATTAATGGATCACCCAAGCTTTAACTTCAACAATCCAAACCGTTTACGTTCATTAGTGGGTAGCTTTGCAAATCACAACTTAAAAGCGTTCCATCATATTAGTGGTTCAGGCTATCGCTTCTTAACGGATGTTTTAATTCGTTTAAATGAAAGCAATCCACAAGTGGCAGCACGTTTAATTGAGCCATTGATTCGTTTCTCACGTTTTGATGCACAACGTCAAACCTTAATGAAACGTGCCTTAGAACGATTAAGTGCTGTTGAAGATCTCTCAAAAGATTTATTTGAGAAGATTGAAAAAGCCTTGCAATAAAACAAAAAGTGCGGTTAATTTTGACCGCACTTTCCATTTACAGTGAACTATCCTGAGAGATAAACGAGTATGTATTCTTTAATCCGTAAAGCCATCTTTTCCCTTGACCCTGAAACTGCCCATGATTTAGTGATTAAATCATTGCACTTAGCGGGTAAATCGCCTTGCCAATTTTTATTAAAGCAGCTTTTGGCTTGTCCACAAGGCACACCTAAGCAAGTAATGGGCATTACCTTTAAAAATCCTATTGGGTTAGCAGCGGGCGCAGATAAAAATGCCGAAGCCATTGATGGATTTGGTGCGATGGGATTTGGTTTTATTGAAGTAGGAACGGTTACGCCTTTAGCGCAAGAGGGAAATGCGAAACCTCGTCAATTCCGTTTAGTGGAAGCAGAAGGGATTATTAACCGTAACGGATTCAATAATTATGGTATTGATTATGCGATTGAGAATGTTAAAAAGGCAAAATTTGATGGCGTAATTGGGATTAATATTGGCAAAAATAAAGTCACACCAATTGAAAAGGGTAAAGATGATTACTTATTTTGCTTAAACAAAGCTTATAACTATGCGGATTATATTACGGTAAATATTTCATCACCGAATACTCCAGATTTACGCCAATTACAGTATGGTGATTACTTTGATGATTTACTGCAAAGTATAAAACAGCGTCAAAAAGTATTAGCTGAGCAATATAATAAATATGTGCCGATTGCCGTAAAAATTGCACCTGATTTATCTGAGGCTGAGCTCGTTCAAATTGCTGATACGTTAATTCGTCATCAAATGGATGGGGTGATAGCTACTAATACCACCATTTCTCGTGACAACGTCGCTGGTTTGAAAAATGTTGAGCAACAAGGCGGCTTAAGTGGAAAACCGTTACAGCATAAAAGCACAGAAATTATACGAAGATTGCATCAAGAGCTAAAAGGTCAAATTCCGATTATTGGGAGTGGTGGCATTGATGGCGTACAAAACGCACAAGAGAAAATTGAAGCGGGTGCTGAATTGTTACAAGTTTATTCGGGCTTGATTTATCATGGCCCAAGTTTAGTTAAAGAATTAGTGAAAGCGATTAAATAAATGACAAAAAAATATGATTTACATTGCCATAGTACGGCTTCAGATGGTGTTTTAACGCCTACGGAGCTTGTGCAACGAGCTCATGAACAAGGTGTCAATGTGCTTGCTTTATGTGATCACGACACCGTGATGGGTATTGATGAAGCCCAAATTGAAGCAGATAAATTAGGCATTGAGCTGATTAATGGCGTGGAAATTTCAACGAATTGGGAAGGTCGTGGCATCCATATTGTTGGATTAAATTTTGATAAAACGCATCCAAAAATGACCGCACTTTTAGCCGAACAAAAATCACTGAGAGAAAAAAGAGCGGTTGAAATTGGCCATAAACTAGAAAAAGCAGGCATCCCAAATACCTATGAAGGCGCAAAAGCGTTGGCCAATGGGGAAGTAACTCGTGCACATTATGCGCGTTATTTGGTACAAATCGGCAAGATTTCAAATGATGGGCAAGCCTTTAAACGTTATCTAGGCAGTGGAAAATCGTGTTTTGTCAAAGCTGAATGGGTAGATATTCCAACAGCAATTGATACGATTCATGCAGCAGGCGGTGTCGCAGTCATTGCCCATCCTATGCGCTATAACATGACAGGGAAATGGATTCGTCGATTAATTGTTGATTTTAAACAATGGGGCGGTGATGGTATGGAAGTGGCAGATAGTAGACAGACCAAAGATCAACGTCAATATCTTGCGCGTTTAGCGAATGAATATGACTTAGCCGCCTCTTTAGGGTCAGACTTTCATTTTCCTTGCGGATGGATTGAATTAGGAAAGAATTTATTTTTACCTGAAGAGGTAAAACCGATTTGGACATTATTTGAATAATAAAGGGCGGTCAATCCGCCCTTATTTTTTATATTTGACTGTTCTCACACAAACCGAGACTCGCGAGAAATTCAATAAATGCGCGAACTTTTGCCGGTAAATGACGACGATTTGGATAAACCACATAAATATCTAAAGGTTTTTGTTTATATTCAGACAAAATTTCAACTAATTCACCTGAAGCAAGCGCATCTTTGACAAAGAAGCTCGGTGCATTACTGATGCCTAATCCCGCTTTTGTCATTTCTAACAATGCCATACCGTTATTAGAAACTACTTTAGATTGAATTTTATACCGTTGAATTTGATTGGCTTTTGTTGATTGCCAATGCACTTGATTTAATGATGATTTGTAAAGTAAACCTTGGTGATATTCTAAATCATCTGGTGTAAGTGGTGTGCCTCGTGCTTCTAAATAACTTGGAGAGGCAACAAAATGCATAGGGGAGCTACTAATTTTACGCGCAACAAGTGAGCTATCTTGCATATAGCCAATCCGTAATGCTAAGTCATAGCCCTCAGCAACGAGATCAACACGTTTGTCTTCAAATTCAATTTCTACGTGTAAATTAGGGTGAAGCTCAATAAATTTAGGTAAGTTAGGCGAGATATAAAGTAAACCAAAATCACGCGGCACAGAGATTAATAAATTACCTTGTAAGCTTGTTGCCATATTGCTAATGCTAGAATCAGCCTCGCTTAAATCTAATAAAATGGCTTGGCAACGTTGGTAATAAAGCATCCCCGCTTCAGTTGGTACAATTTTTCGTGTTGTACGTTGTAATAATCGTGTTTTTAAATGTTCTTCTAATTGTGAAACTAGTTTACTCGCCATCGCTACAGAAATATTCTGTTGGTTTGCGGCTTGTGTAAAACTTTGCGTTTCGATCACTTTACAGAAAACCGAAATTGCATTGAGTTTATCCATTTATAAATCCTTTTTGAAAAAAAGCTTGATTTTATCGGCGTAAGTTTGCAGTATATCGCCAATTTTACAGAATTCTAGTTATATTTTAGGTAAGCAAATGAGCAAATCTTTAGTGATTGTGGAGTCGCCAGCCAAAGCGAAAACCATCAATAAATATTTAGGTAGCCAGTATGTGGTGAAATCCAGCGTAGGGCATATTTGTGATTTGCCTACTGCAGGGAGTAGCACAGGCGAAAAGGCCAAACCAGTTTCCACTAAAGGATTAAGTGCGGAAGAAAAAAACAAAATTAAAGCAGAAAAAGACCGTGCGGCCTTAGTAAAACGTATGGGGATTGACCCCTATGACGATTGGAAAGCCAATTACCAAATTCTACCAGGTAAAGAAAAAGTGGTAGCCGAATTAAAATCTCTCGCTAAAAAATCAGATCATATTTATCTCGCCACCGACTTGGATAGAGAAGGAGAGGCTATCGCGTGGCATTTACGCGAAGTCATTGGTGGCGATGATAGTCGTTTTAGTCGCGTTGTATTTAATGAGATTACTAAAAAAGCGATTGAAAAAGCGTTTCAGCATCCTGCGCACATTAATATGGACCAGGTTAATGCTCAGCAAACCCGTCGTTTCTTAGACCGCGTGGTAGGCTTTATGGTGTCGCCATTATTATGGAAAAAAGTGGCACGCGGTCTATCTGCCGGACGAGTGCAATCTGTTGCCGTGAAATTGGTGGTAGAGCGTGAACGTGAAATCAAAGCATTTCAACCGGAAGAATTTTGGGAAATTGAAGCGCTAACCCAAACGAGTAAGAAAGAAGACTTACTTTTGGATGTGGTGCAGTATAAAGGCAAGAAATTTGAGCCGAAAACTGAAAAAGAAGCACAAAGTGCGGTCGATTTCTTAAATAAATCACATTACGTTGTCACAGATTTAGAAACAAAACCAACAGGTTCTAAACCAAGAGCCCCATTTATTACTTCAACCTTACAACAAACTGCAAGCACGCGTTTAGGTTTTGGGGTGAAGAAAACCATGATGTTAGCACAACGTTTATATGAAGCCGGTTACATTACTTATATGCGTACTGACTCTACCAACTTGAGCCAAGATGCGTTAAATATGGTACGCTCTTATATCGAAAGCCATTTCGGTAAAGATTATTTGCCAGCTAAACCGAATTTCTACTCGAGTAAAGAAAACGCTCAAGAAGCGCACGAAGCGATTCGTCCTTCTGATGTAAAAACGCTCGCAGATCATTTAAGTGGCATGGATAAAGATGCTGTGCGCTTGTATGATTTAATCTGGCGTCAATTTGTAGCCTGCCAAATGCCGGCTGCACAATATGACAGCACAACGGTTACCGTAATGGCTGGCGATTATGAATTGAAAGCTAAAGGCCGTATTTTACGTTTTGATGGTTGGACAAAAGTGTTGCCACAAGTAGGTAAAAATCCGGAAGACCAAATTTTACCGGCTGTGAGTTTGAATGAAACATTGGCACTAAAAACGGTTTCGCCAAGCCAACACTTCACTAAACCGCCCGCTCGTTTTACCGAAGCTGCATTGGTTAAAGAATTGGAGAAACGTGGTATTGGTCGTCCTTCTACTTATGCGGCAATTATTTCAACTATCCAAGAACGTGGTTATGTGCGCATTGAAAATCGTCGTTTCTATGCCGAGAAAATGGGCGAAATAGTTACTGATCGCTTAAATCAATCCTTTACTGATTTGATGAGCTACGATTTCACTGCCAACATGGAAAACGTATTAGACCAAATAGCATCAGGTGAGAAAAATTGGAAGGCTGAGTTAAATCAATTCTTCAAAGATTTTTCTACTCAACTTTCTACGGCTGAATTGGATGAATTAGAAGGTGGAATGAAGCCGAATAGCCTTGTACTCACCAATATTGATTGTCCGACTTGTAGCCGAAAAATGGCCATTCGCACAGCAAGTACAGGTGTATTTCTTGGTTGTTCTGGTTATGCTTTACCACCGAAAGAGCGTTGTAAAACGACGATTAATCTCATTCCTGAGGCGGAATTACTCAATGTATTGGATGAGGCTTCTGAAACTAAAGCCTTAATGGATCGTAAACGTTGTCCGAAATGTGGTACAGCGATGGACAGTTACATCATTGACCCTCATCGTAAATTGCATATTTGTGGTAATAATCCGAATTGTGATGGTTATTTGGTTGAACAAGGCCAATTCAAAATTAAAGGCTATGATGGTCCGATTGTAGAATGTGATAAGTGCGGTTCAGATATGCATTTAAAACTCGGTCGTTTTGGTAAATATATGGGCTGTACCAGCTGTGATAATACCCGTAAGATTTTGAAAAACGGCGAAGTTGCACCACCAAAAGAAGAGCCCGTTCATTTCCCTGAATTGAAATGTGAAAAATCTGATGCGTATTTTGTATTACGTGATGGTGCAAGTGGCGTGTTTATGTCAGCACATAACTTCCCTAAATCACGTGAAACACGACCGGCAAAAGTGGCTGAATTAGCGCTTTATCGTGATCGTTTACCGGAAAAATTACGTTATTTAGCCGATGCGCCACAAAAAGACCCTGAGGGTAATGAAGCCATTATCCGCTTCAGCCGTAAAGAAAAACATCAATATGTGACATCTGAAAAGAATGGCAAAGCCACAAAATGGATTGTGGATTATATTGATGGAAAATGGGTAGAACGGAAAAAGTAGGATGAACATCACGGTTTATTGCGGTGCCAGTTTAGGTAATGATTCTGCCTATCAGGCTGCCGCAAAAAAATTAGGAAAATGGATTGCCGATGGTCAACATACTTTAGTCTATGGTGGCGGAAAATTGGGATTAATGGGCGTGGTTGCAGATACTGTACTTGCTCATCAAACTAAAGTAATTGGCATTATCCCTCAATTTTTACAAGACAGAGAAGTTTCACATCCTAATTTGACCAAGACCGTGATTGTTGAAAGCATGTCTGAGCGAAAAAATAAAATGGTTGAGCTTGGCGATGCTTATATTGCTTTGCCTGGCGGACCAGGCACTTTAGAAGAGATTATTGAAGTGATTTCTTGGGCTCGAATAGGGAAAAATAATAATCCTTGTATTTTGTTTAATGAAAAGGGGTATTTTGATTCACTAAAGTCCTTTTTTAGCCATATGGTGAAAGAAGGCTTCTTTACTCAAGGTGATTTTGAGAAGATTTTATTCTCGAATAATCTTCAAGAAATCGAAACCTTTATTGAACATTACCAACCTCCAGCGTTAAGAACATATTAAAAAAGTGATCTGCCCCCAAAAAGTTGGACAGGTAGTTAACTTAAATATTGAGCTCGGTATTGCACTGGGCTCAATCCTTTTAAACCAAGTTTAATTCGTTTTTGGTTGTAATACACTAAATATTCTTCAATGTCAGCCTGTAATTCAGCAATTGAATGATAAGTCCGAGAGTAAAAGCACTCTGATTTTAATATGGCAAAAAAGCTTTCAATCACCGCATTATCATAGCAATTTCCTCGGCGACTCATACTTTGCACCGCTTTACCCTTCAACATCTTTACCCATTCCGCCGAGCCATACAATACACCTCGGTCGCTATGAATAATCGGACATTCTGTTGGTTTAATCCTACTAAGCCCTTGTTCTAACATCTTTTTTACCAATGAAAACTTCGGGCGTGTCGCAAAGTTATAGGCAATAATTTCTCGGTTAGCCAAGTCCATCAACGGTGAAAAATAAAGCTTTTCTTGCCCAACATGAAATTCCGTTACATCCGTTACCCATTTTTGATTGAGTGCCGTTGCTGTAAAATCACGATTCAGTAAATTCTGGGCAATATGCGATGTTTTTCCACGTTTTCCATGTCTTTTTTTGCGTAAAATGGAATGAATACCTAACTCGTTCATCAGCTTTAACACCGTTTTATGATTCAAATGAAAACCCATTTGGCGTAATTTAAACGTCATGGGGCGATAACCATCTCGTTTTCTGTTTTTTTTATACAGCGATAAGATAGCTTCTTTAGCTTCGTGATAATTTCGCTTAATCTCTTTATAGTAAAAGCTTGAGCGAGGCATTTTAGTCACACGAAGTAAATCATTTAACGCGTGGTCTGGCTTCAATCTTTCAATAATTTTTCTTTTTTCTGTCGTTGTTTTTGACGGTCGAGCTTCTCCAACTCCTTTAGGTAAGCAATCTCCGCTCGAGCCAAGGCGAGCTCTCGCTGCAGCTTTTTAAACGCTTTAGGTGAAAAGTCTGTGGTTTCTGGAATTTCAATGTCTTTCTTTTTCATCTTTGGCTTCACTATTTTCGGGGGGGTGAAGGTTTGTATGAGGCGATTTTACGCCATCAAGCCCTCTTTCCCGAAATGCTTTTAGCCAATAAATGACGAGAGCGTGGGAAATTTTATGAAGTTTAGCCACCTCACGGATACCATAATCCTGTTCAGTGACGAGTGTGATAATTTTTAAACGAAATTGATAAGAGTAGGACATAATCTGCACCTCAAATTAGGTGTCCAGGTTTTGGGGTGCAGATCAAAGTGCGGTTAAATTTGACCGCACTTTTTTATGATTAATGATGATGTTCTGGTTTTGGTGGGAGTTTAGCTCTAGCTTTACCAACAGGGAGAATTAACGTCGCGTAATTCGCTGAATGTTGACAAACTTTTTGATCTTCAAATGGTTCTTTATGAATCACTTTAAGTTTCCAAACACCTTCAATTAATGGGATAAAATTAACTTTACCTTCACTATCTGTTTTACCTGAAAACGCTTGTGGTTCACGATGAGATGTCGCCGCTTCCATATCTTTCACGACAAACGTATCAGACGTTGCAATAATCGTTTCACCCGCAAGTGGTTTGTCTTTATAGAAAATTTGAAGTGGGAAAGCTTCGCCAGCTTTGATTGTTTTTGGATCTTTGAGTGGCACAATTTCAAGTGGTAAACCGATGCGTGTCATTGCCATCTCCGCATTCAATGGTTTTTTACCTACCACAGTAAAAGCTTTACCAAACATTTGAGTTTGTTCGCAATAGAATGCATTTGGTGTGCCTTGTAAGTTATCCATTTTCCAGCCTTCATTATTTTGTGACCAGAAAGTTGGTTTATAAGTCGCCGTTACCCAATATGAACCGTCTTTTAACGGTTTTTCTGATTGATATTGGTAGTTCTCACCTTTTTGTACTAAGGTTTGCATTTCGCCATCTTGATTGATGAGTTCCATTGGGGGGAAAATAGCAAGACGTTTTTCGGGAATTTTTTCAACGTAAGGGTAGTCACCATAAGCTAAATCAGCTTTTAAAACGCTATTAGAAGCAATTTGTGCCGGTGTTGCAACCCAAACTTCATGAGCTTGCGCAAGCGCAGATAAGCCAATTAGTGCCGCAATTAATGTTTTTTTCATTCTCTTTCCTTTTTAATTAATAAATCAATTTATAGAAAGTCTTCGATAGGGCGGATGAGTATAGCGAAAAAGAAATAATGAGACGAATAGAAAAAGTTGATTTTGTGAGAAACTTCACATTTTTTTAACAAAAAAGCGCGGTCATTAAAACAATTGTTTTTTTGACCGCACTTAATTTTAAATTAAAGGCTAAATTGGCTTATTTTTTAGAAGGTTTAATAGCTAATAGGTTACAACTTAATTTACTAATCACATGTTCCGCTGTATTACCTAATAACGCTGCAGATAAACCCGTTCTTCCCACTGTACCTAAAATCACTAATTCAGCTTCAATTTCTTTCGCCACTTCAGGAATCACTTCTTCAGGGAAACCTTCACGTACGTGGGTATGATCTTCATCAATGCCAAATTTTTGACGCAAGGATTTCATATTGATGAGGTGTTGGCCACGAATACCATTTTCATAACCTGAAGTATTAAATTCAGGTAAATCAATCGCCATATTAATTGGTGCAACAGGGTAGGCCGCCACTAAATGTACGTTACCACGGTTTAAGTTCTCCGCTAAATTCATCCCTGTTGAAACTAATTCTTGGTTGAATTCATCTTGATATTCTTGTTCACCCGATACATTCACGGCGACTAAAATGCGGCGTTGGTGTTTCCAGTCACCATCACGCACCATTAATACTGGAATTGGACATTTACGTAATAATTGCCAATCTACTGGTGTAAAAATTAATGAAGTGAAACTTTCTTCATCTTTGGTGTATTTTACAACGAGATCGTATTGATTTTTTTCAACTTCTTCACGAATAGCATCCGCTTCATTGCTGCTCCAGACGATGTGAGATTCAAACTCAATTTCTGGATCCGCATATTTATCTAAATAAAATTGGACGGCTTGACGTTGTTGTTCAATGGCTGTTTTATGCATTTGGCTACGTTCTTCCGAAGAAAGAAGCGCAGACATTTCATAAGATAAGTCATAGACACTCAGCAGAGTGGTGATTTTTACTTTTGTCTCATTTTGCTGTTCTTTAACAAGACGAACAGCACGAGCAAGCGCATATTGTTTTTCGTTATCAGGGTTGAGTACAACAAGAATATTATTAAATTTCATAAAGCCTCCAAGATATGGGATATCAATAGGATAGAAAAGATTTTAAGTGATGACAAGAACCGATTGTAAAAAAAGTGATCTCGTGCAAATTTTTTTTCAAATACTAAAAAAGCGTGAATGTTCACGCTTTTTATCTATTCGGCTAATTGGATTTTAGTTTTATGTACGCCAGTTAAATCAACTAAGGCATTTATATCATTAATAGTAATGTATTTCCCTTGAACAGAGAGTACACCTAATTTTTGGAAACGTCCAAGCAAACGACTGATCGTCTCAACCGTTAGACCGAGGTAATTACCAATATCGCTACGAGTCATAGTTAAACGGAATTCTTTCGCCGAGAAACCACGAGCCGAATAGCGTTTGGATAGGTTATGGATGAATGCGGCTAAACGTTCTTCAGCATTCATTTTAGACAGTAATAAAATCATTTCTTGATCACTTTTGATTTCACTACTCATTAAACGCATAATTTGTTGACGAAGTTTCGGCATTTTGCCAGATAAATCATCCAAGATATCAAATGGAATTTCACATACCATAGCAGTTTCCAACGCTTGAGCAAAACTGGGGTGTTGCATATTGGTGATAGCATCAAATCCCACTAAATCGCCAGGTAAGTGAAAAGAGGTGATTTGTTCTTCACCTGCTTCATTAATGGTGTAAGTTTTAATGGTGCCAGAACGGATCGCATAAATAGAATTAAGCGTATCACCCGCTTTAAAAAGGACTTGAGATTTTTGTATAGGCTTTTTACGCTCAATAATATTATCAAGCTGATCGAGCTCATGTTCGTTTAATGTGAAAGGAATACAAAGTTGACTAATGCTGCAATCCTGGCAATGAATCGCACAACCACCAGATTGAACTCTGCGCCCTGATTTAGTTTCTGAAACGAAATTATTCATTAGTTCCTCAAATCGATAAATATAGTGTAAAATTGATCTAACGCAATTATTCTACCACTAAATAGTAAATTAAAGAAGTTATCTACGAGTAAATAGGTATGGCAGCAGAAAAATTAACCAAAAAACGTTTAATACAAATTATTATTATGTTGATTATTTTAGTCAGTGCATTTGTTTGGCGATATATCTTGTAATAAGTGCGGTCAAATTTTTCATTGTTTTAGAGGATAAAAAAGAGCCACAACACAATTTGTGGCTCTTTGTTTTTAAGTTTAAGTCAGATTACCATTCGTAACCAACACCAGCCCCAACAGTCCATTGACCTCGAGTATCTGCTGCACCGTTTACATTTGATGACCAATGACCATTATCTGAATTGCGAGAGGCTTTGATTGCAATTGCGCTTTCGCCTCGGTGATGAGCAACACCTGTTGAAATCATGCTCTTACCATCCTTACGTGCAGATGGGGCAGAAGCAATCGCTGCAACGCCAGCAATTCCAGCACGAGATTTGCGATCAACATCATTTACTTTCTTATTTAAATTATTGATTGCTCTCGTATTGTTTGAAATAGCTTGAGTGTTATTTGTAATACTCGATTTTACTTTATTCAATTGTGATACATTCACAGCATCCGTTGCATTTGTTCCTTCCGCAACATTGGTAATGTTCTTATTACCTGCATTAATTCCATTTTGATCAATTTTAATATTTGAATTGTTGACGCTATATGAATCTGCTTTAAGGTTTTTTGATGTACTTACTTTAAAGGTTTTTTGTGGATTAGTTGTGCTAGTTGTTTTTTCAACAACAATGTTATCGCCAGCTGTCACTTCAACATCTTTGCCATTTTGAGCACTTTGTTTAATGCTCTCAATAGCTTCATGTATTGTGTTTTTTCCAGTATTACCAATATTAGTTGCATTAATAGTGCCGTTTGGATTAATAGTTGCATTTCCTCCAATAATATTTTTCATTGAGTTTGCGATATTACCGACGGTATCCGTAACGGAATAAAGTTGTGAGCCATTAATTGCATCTGTAGATGTTTTAGATATTTCACCAGCACCAACATTCACAATTTGACGAGTGTATTGTGCATTTTGTGTTGCACCGACTGATACAGTGGCAGTTGCATCAGTTCCTGCAAAATTACCATAAGAAAGATTATTAACAGTTGCATTTTTAACACTTTTAGCTTGTTTGGTCTCTGAACCATTACCTAATGCTACACTTGAGCTATGTTCCGCTTTTGCTTTTGCACCGATAGCTAAACCATATCCTGCAGTTGCTTTTGATTGTTCACCAATAGCAACAGATCCTGTACTTGAAGCTACGGCGTTTGAACCGCTTGCTATAGAGGATAAACCAGAAGCTGATGTTTCGACACCTGTTGCAATGGAACCAATACCAGAAGCATTGCTCTTATAGCCGACAGAAATGCCTTGATGATATGCTGAAGCTTCTGCACCAATAGAAATTCCTCGAACTGTTGAGCTTGTATTTGCACCGATAGCAATAGAATCATCTGACTGAGCATTAGAATTTAAACCAGCTGCAAAACTACGCACACCAGAGGCCGTAGCGCTATCTCCAACAGCAGTTGCAAAAATAGCAGTTGCATTTGTAGATTCACCTAAGGCAACAGAAGATTTTGCTGTTGCATTTGAATCATTACCAATTGCGACAGCAGAATCCTGTTTGGCTTGGGCTCCTGTTCCGACGGCTAATGAGCTAGTTCCCAAAGCATTTGCTTGTGATCCAAATGCATTGCTATTTTGACCGCTCGCTTTCGCTTTTTGGCCAATTGCAATGGTTTCATTAGCAGAAGCTTGAGATTCAGTGCCAATTACAATGGCATTAGTCGCATTTGCTGTTGAATTAAATCCAATAACAGTTGCATTTGTTGTTGAAGTATCTGTAATTTTATTATCTTTGCCTAAAGTAAGGATATTGTTTCCAACCACTGTATTATTTAAACCAAATACAGAAGCTGAATTTGTATTTGTATCAGCTTCTCGTGTTGCTTTAGGCGATTTAGCATCAGACGGTTGTGTACCAATTTGATTCTTGATGCCATATCCAATAGATTCATTTGCATAAACTTTATTGCCGTCTCCAAAGCTTTGAGTTTGTTTACCATATGCATCATTACCATCGCCAAAAGCGTTAGCATGTTGACCTCTAATTGTATTTTGGTTACCGAATGCAGAACTAGATCCTTGATCTTCAGTTGGGTCATTTGATTCAGGCACTGAATAAATCAAATTACTTTGCCCGATAGCTGTGTGGCTAGGTTCATCTACATTAGTTGCGTCTGCATGATTTAGGAATACTGAACCGCCCGAATATAGTACGTTTTGATTAGGCTCAGGATTTGTGGTTCTTGCCGCATGAGCTGTTGCTACATTTAATCCTACGACTAATGCTGTAATTGCATTGATTTTAAAGTTTTTCATTATTTCCTCGCTTTAAAAGAATGTTTTTTGACACAGCAATTGTGTAAAAACTAGAGTTGGGTAACTTGGTGAAATCTATAAAAATAGATGGAAATGCAGCAAGCGAGTAATGAACTGATACTGATTAAGAAAATCATATTGGTAATAATATTCTTCATTTAAGAGAATAAGTGCGCGCTTGCGTGCTTCAGCATTGTAGTTTGTTTAGTTCTGATAGTGAAGTAAATAGTTGACTTCTTTTGTAAAGATTTGTAATTAAATGTAAATCTATGTAAATTAATGTATGCTTTGTAAGTTTTTAGGATGGCTAAAGTACGTTATAAATAAATGATCAAGCGGTATTAAATACAAAAAGTGCGGTCAATTCATAAGAAGATTTTCAAGATTGACGAAAAATCCTGTATAATCTCAAAAATTTTTTGTTCAATTTTAAGCTTTTGTAACCGAATGATAGAAACCTCACAAACCATTCCTGAGCTCGTCTCATGGGCGAAAGAGCGGGAATTTTCGTTAAATCTGCCGACAGAGCGCTTAGTGTTTTTACTGGCCATCGCTATCTATAACAACGAACGCTTAGACGGTGAGATGCTAGAAGCCGATTTAGTGGATATTTTCCGCCACACAACCAGTGCCTTTGACCAATCAACGGATGCGATTGCCACCCGTGCGAATAATGCTATCAATGAATTGGTGAAGCAGCGTTTTCTTAATCGTTTCAGTAGCGAGTTTACTGAAGGGCTTTCTATTTATCGTTTAACCCCATTAGGCGTTGGTGTATCAGATTATTATATTCGTCAGCGTGAATTTTCTGCATTGCGTCTTTCTGTACAGCTCTCTATTGTGGCAGATGAAATTCAGCGTGCATCCGATGCAGCAGAGGAAGGGACTGCAAAAGGGGAAAATGAGCATTTTTGGCGTCGTAATGTATTTGCACCATTAAAATATTCTGTAGCAGAGATTTTCGATAGTATCGATTTATCACAACGTGTGATGGATGAAAATCAGCAAAGCATTAAGGAAGAAATTGCGAATTTGCTTACAAAAGATTGGCAGGCGGCAATTTCTAGCTGTGAACGTTTATTAGATGAAACCTCAGGCAATTTACGTGAGTTACAAGACACCTTAAATGCAGCGGGTGACAAGTTACAGGCTCAATTATTACGTATTCAAGATTGTGTAATTGGTCATGATGAGCTGTATTTTATTGAACAATTAATTACCGATTTACAATCTAAGCTCGACCGCATTATTAGCTGGGGGCAACAAGCCATCGATCTCTGGATTGGTTATGACCGTCACGTGCATAAATTTATCCGTACCGCCATTGATATGGATAAAAACCGTGTATTCTCACAACGCTTGCGTAATTCTATCCATAGCTATTTCGATCATCCTTGGTTCTTGTGGACTGCTCAAGCGGAACGTTTGGTCGATCTGCGTGATGAAGAAATGGTATTACGTGAAGATGATGCATTGGGGGAATTACCTGAAGAATTGCAATACGAGTCTTTGGCTGATTTACATGATCAAATCGTCGAGCATATGCAAGGCTTATTAATTCAATATCGTGAAAATAATCGTCCGATTGATTTAAGTTTAGTCTTAAAAGAACAATTAGAAGCTTATCCGCTTTCCCGTCATTTCGATGTGGCGCGTATTATAGTGGATCAAGCTGTGCGTTTAGGTATGGCAAATGATGATTTAGCCGGTATTTATCCGCAATGGCAGGAAATTAACGATTACGGCGCAGAAGTGCAAGCGCATGTGATTGATAAATATTAATTTCGTGGCTTACCCAAAAACGAATTCATAAAATGAGAAATTAACTATGACAGATATTCAAGATGTAATTTCCCCGAAATTGGCAAATGCCATTGCGAATCCTATTTTCCCGACAGTGGACAGCTTGTTGCGTTCAGGTCGCCATATCAGCACCGATCAATTAGATAATCATGCTTTTTTAATGGATTTCCAAAATGAGTTGGATGGTTTTTATCGCCGTTACAATGTGGAATTAATTTGTGCTCCAGAGGGCTTTTTCTATTTACGTCCGAAAGCAACAACCTTAATTGCACGTTCAGTGCTTTCTGAATTAGAAATGTTGGTTGGGAAAGTACTTTGTTATTTGTATTTAAGTCCAGAACGTTTGGCGCAGCAAGGTATCTTCAGCATGCAAGAAGTCTATGATGAATTGCTGAATTTAGCGGATGAAGGCAAGTTGTTGAAAGCTGTCAATCAACGTTCCAGCGGTTCAGATTTAGATAAGCAAAAATTATCTGAAAAAGTACGCGCGGCGATCGGTCGTTTACGCCGTTTAGGTATGATTCATACCGTGGGTGAACAACACAGCAGTAAATTTACTATTTCAGAATCAGTCTTCCGTTTTGGGGCTGAAGTGCGTTCTGGTGATGACCCGTTAGAAGCACAAGCTCGCTTAATTCGTGATGGGGAAGCTGCAACACCGCAATCTCTGGAATTGGAAAAACAAGCAAAAGCGGCGAGCAATGCTGATGATCTTGATGATGAAGAAAGTGCGGTCGAAATTGATGAAGAATTTGATGATGCAGGAGAACAAGAATAATGTCTGATGTATTAGAACTTGAAAACGAAATCTATCAAGACGAACCTGAGCAATCAACTGAACAGGTTGAAGAAGAATTCATTGCTCCTGTATTAAACCAACATAATGGGGTAGAACGAGGTAAATTCCGTTCACTGACCTTAATTAACTGGAATGGTTTCTTTGCCCGTACCTTTGATTTGGATGAATTGGTGACCACACTTTCCGGTGGTAACGGTGCCGGTAAATCAACAACCATGGCGGGTTTTGTCACAGCATTAATTCCAGACTTAACCTTATTGCATTTCCGTAATACCACAGAAGCAGGCTCGACAGGCGGTTCGCGTGATAAAGGGTTACACGGTAAATTGCGTCCTGGCGTTTGTTACGCAGTATTGGATACCATCAATTCCCGTCACCAACGAATTCTCGTGGGTGTGCGTCTGCAACAAATTGCGGGTCGTGATAAGAAAGTGGATTTAAAAACCTTCTCGATTCAAGGGGTAGAATTATCCTTAAATCCGACCGCACTTTTCACCGAAACAGTCGGTGAACGTCAAGCACGCGTACTCAATTTAAACGAATTAAAAGACAAAATTGAAAACCTTGGTGCGCAATTCAAGCAATATCATTCCATCACCGATTATCACGGCATGATGTTTGATTTGGGCATCATTCCAAAACGCTTACGTAGTGCCTCAGACCGTAGCAAATTCTATAAATTAATCGAAGCTTCTTTATACGGTGGTATTTCCAGCGCTATTACCCGTTCTTTACGTGATTACTTATTGCCAGAAAACTTTGGTGTACGCAAAGCTTTCCAGGATATGGAAAGTGCATTACGTGAAAACCGCATGACCCTTGAAGCAATTAAAGTTACCCAATCTGACCGTGATTTATTTAAACATTTAATTACCGAAACCACTAATTATGTGGCATCAGATTATATGCGTAATGCCAATGAACGCCGAGGCAATATTGAAGCGGCTCTAGGTTTCCGTCGTGATTGGTATAAAGCAAAAGCTGAGCAAGAGTTATCACAACATCGCTTAATTGACTTAAGCCGTGAAACTGCAGAATTGGCAGAAAATGAACGTACTTTAGAAGTAGATCACCAAAGTGCGGCAGACCATCTAAACTTGGTATTAAATGCGTTACGTCATCAAGAAAAAGTATCGCGCTATCAAGAAGACGTAGCTGAGCTTACAGAAAAATTAGAAGAACAAAAAATGGTTGTGGAAACCGCAACCGAACAGCTTGAAGAAAGCCAAGCACAATTTGAGCAAACTGAACTTGAAATTGACCAAGTACGTGCGCAACTTGCGGATTATCAACAAGCATTAGATGCACAACAAACCCGTGCATTGCAATATCAACAAGCAATTGCCGCGCTTGAAAAAGCGAAAACCTTATGTGGTTTAGCGGATTTAAGCGTGAAAAATGCGGAAGATTACCATGCGGAATTTGCTGCCCATGCAGAAAGTCTTACCGAGCAAGTGCTTGAGTTAGAACATAAAATGTCTATTTCTGAAGCGGCTAAATCGCAATTTGATAAAGCCTATCAGTTGGTGTGCAAAATTGCTGGCGATATGCCACGTTCAAGTGCTTGGGAAAGTGCTAAAGAATTATTGCGTGAATATCCAACACAAAAAATTCAGGCACAACAAACACCTCAATTACGTGCAAAATTACATGAGTTAGAGCAGCGTTATGCTCAACAACAAAGTGCGGTTAAATTATTGGCTGATTTTAATCAGCGCGCTGATTTATCTTTAGAAACCGCTGATGAACTCGAAGCATACCACGCTGAACAAGAAGAACTCATTGAAAGTTTGAATGAAGAACTTTCAGAGCAAGTGGAAAACCGTTCAACCTTACGTCAAAAACGTGAAAGTTTAACAGCACTTTACGAAGAAAATGCTCGTAAAGCACCGGCTTGGTTAACTGCTCAAGCCGCTTTAGAACGTTTACAAGAGCAAAGTGGTGAAACCTTCGAGCATAGCCAAGATGTAATGCATTTTATGCAATCACAATTGGTGAAAGAACGTGAGCTGACTATTCAACGTGACAATTTAGAGAAACAACGTCAACAATTAGACGAGCAAATTTCTCGTTTAAGCCAACCAGATGGTTCTGAAGATGCTCGTTTAAATGTGCTTGCAGAACGTTTTGGTGGGGTATTGCTTTCTGAATTATATGATGATGTTCCAATTGAAGATGCACCTTATTTCTCTGCACTTTATGGTCCTGCGCGTCATGCTATCGTTGTTCGTGATCTCAACACGGTACGCGAACAATTAGCTAATTTAGAAGATTGTCCAGACGATTTATATTTAATCGAAGGTGACCCAAATGCCTTTGATGACAGCGTACTTTCAGCCCAAGAACTTGAAATGGGCGTTGTGGTGCAAGTGTCTGATCGTGAATTGCGTTATTCAAAATTCCCGCAAATTCCATTATTCGGCCGTGCTGCACGTGAAAAACATTTAGAAGAATTACAAGCTAAACGTGATGAGATTGCGGAAGAATACGCACAAATCGCCTTTGATGTACAAAAATGTCAACGTTTACACGAACACTTTAGTCAATTTGTTGGCTTACATTTAGCGCTTGCGTTCCAACCAAACCCTGAAGAGGTTATGGCGGAAATCAATCAAGAACGCAATGAAATTGATCGCGAACTCAATCAATTCTCAAGTACTGAGCAACAAATTCGCATTAAATTGGATAATGCCAAAGAAAAAATGCAATTGTTGAATAAGTTAATGCCGCAGCTTAACTTACTTGCTGATGAAGAATTACTTGATCGCATTGAAGAATGCCGTGAACAACTAGATATTGCGGAACAAGATGAAAGCTTCATTCGTCAACATGGAGTTGCGTTGTCACAATTAGAGCCGATTGCCAATACCTTACAAAGTGACCCAGAAAACTATGAGCGCTTAAAAGCTGATTTAACCCAAGCCATTGAACGCCAAAAACAAGTACAACAACGTGTATTTGCTTTAGCGGATGTGGTGCAACGTAAAAATCACTTCAGTTATGAAGATGGGGGGCAAGCAGAAACATCAGAGCTTAATGAGCAACTTCGTCAACGTTTGGAACAATTGCAGTCACAACGTGATGCTCAACGTGAACAATTACGTCAAAAACAAAGCCAATTTGCACAATACAATCAAGTATTTATTCAATTGCAAAGTTCTTACGACAGTAAAAATCAATTGTTGAAAGAATTAATTGCTGAGATTAGTGAATTGGGCGTACGTGCTGATGAAGGAGCAGAGGAACGTGCGAGAAATCGCCGTGATGAGTTATATCAACAACTTTCAACCATCCGTCAACGTCGTTCTTATGTCGAAAAACAATTAACACTCATTGAAAGTGAAGCGGATAACTTAAATAAACGTATTCGTAAAGCAGAACGTGATTATAAAACTCAACGTGAATTGGTTGTAGCTGCGAAAGTCAGCTGGTGTGTGGTTCTGCGTTTATCTCGCAATTCTGATGTGGAAAAACGACTCAATCGCCGTGAGTTAGCTTATTTATCTGCTGATGAGTTACGTTCAATGTCGGATAAAGCCTTAGGTGCGCTACGTACTGCGGTGGCAGATAATGAATATCTACGCGATGCATTGCGTATTTCTGAAGACAGCCGTAAACCAGAAAATAAAGTCCGCTTCTTCATTGCGGTATATCAACATCTTCGTGAACGTATTCGTCAGGATATTATTAAAACAGATGATCCGATTGATGCAATTGAGCAAATGGAAATTGAGCTTAATCGCTTAACAGAAGAATTGACTGGCCGTGAGAAAAAATTGGCGATTAGTTCTGAAAGTGTGGCAAATATTATGCGTAAAACCATTCAACGTGAACAAAATCGTATTCGCATGTTAAACCAAGGTTTACAAAATATTGCCTTCGGTCAGGTGAAATCGGTACGTTTAGTGGTCAACATTCGTGATACACATGCGATGTTGCTTGATGCACTGTCAGGTAAACAGGAAGAATATCAAGATTTATTCAGTGATAATCGTATTACCTTCTCTGAAGCCATTGCGAAACTTTATCAACGTATTAACCCGCATATTGATATGGGCCAACGCACAGCACAAACTATCGGTGAAGAATTATTAGATTACCGTAATTACCTAGAGCTAGAAGTTGAAGTCTTCCGTGGTGCGGATGGCTGGTTACGCGCTGAAAGTGGCGCATTATCGACAGGTGAAGCGATCGGTACGGGTATGTCAATCCTATTAATGGTTGTACAAAGCTGGGAAGAGGAAAGTCGCCGAATTCGCGGTAAAGACATCGTACCATGCCGCTTACTATTCTTAGATGAAGCAGCGCGTTTAGATGGTAAATCTATTTCTACCTTGTTCGAACTTTGCGAACGTTTGGATATGCAATTACTTATCGCTGCGCCAGAGAATATCAGCCCTGAAAAAGGGACAACCTATAAACTGGTGCGTAAAATTGCCGGCAACCAAGAACAAGTTCATGTGGTTGGTTTGCGTGGCTTTGGCGCAACAGAGTAGTTTTTTAAAGCGGTCAAAGCAATTGGCCGCTTTTTTCATTGTTATTTTTATGAGAATTTAGGACGAATTATGCATAACCTTATTTTAGCCATTCTATGTAGTGTTGCCGTATCGGTATTACTCAAAGTTGCGCGCAAGAAAAATATCATTATTGAACAAGCCATTGCGTTTAACTATATTGTCGCCATTTCATTAAGCTATTTCTTACTCAAACCTGATTTTAAAGGATTAGAATTTACTGAATATTTAGCGCAAAGTGATAGCACACCTATTTTCCTGGCGTTAGGGATTTTATTACCAACCGTATTTATCATTATGTCTAAAGCCGTTGAATTTGCGGGTATCGTGCGTTCAGATGCAGCACAACGCTTATCGTTATTTCTACCGATTGTTGCGTCTTTTATTATCTTCCATGAAACATTAAGCCAGCCAAAAATCGTTGGTATTATTTTGGCATTCATCGGTTTATTTTGTATTTTGAACAAATCAAATGAACAAAGTGCGGTCACTTTTAAAGGTGTTTTAGGCTTAATCGGTGTTTGGTTTGGCTATGGCACCATTGATATTTTATTTAAACAAGTGGCCAAAAGCGGGGGAGCATTCCCAACTACATTATTCATCGCTTTCTCATTAGCCGCTTGTGTCATGTTCCTATATTTATTCCTAAAACGTACTCAATGGACTGTGCCAAGCTTTATTGGTGGAATCATTTTAGGTGTATTGAATTTCTTCAACATCCTGTTTTACATTAAAGCGCACCAAAGTTTCGGACAAAATCCAACCTTAGTTTTTGCGGGAATGAACATTGGTGTTATTTGTTTAGGCACCATCACCGGCGCATTTTTCTTTAAAGAAAAAATCAGCAAAATAAACTGGTTTGGCGTACTTATCAGTCTTTCAGCAATTTTCTGTTTATATTATTTAGATAAAATTTTGGCTTAATTATGGCAAACGATTTTAGTTTTTTTATCTACGATTACGAAAGTTTTGGTATCAATCCGGCAAGTGATCGTCCTGCTCAATTTGCTGGTATTCGTACCGATGCAAATTTTAATATTATTGGCGAGCCTGTTATGTTGTATTGCAAGCAAACCAATGATTATTTGCCTGCCCCGGAAGCCGTAATGGTCACAGGAATTACACCACAAGAATGTAATGAAAAGGGAATTCCTGAACCTGAATTCGCCGCAAAAATTCTAGCTGAATTTTCACAACCCAATACTTGTGTGATGGGTTACAACAACATTCGTTATGACGATGAAATGACTCGTTATACCTTTTACCGTAACTTCATCGATCCCTATGAATATAGCTGGAAAAATGGCAATTCTCGGTGGGATTTACTGGATTTAGTACGCGCCTGTTATGCTTTGCGTCCTGAGGGTATTAATTGGGCTTATGACGATGATGGCATGCCAAGCTTTCGCTTAGAAAAGCTAACCAAAGCAAATGGCATTGAGCATGAAAATGCTCATGATGCCATGGCGGATGTGTATGCAACTATCGCTATGGCTAAATTAATCAAAGAAAAGCAGCCTAAATTATTTCAATTCTTCTTTGAGCATAGAGGCAAAAAGGAAATTGAGAAACTGCTCGACACCGCTGAAATGACACCATTAGTGCACGTTTCGGGCATGCTAGGGAATTATCGCGGTAATTGTGCTTGGGTAGCACCATTAGCATGGCATCCAACTAATCAAAATGCCGTAATCGTCTGTGATTTATCAGGTGATATTGATAATTTACTCAGTAAAAGTGCGGTTGATTTGCGACAAGATTTATATACCAAGAAAAGCGAGCTAGAAGAAAGGGGAGTTTCATCAGTTCCATTAAAATTGGTTCATATAAATAAATGCCCAATTTTGGCGCCTGCAAAAACTTTACTGCCAGAAAATGCGGCTCGTTTAGGGATAGATAGACAACATTGCTTAGATAATTTAGCAAAATTGCGCCAATCCTTAGATATTCGCGAGAAAGTTATTGAAATCTTCTCAGAAGAGCGTGAATTTGAGCCGAGTGATAATGTAGAAACTGAGCTTTATAACGGCTTCTTTAGCAGTGCCGATAAAAATAATATGGCTATTTTACGGGATTTACCAGCTGAGAAATTAGCTGGACATGGTTTAGCATTTGAAGATAAACGGATTCCTGAATTGTTGTTCCATTATCGTGCAAGACATTTCTACAAAACCCTAAATCGTGCTGAGCAAATAAAATGGCAAAAATATCGCCAACGTAAATTAGAACAAAGTGCGGTTAAATTTGAAGAAAGCTTACAGCAGTTAGCAGAGGAATATTCTGATAATCCAACCAAACTGAATTTACTGCAACAGGTTTATGAATACGGAGCAAAACTGTTATCTTAATCTTATACATATCGAGACATAGTCACACAAATGCCATTCATCAAAACGTAAATCCTAATCCCTGAGATTTACGTTTTTCTTTTTTAAATCTGATGATATTCACCTCATAAAATAACGCAGAATTCACGTAACGTTGTCATTATTTGATACATATAAACTTCTTTATTTTTTCCTTACATAACAACTTTAGAGTGTATAAATCATTACTTCATCTTATTGCAAGGTGCTTTAGAGCCAGGTTTTGCATCGCTTAAGTGGTATTTACAACCTGTGTATAACTCTGTGATTTTATTAATACGTAGCTTTCACTAACCTTGTAATTGATTTCGCACAATGTATATTATGTTAAATCGAATATATGGGTACGTCACCAATCAAAACAGATAACTATCCTACTTTTATGCACTGGTTAAAATAAGGTGATTTTGGGTTATGGATATAAAAGAAATAAATGGATGTCTTTGAAATGGAATAATTAGAATTAGTCTGAAATTTTTAGATAACGCTACGTGAATTCTGAATACAATTACGTACATCAATTCACCAGATTTCATCATTCTTGATCTGATAATGAGAATTTATTTTACAAACATCTCATAAATGAGAATAATTAACATTGATTTTTCTTTTATTATTAGTGAGTTATAAAAAATATTTTAAAAAAATACTTGATTATTCTCATTTGTGAGATTAGAATGCACACCGATGACAAGTTAAGCAGTCTTGTTTTTATTTTTAATCTCTACTTAATAAGGAAAGGAGTTGGTTTATGCTTAATAAAGCAATCGCAGATAAGTTAAATGAACAAATCAATTTAGAGTTCTACTCTTCTAATGTTTATTTACAAATGAGTTCTTGGTGTAGCAAGCACGGTTACGAAGGTGCTGCAGCATTCTTACTTCGTCATGCTGATGAAGAATTAGAACATATGCAAAAATTATTCCAATATGTAAGTGAAACAAGTGGTATGCCACTTTTAGGTAAAATTGATGCACCTAAAAATGACTACAAATCACTTAAGGAAGTATTTGAAACCACACTTGAACACGAAAAATTCATTACTTCTAAAATTAATGAATTAGTTGAAGTGACTTTTGCAAACAAAGACTATTCTACTTTTAACTTCTTACAATGGTACGTTGCAGAACAACACGAAGAAGAAAAATTATTCAATAGCATTATTGATAAATTTAACTTGGTGGGTGAAGACGGTCGTTCGCTTTACTTTATCGATCGTGATTTAGCAACTTTATAATTTAAAAAGGAGAATACAAATGTTATCATCAAACGTAATCAAATTATTAAATGATCAAATGAACCTTGAGTTCTACTCTTCAAACCTTTACTTACAAATGAGCGCATGGTGCGAACAAAACGGTTTTGAAGGTGCAGCTAAATTCTTATCAGCTCACGCTGCAGAAGAAATGCAACACATGCGTAAATTATTCACTTATTTAAATGAAACTGGTGCATTAGCGGTAATCACTGCAATTGAAGCGCCTGCGCATGAGTACAAATCATTAAAAGAAATCATTGAATTAACTTACGAACACGAAAAATTGATCACAAGTAAAATCAATGAATTAGTGGGTAAAACTTTTGAAGAAAAAGATTACTCAGCATTCAATTTCTTACAATGGTATGTTGCAGAACAACACGAAGAAGAGAAATTATTCAGCGGTATTTTAGACAAGTTAAATCTTCTTGGCGAAGATGGCAAAGGTTTATTCTTAATTGATAAAGATTTAGGTAACCTTGCAGGTCAAACCGCTTAATTAGATAATCATAAAGCTTAGTAGAAATACTAAGCTTTTATTTTACTCATAAATAGTGACAACGTATCAAATTATTTTAAACTTCCCTTTCATCTTTGAATGCAAGTTGATGAAATTTAAAACAACCACACGTTTTTAATGAAATTTTACTTGCAACGAAGTAAGATAAACGTATAATTCAGAACAACCTAAATGCCTGGGTGGCGAAATTGGTAGACGCAGCGGATTCAAAATCCGCCGGTGAATAACCGTGTCGGTTCGAGTCCGACCCTAGGCACCACAGAATTTATAAGCTCTGAAGTTGATTCAGGGCTTTTTTATTAGCTAAAGTAATCAATATGACAGAACAAAACCAAGATAAAAAACAAACTTATAATTTCAATAAACTGCAAAAACGTCTTCGCCGTAATGTAGGCAACGCAATTGCTGATTTTGGCATGATTGAAGATGGCGATAAAGTGATGGTTTGTCTTTCTGGTGGTAAAGACAGCTATACACTTCTTGATATTTTGTTGAATTTACAACAAAGCGCACCGATTAAATTTGATATCGTTGCAGTCAATTTAGACCAAAAACAGCCCGGTTTTCCTGAGCATGTTTTACCTGAATATCTGCAAAGTATTGGTGTGGATTATAAAATCGTTGAAGAAAATACTTATGGCATCGTAAAAGAGAAAATCCCAGAAGGTAAAACAACGTGTTCTCTCTGCTCTCGCCTACGCCGTGGTATTTTATATCGTACAGCAACTGAACTTGGTGCAACAAAAATTGCACTTGGTCATCATCGTGATGATATGTTAGCTACCCTGTTTCTGAATATGTTCTACGGTGGAAAATTAAAATCGATGCCACCGAAATTAATTTCAGATGACGGCAAGCAAATTGTGATTCGTCCATTGGCTTATTGTAAAGAAAAGGATATTGAAAAATATGCCATAGCCAAAGAATTCCCAATTATCCCTTGTAATTTATGTGGTTCTCAACCTAATCTACAACGTCAAGTGGTGAAAGAAATGTTGAATACTTGGGACCGTCAATATCCTGGACGCTTAGAAACCATGTTTAGCGCCATGCAAAACATTACGTTGTCACACTTATGTGACCCAAAACTCTTCGATTTCAAAGGCATTAAACATGGTCAATCACTTGATGGCATAGAAGGTGATACCGCATTTGATGAAGAACGTATCGAACCAATGAAATTTGATGATGAAGATGCGTCTGACTATTCCGATAATGAAATGATCAGCTTTAAAGAAGTGAATTAATATGATTACCGTACAAGGAAAACAAATCGAAACCGACGCCTTTGGCTATTTACTTAATATTGCTGATTGGAATGAGGATGTAGCAAAACACATCGCTCAGCTAGAAGGTGTAGAACTGACCGAAGCTCACTGGGAAGTGATTTATTTTGTGCGTGATTTCTATCAAGAATATAACACCTCCCCTGCGATTCGAATGCTGGTAAAAGCAATGTCAGAAAAATTAGGCGCCGATAAAGGCAATAGCCGCCATTTGCAACGACTCTTCCCTGACGGACCTGCTAAACAAGCAACCAAACTGGCGGGTCTGCCAAAGCCAGCTAAATGCTTATAGAATAACGTAACCGCGCGATAAAGTGCGGTTATTTTTTTAGAAAAAATTTAAAAGAATTCTTATATTGAAAAAAAGGGCGTTAAACGCCCTTTCCATTATTCATCACAGATTTCTTGCTGTACTGGTTCCATTGATTTCTTAATGGCTTCAGTTAATTTAACTTGATTCGTCATATCACCGTTTAGAATTTCACCACCAGTTGTCTTAGCTAGGCAATCCGTATTATGCCAAGGCGAATTAATATTAACGATATTAATTTTTAATTTTGGTCTTTCTTTCGCTTCTTTTTTAATGAGCTCACAGACGTTTCTATTAGTGCAATCACCATTACCTTCGGTAATTAACACAATTAACGCTTCACGTTCTTTACCATCAATAATAGTTAAGGCTTTTTGTAACCCTTCATAAATTGGTGTGCCTGGAACCTGATTTTCCCGCACCTGCATTTTATTAAGTTTAGTTTTTAATGTACTGCGTTGTGCCGCAGTAAATATGCCATGATTGGTAGCATAAGATGCTTTTTTCGAGGTAGATAAACAACTTTTTAGTTCGACTAAACCAATATCCACTGCTGTTGGAATATTATTAATTAATTCCGCTACCGATTTTTTAGAAGCTACGGACCGATTTGGTTTACGGTACATATAATAGACATCTTGTTGCGTGATGCCATATTTTGCTGGATTTCTTAATTTTTCGTCAAAAATCGCTACTTTTTTGGCGCTTTCTAATAAGGTATAGCGCATCCCTGAAGCATTATTAAAAATAATAGCCAGTTGCGGTGCATCAGTTGGTTTTTCCACTACTCGGCAGTTTTTCTTCGGTTCTGGTTTGGGCTCCTCTACTTTCGGTTCTTCTTTTGGTGGTTCTTGAACCGGCTCCGGTTTTGGTTCTTCTACTTTAGGCTCCTCTTTCGGTGGCTCTGGTTTAGGCTCTTCTTTCTTCGGTTCTTCGACCTTAGGTGGTTCTACTTTAGGCGGTACAACCGGTTCGCGATTGAGCCACCACCAAGCCAATAAGCCTAGTAGTAATAAAAGAAGCGGTAAAAGCCAATAGCACCAACGGTGTTTTGGTGCAGTAAGGGGAACAACTGGTGGCGGAGCCGGTGGTTCTACTTTTTTTCCAATACCCCAACCAGTAATAACTGGTTCATTATTTACTAAATAAATTTGACGGGTATCATGAGTCGCCCCTTCCACCAATTGAGCTAACCAAGCACTTTGTTCGGGTGTCAGTACACCTTTAGTCATAAGCTCCTGATTCAATGTCATAATCGCATTTAGGCGCTGTTGAATCAGTGAAATTGTTGGTTTAAATCGCTTATCTTCTTGCATTTCTTGAGTAATCAAGACTGGCTGGCCTTCTAGCTCGCTATACCATTCCACTGTAACCTGATCGGCTTTTATTTCTGGTTTTGCAAATAAAGTGGCGGTACTTGGTGGCAAATGGCTACGCAAGATTTTAATTATTTCATCATAATGGACAAAAAGTGCGGTCACATTTTGATTAATTTCTTGCAATTTAAAACGAGCTAGACGTTGCATAAGCGTTCCTTATTCACACTCATCAGTTTTAGTCATAGGTTTAATAGCTTGATTCACCATACTCACAACTTGTTTCTGATTATTTGCGGTAAATACTTTTCCGCCAGTAGCGCTGGCTACACAGTTGGCAGCTCTAGCCCCACCAATATCAACCACATTCACTTTTAAACGCGGTTTTTCTTTGGCTATTTGATTGGCTAGGCCACAAATATCTGCTGTAGTACAGCTATCTTTGCCATCACTTAGAAGCAAAATAAAGGCATCGCGTTTTACACCATCAATCATGCTGCTTGCAATTTGTAATCCATTATATAGAGGAGTTCCGCTATTCTCTTCTCCTGGTTTCATTGCTTGAATTTTGGCTTTAAGTGCATTACGTTTACCTGGTGAATAGAAACCATGGTTAGTTGCAGCCGGACAAGTTTTTAATGAGACTAAGCCGATATCTACATTTTTGCCAATGCTATTAATAATATTGGAAGAGGCTTTTTTGGCAGTGGCTAAGCGATTTGGTAAACGACGCATATACTCAAGCTCCTCATTACTTACACCATACGCATCCCAACGCTGTTCAAAATTACTTATAGTTTGTGAGTTCTCTAACAAACTATAAAGCATTGATGCAGAATTATCAAAAATCATTACCATCTGTGGTGTTTCACCTGGTTTGTATTTCGGCTTACACACTTTTTGTGGTGGTTGTTTAGGCTCTTCCTTCGGTGGCTCAACAACAGGAGGTTCTACTTTCGGCTCTTCCTTAATAGGCTCTTGAACAGGCTCTGGTTTAGGCTCCTCAATCTTTGGTTCCTCCTTTAGAGGCTCCGGTTTAGGCTCTTCAACCTTTGGCTCTTCTTTTGGAGGTTCTGGTTTAGGCTCCTCAATTTTTGGTTCTTCTTTTTTCGGTTCTTCTACCTTAGGCGGTTCCACTTTAGGGGGAACAACAGGCTCACGATTAAACCACCACCAAGCCAATAAACCGAGTAGCAATAAAAGAAGCGGTAATAACCAATAGCACCAACGGTGTTTAGGTGTTGCCACAGGGACAATCGGTGGCGGAGCCGGTGGTTCTACTTTTTTTCCGATACCCCAACCAGTAATAACCGGTTCATTATTTACTAAATAAATTTGTTTGGTATCATGACTAGCACCTTCAACTAATTGTGTTAACCAAGCGTTTTGTTCAGGCGTAATTAAGCCTTTCTGTGTAAGACTTTGCGTAAGACTATTAATTGCATTTAAACGCTGCTGAATAAGTGGTGCTATTTTCTGTAATATCGTATTTCCAGATTCATTACTGGATACAAGATAAGGCTGACCCTCTAATTCGCTATACCATTCCACAGTAACTTGATCTGATTTTATTTCTGGTTTAGCAAATAAAGTTGCTGTACTTGGTGGAAGATGAGATCGTATTATTTTGATTATTTCATCATAGTGTTCAAATAACACAATGGCATTTTGATTAATCTCATCTAGTTTAAAACGTGCTAAACGTTGCATAAAGTCCTCTATGTTTGAGTCTGTATTATTAGAATAAAAACGAATGATATTCTTATTCTAATAACAAGAGCTGACCTGAAAAGATCAGCTCTTAATCCTTATGATTACTTGATAGCAAGTGCTTTTTTATAAGCTGTTAATTTACGCTGTAACGCTTGCAACTCTTTCGCTTTTGCCTCATCAGAAGCATCAGAAGTATTTACTTGACTCATCTGTTGTTCTACTTCTTGAATTTTTGCTAATACTTCACTATTACCTTTTGCTTTTTGTTTAAGTAAAGCTGCATTATTTTGCAAGTCTTTATTTAAATTAGCTAATGCGGCTTTCTTTTGATTAAGTTGTTTAGCTGATTTATTTTTAGCTTCTTGGGCATGCTTGTTTTTAGCCAATAATTCCGCGTTCTTAGCTTGCTCTTGTGATAATTCACTTTCTTTACGTTGAACGCGAGCATCATAACTACCCGAATTAACACAAGCCATTTTTCCCCAAATGCTTTGTTCTACATTGGGATTACATTCTTCTGGTGTTGCAGAACAAGATGCTAATAATGCTGTGGCTGAAAGTGCGGTTAATAATTTAATTATTTTCACATCCCCCTCCCCTTATTAGCCAACTTGAATTGCTGAACGTTGTTTTACTTGAGCTTGTAATGCTTGCTCATAAGTTGAAACTTGTTTTTTTAATTGAAGAATATCTTGATCTAATCTTTTGCTTGCACTACCAGAAGAGCGTTCAGATCTAGCGGCTTCGCTAAGCATATTTAAATTAGATTTCATTGCAGTTAAGCGCTCTTGGGCAGCTTTAATATCAGCATCAACTTGGGCTAACTGTTGTTTTGCTTCAGCTTTTTGGATTGCTCCTGATTTTAATTGACTATTCACTTTTGCGATCAACTGGTTATTTTTAGCTGTTGCAGCATTTAGTTTTGCAGTAGATTTTTGTACCATCTGTGAATTTTGACGAACATCAGCAATATAAGCATTTAGGCGATCTTCTTTTTTCGCATAAGTTTTACGTTGCTTTTCTAAATAGTAGTTTGAAGTCATACCAGCTGCACAGCCTGCAGCGCCACCAATTACGGCACCCGCTACTGTACTTTCAGTATCACCACCAGTCAATAATCCTGTTAAAGCACCTAATGCAGCACCTCCTGCAGCTCCCCAAGCACAAGAACCCCAGCCTGATGAGCTAAAAAATTTAGCATCATCACCGCTATCTAAGCTGCTTGAACTACTACCTGTACCAGCACAGCCTGCAAGGGCTAATGAACTAGATAAAATTAGTACACCAAAGGTCTTTTTCAATTTCATAAGATTTTCCTTATTTATCATTAGTGAGTTTGAGGTTTAATTTGATTACATTGCTGTAACCATTGTTCTCGGGTAATTTTGCCATTCTGATAATATTGGCTTAAATGTTTCCAATATAAATCAAGGTACTGGCTCAAATTCGTCGCTTGTCCATTAGCAAGTTTTTTCTCATTCATCATGGATTTTGTTCTTTCTACTTGTTCTTTTACATTAGCAAGGCTATAAGTGTCAAATGTACTAGTAATTGTGCCTGCATAATATTGCACAACAAAATCTCTAGCCTTTTCAGCTTCTTGTAATCGTTGTTTAAAATCAGATTCTTTTTGCTGATAAATTTGTTTTAAATCGGTATCCTGTTCATTTTTTATTTCCTCAGCAAAAGCTTTTACTGCTGTTTCTTGCTGTTCTACTTCTGCCTGTAAATCAGAAACATTAGCACAAAGGAATCCACCTAATTGTAAGGCCGAACGAATTGCGGCATCTCGCTGTTCATCTCGTGCCAGGTTTGCTGCTCGCAATTCATCTTTGGTCTTAGTAATTTCTTGTTTAAGTTTTTCATCTTCAACGTTCGACGCTAATTTTTCCAGTTTACCGACAATATTTGGATCATTACTTTCTTTACTATCTGAGCCTAAAGCAGACCATTCTTGACGTAATTGATTAATACGATTATTTGATGTTAATAAAGGTGCGGTAATTGCTACACGGAATCCCATATCTTTTTTCTTCATCGTGCCATTATTATCGTAATAAGGAACCTCAATACGTGAAGTATTGTTGACTTCACTTTCTCCTTTAATATAGCTTCCACCTCGGGCAATCATGCCTCCCTCTTGACCATGATAGCGACTTAGCTTATTAGCACGAAAACCGTCAAATACCATTTCAGAAACATTCCCCAATGTATCAAATAAACCAAGTGGATTCGGCTCAAGTAAACCTATAACTTGCAAACGACCATTAGCATTTTTAGATGACCATGCATAACGAGCAATACCATCTGGCATAGGAAAGGTATTTTCACGGAATGCAGCTTCATCAACCGCAACCCCACCTCGAGAAGCAAATTCCCATTCAGCATTAGTTGGCAAACGGACAAAACCTTTACTTCCATCTTCCGTTGGAAGTTTATCTGCTGCATTTTTAAGTAGCCATTCATTATATTTATGGGTAAATTCTATCGCATCAAACCAACTCATATTAATTGCGGGTAAACTGGTTTTCATATTTACTGAAGGACATTGCTCGCCTTTCATTACGGCATTAAACTGAGCTTCTGTCACCTCATATTTTCCCATTAAGAAATAGCGTTCTTGTTTTTCATTGGCAAAACTACCCGAAATATAATTTGGCGTAGCATATTGCGCATAACCATCTTCATCATTGCTATTGCCACCGAGAGTGACTTTAATATCTTCTAATGGTTTTTTGGTGTTAGTTTTAATTACTCGAAAAACCATACTCCCTTCACAAGGCATGGGTAATACAATATCACCATCTAATTTTTTCGGATTAAAAAATTTTTCTTCCCAAGGTTGGGCTAATACAGCCGTACTGGCCATAATTAATGCTAATAAAGAAAAACGATATTTAAACATCTCGCAGACTCTCCGCAGGTTGAATTTTTACTGCGCGAACTGCCCCTATAGCAGCAACCACGCCAGCAAGTAGAAAAGAGAAAATAAAAGCCAAGCATAAATGTATTGGAGCCAAACGGCTAACAAAATGGGAGCCACTTAAGCTTGTTCCTAGTATTTGATTAAATAATTGACTGCCAAACAAATACAGCCCATAAGATAAAATGAAAGCAATACTACTGAGTACGATTGCTTGAAAAACTAAATAAATACCAACCGCACTTTGTTGAAAACCTATTAAACGTAAAACAGCAATATCCTTACGTTTTCGATCAATATTTGCAAGAAATGCGCCAATAAGAGATAGCACGCAGCCCACTACAGAAGTAAAAGCAATAACCATAAAAATAACATTTAATACACTATCAATCGCTTTTACATTTTCAATCGCTTTGGATTCCGTTCGAGTATCAATATGAAATTGTTCACGTAGCTTTAGTGCTAGAGGTGCCACATCATCCAAGCTTCTAGCATAAATTCTCGCTCTAGCAAAATTTTTACGGAGTTTATCATTTGGCTTTCCACTTGCTGCAGGGAAAAGTTCCGTTTTCATACCATCGCGAAAGTCTTCAACACCAATTAATAATGACATAGGCACAAAAATTGCAGCACGAGGAAATTGTTGCTCATTTAAAATAGCCTGCACTTTTAATTGCAATAATGCCTTTTCTTCTTGTCCATTTTCATTTCGAGTTGCAACTAAAGTAATACTTTCACCTTGTTTAGCTTGTAGTTTTTCTGCACTTAATGCACTTAAAATAATGGAATTCTCATTTTGCAAAGATTGTTGAGTAATTGGATCGCCTGAAGTGGTTGGAATTAACTCCACATTACGAACAAAATTTGCCTCTTTCTTCAAATCAATAATTGTATTAAGTGAACGCGTTAATGGAATAGAGAATTGGGTTTCCGGCTGTTGTTTAAGCCAATCAAACCAGTCTTGAGAAAGATTTAAATTACCAACAATTTTAATTTCTAAATTGGTTGGATCATTAACCAACTGATGACGTAATTGAGAAACAATGCCATATTTCAAACTAAAAAGAAGCAATAAAGGAGCAATTACTGCTACCAATGAAGCAATAATACAAAAAGAAACCTTACGATCATAGAAAATATCGTTTAGTGCTAATTTTGCCAATAATGTAAATCTATTTTTCATCAAGATACCCTATTCTTGCTAGTCATTATTGGCTTGTTCAATAAAACAAGACTGACGTAAAGACATATCCAATTTTGCACTAAAAGTACGAAGTTCATTACGTTGCACTAAATCCCAATCGTGAGTTACTAGCAGCACGGCAATTTTTTGCTGTTTTGCTAAGGATAGCATTAAATGAAATAAAATCTCTGAGTGGTGGGGATCTAATGCAGATGTTGGCTCATCCGCTAATAATAAAAGTGGTTTATGGGCAATAGAGCGAACAAAAGCGACCCGTTGACGTTCACCTATAGAAAGCTGCTTTGGATATTTTGTCATTAAATGATTGATGTTTAGTTTTTCGCATAGATGATGTAACCAACTTTCATCAGCTAAAATTCCATTTGTTTGACAAGGTAGCAGAATATTTTGCCATACGCTTAAAAAAGGTAATAGCCCACCATTTTGTAACATAAAGCCAAGATTTTTAGAGCGAATCTCAGCCAAAGTCTTTTGCTTATTACTCAGAATAAGGGGGGCTAAATCCATGCTTAAAGTAGCTGAGCTCAATTCATATTGGCTCAAGTTATCCGGTTTTAAAATTAGCCCCATCATTTCCAATAGCGTGCTTTTTCCACAACCGCTCGAACCACAAAGTGAAACGACCTCACCTTCAGCCAAAGATAAATGCGGTAGGGAAACCGTAAAACTTTGCTCCCCTTGTCCGCGAGTTATGGATAAATCTTTAATGGTTAGCACGCTATATCCTTTTCTATGGTAAGGCATCCAATGGTACTGGATATACATTATCGCGAGGATCGGCTCCTTCTGATAAAGAAATCCAACGAGATTGGTCCTCGTTAAAAATACGATAATGACGTAACTTACTATGCAGATCGCGAATAAATTTCTCTTGTTCCTGCACACTCATACCTTTCCAAGTATCTTCATCAATTCCGGTCACTTGACTCTTATAAGGAATGCCATCCAAATATTCACCAAGTAAACCTAAATCTGCCAATTTAGTTGATTTATCTTCCTTAATTTTATTTGGATCTTGTCCCATTGCTGCAGCTACTGAACGAAGTTGTGAAAACATATCTGTTGGTGAAATTAACCCGCTATTTGCCGCATCCGCAATTTTCTTTACTACATCACTCAAATCACTTAGTTGTGATTTTGTTAGTAATACTCGAGCCTCGGCGGTTGGGACTGTTGGTTTAGCAAAATCACGGTCACTCACCCAAGCTTTAAATACTGGTGGTGCTTTTGTACCTTTTACTTCCCCTAAATATGCCAATTGCATTGCTTTACCTAATAAAACAGCATCTTCTTCAATTTCAGATTTTTTCGGATCTCCGCCTGTTTTTGTGGTGGCTGTTAATACGCTACCAGCAGCCTCTTCACCTGAATAAGCTTGTTTGACTTGAGCAGTTAAAGCACTGGCAAGAGTATCAACTTTTTGTCCGAACTCATTTACATCACCAGCATTTACTGGATAGTAAAGTGGTTTATTCAAATAATTGTTGAAAGAGAGTTCATTATACTGTGCTTGAGCTATTTCATGGTTATTTTTACCAGATGGTGTTTTTAGATGTAATGTATAAAGTGCAACACCTCGATGCTGAGCCTCTAAACGTAATTGTTTTGCATCTAACCCCGTAGTCGAAATTGGATTATCCCCTTCAATCGCACCGGCGTCAGTAATCAATACTAAATAACGGCCTCCAAAATTGTTCCAATTAATTTCATTTAATGCCTGTGACACACCGGCATAAGCATCTTCACTAAATTCTTTTGAAGAAACAGTAGCTTGTTTTAAATTCGCCACTTTATCCATGAAATCTTTACCATCTTTTACGGTACTTGGATCAACGAACATTTTCGAAGTGTACTCTAATCCAGGTACTGCTTTAGTGCTTGAACGGAACGCCACTAAACCAAACTTAACCTGTTTACCCAAGTTCTCTTTTTCGATTTTTTCATAAACTTTTTTAATTGCATCGCGCGTTCTATTGATGTAGGGGTCCATAGAAATCGTCGAATCAATAACAAATACTACCGCAGCACTAAACCCAACAATTTCTTGAGGTTGGTTTTGACCTGTTTTGTTGGTTTGATTATTGTTTGTTGTACTTGTAGTTGGTTGAGTGACCGGCTTATCATTTTTGCTGACAGATGCGACTTCTAACAAGCGCTCATAAAATCCTTGACTATCCATCACTTCTTCTCCCTGTAAAACAGGTAATAGATAGAAGTTTTTTTGGAAATCTACAAATTCCTTTGGTTCTTCCGCTAACACTTTCTCACTACTTTTCTTTTGGGAAAGTTCAGCACGAATTGACTCAACTGCTTTTGCTGGAGAATTGTCATTAATAATACTTTCAAGAGTTGCTTTATCCTTAAAGAATAATAAAGACCCCCGATCGGATGGGTTAGTAAAGACCATTGTCATTTGCATATTCCAAGGTACAGCACAATTAGCATCTAACCAACCGACAGTTTTACCAAAGCTATCTGGGCCTACCTGTAATAAAGCCTTATTTCCTACATTTTCCCGTTTATATACATAATAGCGGGAAAAAGCAGGAATTTTTTGACCGCTCTTAGCATCACTTTTTTCTAATAACTCACAACTTGGTGTACTTAACACGCGTTGGTAAAGTGTGGTTTTACCTTCTTGCAGTAATGGTTTTATCTCTTCAGCAAAAACTGACGGAGACATGATTGCTGTTAAGCAACAAAGAGATAAAGTAGAAAGTCTTAACTGTTTCATTATTTTTTCAATGCCTCTAATTTTTCTTTAGCTGTCGCATTATTCGGATCATTACTTAATGCAGTTTCATACCAATAAATTGCTGTTTCCTTATCAGCTTGGAAACAAGAACTACCTTTTTCATATTCCTCTGCATAAGCCAGTGCAATCTCTACATTGCCACCTTGAGCTTGGTTGGCATAAAGTCGTTGAGCAATCGCACATTTATTTGCTTGTTTAGCCGAAGCAATAATTTCTAAAATTTGTTTTGGCTCTGGTTTAGTTTTCAGACAGCTCTGAATAAACGCCAATTCATCATTAGTATTTGTATCCACTGCACAGTCAGATTTTGCCACTGGCTCATCTTTCTTATTTAAGAAGAAATAAGCTCCAACACCACCGCCAATTAACAGAGCTAAAATTAAGGCAATTAAGCCTCCTTTACCTTTTTTCTTTTGCTCTACTGTAACTGGTACTTCAATATTCTCTGCTGGCTCAGTCTGTGTTTCGTTTTGCGCTAAATCTTCAAATACTATAGCTGGTTCTGTTGATTGCTCATTTTCAGCTACAACAATGGGTTCCACCAAAGGCTCTTCAATGACTGGTTCTGGTTCAGCTTGCACATGACTTTGTACATTGTCTTCTCGACTGGAGTCACCACCAGCAAGAGAAGCTAAGATATTACCAACCATTCTGACTGGGCCACTATCAACAATCGTACCGTTCTGTACATCACGGACAGACATCATATAACGCACATTACCGATCTGTTGAACAAGGCTATCAATTAGCCATTTACCAATAACACCTTGCAATACATCATTTTCTAAGGTTAATCCCTCCACCTTATGCCATACTGGTTCTGGATTCCATGGAGTATCATTGCCATTAAAATAGCAGCCATCCTGATTTCGCTGTACTGCAATTTCAACTTCTGTACTACCATTCCATTTCGTCGCAGTGAATTTAGCGTATCCTGGACGATCTTCCTCTAATTGAATTCGTAACATTTTCTATTCCTTAGCATTGTGCAGAACGATATAAATCTAATACCGAACCTAACCTTGTATTGCTGACCTGATCAATTTCCCGTCCAGCGCTGTGTCCGGCATTTCCTTCAGCAAAGTGACCAAAGGCTACAAACCAGTCAAAAAGATAATTTTTAGTGTAATTATTAGTTTGGTCATCTAATTTAGGTAAACCGTTTACCTTTTCAACTTCCCTATTTTCAAATATTGCTCGCTCATTCATCACGCGACTAGCCGGACGTTGAGTCAGTGGTTGATTAACAAAATCCAACCATGCAATAAAATCCGCAATTTCAGTATTAATGGAAAATACTTGACGCTCAGCTAATTGATCACGTTTACTTCCTGCGTTTTCATTACGGAAAACGACCTTAGAAAGTTTATCCTGTAAATGAAGACGATTTGCACCAGTAATCAATTCACCAACTAAACCTTCAACGGCTTCTTTAGTAAAACCAAAGAATTGCATCAAATGCTGATCAGAAGAAATTGAACGCAAATGTTCAATCCAGGATTTAAATGCAGCCATAGCAAAACGAGATTCCACAATTTTTTCAGCCGGTTTCTCTTCTACAACAACAGGAGCCGGTTCAGCAAATAAATCAAATCCTTCTGAACTAAAACCAAAACCAGCATCAAAGGTATTTGCTGAATTTTCTTGTGCTTTAGTTTCTTCTTCACCTTTGTTTAGTAAGACCTCTTCATAATCAGAAAAATATAAAGAACGAATTGTCTCTTCAGGTAATTGAAGACAACGTAAAAACTCACCGACCAAAAGTCCTTTTTTACTTAATTCACCAACAATCATTTGTGCTAATTGACGTTTTTTATTGACTTCTTCAGCACCTTCACTTTGATACCAAGAAGAAAAACGGTTTTCTACAATATGATGGATAGATTCATTAAGTTGCTCAGTTAAACGTTGAGCTTTCACTTCTGGCAAAGCAATCGTTTTCAAATAATCACTAATTCGTTGCATCCCACCATCATTCAATTTCATCATTGCATCCCAGGCTTCTTGAGGTTGAGCAACATGTTTTTGAATATCAGGGTCATTAGCAAAAGTACTACGTAAAAGATTAAGCTGCCCAGCCTCTTTTGGATTAATGGCTAATTCTTCAGTATTATCCATATCTAAAAAAGCCACTTTGAAACCCGGTTTACGTACTAAAAAAACATTATCAAACGGCTTGCCATTTGCCCATTCATTTAGCCAAGAATAGTTTCCGAAGCGCTCTAAAATCGTTTGTTTCAGCAATCCACCTTGTCCCCAAGACATTTTCAGCATATCTTCATCTTTGGCCAAATCACTACTGATACGCATATCAAACATGGTTATCGCCCAAAGAAGTCCGGGTTTACGTTTAGCACGATCAGTCGGATTATCTCCTTGCGTTTTATTAATCCAGCGCTCCAATACAGGACCTACACTATTCACATCGGATTGTTTGGTTGATGGAGTACAAACAATCAAAATGTTCATTTCTTGACTATCGGTATAACGCTCAAAAAGATAAGCTACTTTGCCCCTTAAAATGAGTTGAGATACAGGATTACCTTCTTTTACTTCACTTAAAGAAGTGATTGCTAAACGACCACGGTACCCTGGGAAATCTAATAAATCAACCGTTTCAACAGCCGGCACTTTAGTTGGGTTAATCAACGGGAAAACTAATTCTGCGGTAAGTGCGGTTAATTCAGCCAAAGAAATGGAAACAGGCTCACCAACATGGCCTTCTTCAATAAGAGGACGAACAGCAATTTGTTCATCTCGATTTGTACCTAAACGCTCAAGCATATCAACGTTCATAATACTGTCAGCTTGAGAAAGACCGCCAGTACCATTATCTTTTACTACTGCGGTAAGCGGTGCATAAACACGTTCAGGATTACCTAATTTAGCCAGTGTTTTTGCAAATTGAATATAGATTTGAGTCAACTCTGGAATTTCTGCCCATAATATGGAGAATAAGGTTGCTCTATCTTCAATGCTCAGTCTTGGTGCCATGGCTATCGCTCTAGCCCAATAATTAGCCTGTAATACAGATAAAGATTTTCCGAAGCTTTCCTGGGCGTAATCCTGCAAATCAACTACGTCATCTTCATTAACACCTTTTACAGGCTGAGCATTTAATTTAGCATTTAAAGGTTTAAGTATTTCATTAATGCGAGATTGTTCCAATTGATAAGTCACACGTTCTTTATCAAAATCGTTGAAATAAGCATTAACTAAAATTTTGGCAACTTCAATTTCATGAAATAAGCGAAGTTCTAAAGGATAGCCTGTAACAGCCGCTTTTGCTGAGCGAGTAAAACGAGTAACCAAACCCGTTGCTTCTTTTCCGCCACCAGGAGGATTGATATGTTTAATGAAATCCAACTGTTGACCGTCAAAAATCGTTTCCAAGTTGCCCTTTTGATCGGCTGCCAGTGCTGAAATTAAGAAAGATTTACCTGCCTGTGATAACCCAAAAAAACCAGCTGTAATTGGTTTAGAAGAAACGGCACCTAGGCGTTTTGCTGTATTACGTAAACGTCTTAATTCAAGAATTAAACCATCAGCCTCATTATTTAAACGGGCAACATTTGGGCGAACATCATTTACCCAATCAATCGCTTGTTGTGATGCTTGGAATACCTTATCCCAAGATTCTGTTAATTGATTATCCGTCATTTTCTCTTCCACCTATCGTTTCACACAGCCAGTATCTAACCAATATAATTTTTGATCACCAAGTCCCGCATCGGTCATTGTGTTTAGATGAAGGGTAATATCCCTTTCTCGTACGCAAGAACGGCCATTTGATGCTGTCACATTTTTTATGTAGAAATTTTCTGCTCTTTCTTGGCTATTACGGCTATTTTTTATACCTAATGTTACTTGTAATACCACACCTTCATTATTCAACATCGCTTTCCATTCACGGCTTTCTATAGAAAGCATATAAAGTGGAGAAGCAACCCAACGCTCCACATTTAATTGGCGGAAACCTAAACGGGTATCACCGCGTACTTCAAAGGAAGTATCTGGGAAATCATAATCCTCATTGTCTAAATCAATATCGTGATAATAAACGTTGCTGTCTTTAATTACGTTATTGTTATCTAAATACCCAATGTATTTCACTGTGGAATAAGCTGTCATTGCCATTGAACGTAAATAGAAGTTGGTTAAACGCATATCTTTACATAAGAAACAAAGCATAGCACCCACTGCTGCAGTCGTTTTTGGATCATCTATACGACCTTGTTTGTGGAATGGATACCAGTTTCCTGTGCGGTAATGATGTAATGGTAAAATCCGTCCGACTGGTAAAGGTAAACGAGAACGGAAGAAGGATTGTACACCAGGCAAACGAGATGGTCGGCCAGTCAGTAACAACACATCACATTGATAGCTGTTGACGACCTCACACAAAGCGTTGAAGGTTTTGCAGATATCAAAATAATCACCACGAATAAATAAACTGTGAATACGTTCTAAATTCACCTGAACCGGTAAATCTAAAATATTAAAATCTGAACGACCTAAGGCACGGCGAATCGGTTCATTAATATAGTCCAACACACTTTCTGTAGGCTGTTCTACGTCTTCTAATAATTCACCAAAAGTCTTCCCATTTAATGCATTGGTCTTTTGCATTGGATCATAACCTTCGTACTCTTTCAATACGCGCAAGCCAATTGGGCTGAATACTTGTAATGTCAATTGTTGGCGTAATAATGCATCTTGTACTTTTAATGCCTGATCGCCAATCAATTCAGAAAGAATAGGTTCAGGATCACGTAAACCTGCATTTTTCAAACCAACAGTTAAAGATTCCACTACTACATTACGAATCATATCTAGCAAAATATCATCACCGGCCACTTTGAAACCATCACGGAAACGCTGAGTCGGGATAATATAGGCATTACTACCTGAACCACCGTTTTCTCCATAATCCAGCGAGTAATCGTTGATTACTAAGTCTGTTGTACCACCACCTATATCAATAGTTGCGATAGTAATACGATCCTTTTCTTTTTTATCTGGACGTTGCAATGCAGCAATAAATTCTTCTGGTCGACCGCCATAGTTATTTTGAGTTTCATTAAATAGATAAACAACTTGCCCACAGGTTGCTTCATCCCATTGAATAATCACCTCAGGTAAAATCGGCCAATATTTTTCTCTTGCACTTTGTGAATTGAAGTCAAAATCATCATCAGATTTATCCCAGCCAAGAGATTTCCAAACTAAGCCGATAGCCTGATAAATAGATTGACGGAAAATTTCTCGTTCAGGTTTAGGCATTGCTGGTGGTACAGTCAAAATAATCGAACGTAAAAAACGCGGTGCTTTAGAATGTTCCAATTTAGCTCGTTGAGCAGGGCTGTTAATCTGCATTAATGCTTGCATCAACACTTCTGATAACATAAACGTCATCAATGAACGACGAGAATATTTAGGTTGGAATACAGGCATTTTGCGTTCAAATTCTTCATCAATATCATCCCGCAAAATATGTAATGCTTCACCATACTCATTGATTAATCCAGAAAGCGGATCTGCTGTTGCATAAGGCTCGTAATCTGTTTTTACATAGGATGAGTTAAAACGCCAGCCTTGTTCGTAACGAGCATCATCCCATAAATAACGTTTTGGACTAGATAAACCTGTTGAACCTTCATTTCCCTCTCGACGACTTGCTAAACGAGCGGCTTCCTTCCCTACACGCGCAATTGTTGCCCATTGGAAAGCATCACGACGCCCACTTTGTACAGAAAAATGATCTTTGCCAAAAAACGCTTGGGCAAATTCAACTCGACTTTCAAATGGTTCGGAGTACACTCGTTCCGGGCGCGTTAAATCACGTAATTCCAATTCATAGCGTTTTTTCAAACCATCTTTTTCCTGCACGTGATCTTCAATTAAAATTCCACAAGTGCGGGAGTTTCCTACATCCAATACCATATCAACTGGAATTGCACGATTAATTTCATCAGAACGATTGGAAATCATTTTAATCCGTGGAATATCAATTTCTTCACCTAGAATAGCCAAAATATTCAAGTAATGACCTTGATGAAATTTAGCAGCAATGTCCATTTTCAGATCATCAGGATGAATTTTTAAACGATCATTTTCTGGCGCTAGTTCAGTGAAAAGCTCCAATAACCATTCATTTATCCATTTGTAGTCCAAAAACCACGACATTTGATGAGATTGATAAGCGAGACCAAAAACCGCGCCAGAACGCACATCTTCTTCAGTTGGTGCAAGGTAAGCAACATCAGCACGATTAGGAAAAATTTTAGTATCAAAAGCTAAAGTAACTCGATAAGTATTGCCTTCTACATCTGGTTCAGCTAGTTTAACAATTCGTGCACGCGCCCAGTTATAAGGGCCTTCATCAAAACCATCTGTAGAAGCTACTGTACGCAAAACAGGAATAGGTAACCAAACACCATCTAATAATTTGAATGACTGTTCTACACTGATTTCATGTTCTACTTTAACCATTCGGCTCAAATCACTGCTATCACAATAACCTTCACCGCTACGATGTTCAACTAATCGACGAATTGGATGGTTTTCACCGCCAGAGGCGAAGTTTCCCATACTTTTGGTACGCCATTCTTTGTCTTTCCAATCAATTTTTAAACCGAAGTCTAAAAATTGCACCCCACTATTCATAATTAGTGAGATTTCTTTTCCGTAATGATGTAAATCCGGTAACATTTTTATTCTCGCTTCTATTCGTTGTTTATTGGTTCACTAATTCGATTTCATTGTCATTGGGAAGCTCTGTCCTGAGCCATATCCACCTTGACAATCGGCAATACTCTTCGCGCCAGGTTTACAAATTACTTCAGGCAGCTGATAGCTTGAGCCATCGCTACATTTTGCTACACCTTTATTAGTAATATTCAAACCACTGCCTTGCATTTTTGCAGAAACATCTCCCGTGCATTGTACGCCGTCACCGCGTTGTACTTGTACTTGACCTACGCCATTTGAGAATGCATATTTTAAGCGTAGAGGCTTACCAGTAGTTTTATCCTGAATCCCCGCTCCAGCATTCCACTGGCCATTTAGAAAATCTACATTACCATTTTGTGTACTAGTTGTTGGAATTTGTAATGGTTTAGCATTAGCATTAGAAGTGGTTTGATTCTTTTTATCATCTTCTTTATTTTGTCCAGCCTGAGTATCTGATTTATTTTCGGCTAACGGATCTACTGGTGGTTGCTGTGTTTTTTCATCTACTTTATTTTGATCCTCTTTAGTATCCGATTTACCCTCTGCTAGAGGGTCTACTGGCGGTTGTTGTTTATTTTCATCTTTATTTTGCTCTGCTTTGGCATCATCTGCTTTATCATTTTTTGATTCATCAGCTTTGGCAGCATCTGTTTCTGTTAATGGTGTATTAAGACCTTCACCTTGCATATTTCCTTCTCCAACAACTGGAGCATCGCCTAGTTGATTTAAAACTGAAGGATCTGTCACAGCCACACCCTTTCCATCAACCCAGCGTCCATTCAGATATCGGTAAAGAACATCTTTCAATTTACGTAATTCTTTTTCTTTCGGTTTTTTGACAGTTTGGGTTTGAGATTCAGAAACTGTGACAGGGTCATTTTTTACTGTTGTTTCCTCTTTAGGCCACCATAAATCTTTAAACCACCAAGCCAATAATAAAAGTAATCCGAGTAATAATGGCAATACCCACCAGAACACACGACAAGGGTGTTTTTTCGCAACTACAGGTTCAATCACTGGTGTTGTAGGTGAAGCGGGTTTAATTGGTTTTGGGGCTGCAGCTTGTAAAGAAAGGAATGGATTACCATGAGCAGCGGCATGTTTTTCAAGAAATCCCCAGAAGGTAATTACGGGGCGATCATTGACTAAATAAACATGTTCTGGATTAGGAAAGCGTAAGGCTTTGAGATTTTCAGGATCAGTAATATCGTCGGGGTTTCCACCGCAAAGCAAACGAGCAAATAGTAATTGGTCACCTTTTGAGGAGGGAGATTGAATCAGCTCTTTACCTAACTCTAATGCTGTGCGCTCAAAAATCTTCAATTCTGAGCGGGCATTTTCACGTTCTTCTTCCGTAGCCGAAGTCCAAGGGATAATCATATATTGCCCATCTGCACGAGTGGAATCAAAGGGTACATACCAATCGATTTTATCCCCCTGTTCATTACGCTGTGGAATCGCTAAATATTCAGCAAAGGAACGACCTCGCTTAAACTTAAGTGCATCTCGCAACTGGGATGCTACCGTATAAACTGCCATGCCATCTTGGCCTAATGGCGTATAGTTTTTGATTTCACCACTTCTCAATAATGCACTTAACATAAAAAAACTCCGCAGGCTAAAACTTATTAAAATAGCTACCATTCTATAAAAGTTGGGATGAAAAATGAAGACATATTTATATGTTTTGTAAAGAAATATAACTTTTAAATCATTAAATTTTATATGGGATAAATAAATTTCTTAATACTATTAAGTGATGCTTCATAGAAACACTCTTAATTAACGCAAATACTATAAAATAGTTTTACGTAGCACTCTATTTCATCATTCTGCCGTGCTAAAGTGCGGTTACCTTTTACTCAAATTTCGCTATATACAAAAAAATACAATCGCTATATACTTACAAAAACAGCGAATTTTGAGTTATATGAACAAATCTTCTCTTACTTTTCCTCTTTTACTTTGTCTCCTTATCGGGTTGGTTTTATTTTCACTCTCTTGGGGGCGTTTTGCGATTCCACTTGAGAATGTGGTACAAAGTCTTACTGGCGGTAACACTAATGATGTGCAAAACAACATTATTTTTAATCTTCGTTTGCCTCGTGTAATTGCAGCCATACTTGTCGGTGCCTCCTTGGCCATTGCTGGCGTGGTATATCAAGGTATTTTCCGTAATCCATTGGTTTCACCTGATATTTTAGGGGTATCTAATGGCGCTTGTGTTGGTGCAGCATTAGCGATTTTAGTTGGTTCTAGCATGCTTGGCATTCAAACCTTTGCCTTTGTTGGTGGTTTGGTTGCAGTCATACTTACTATGAATTTACCGCGTTTGATTCAACGTGATTCTACGATTGTTCTAGTGCTTTCAGGCATTATCGTTTCAGGTTTTATGATGGCGACATTAGGCCTATTAAAATATCTTGCTGATCCTGAAACTCAGCTGGCTGACATTGTGTATTGGCAATTAGGTAGCCTAACCAAATCTAACTACGACAACTTGCTCATCCTTTCACCAATTATTTTACTTACTACTCTTGGCTTATTTTTAATGCGTTGGCGTATCAATGTGCTTTCATTGGGGGATCGTGAAGCAAAATTAATTGGGGCAAATATTCGATTAGAACGAGGCTTAATGGTGGTTTGTGCCACATTGTTGACCGCTTCATCCGTTTGCTTAAGCGGGACAATCGGTTGGCTTGGTTTAGTGATTCCGCATTTAGCGCGACTTTTTATCGGCGATAACAATGTCAAAAGCCTGCCGCTTGCTGGACTTATTGGCGCGATTTTCTTGCTCGTTATCGATACCCTCGCCCGTAATTTATACATTCAAGAAATTCCACTTGGCATTCTCACCGGCTTTATCGGTGCGCCATTCTTTGCTTGGGTACTGATTAAACAAAAGGTGGTGGACTAATGCTGAAAATTGACAATCTGTATTACTGGCACAATGTTGAACATTCTCTACTCAATGGCATTGATTTAACCTTACAAAAAGGCGAATTACTGACGATTCTTGGTGCTAACGGTCGTGGTAAATCCACGTTATTAAACTGTATCGCGGGGCTTTTAAAACTAAAGAGCGGTCAGATTTTGCTGGATAATTGCAAATTAAGCGAAATGAGCAGTAAGCAAATTGCTCAGAAAATTGCTTATGTCTCGCAACACAGCCCACAAACCTATCAATATCGCGTGCGTGATTATGTGGTACTCGGTCGTGCTGCGCATTTAGGTGTTTTTGATAAGCCAAGTGAAGCTGATTTTGCATTAGTTGATGAAGCCTTAAAGAAACTCGGCATCAGTCATTTTGCTGACAGAATTTATATGCAAATGAGTGGCGGTGAAAAGCAACTGGTCAATCTTGCGCGTATTTTGGTGCAACAACCGCAACTGATTTTGTTTGATGAACCCACTTCGGCATTAGATTACGGCAATGTCTTTAAAACCTTAAGCCTAATAAAAGAGCTCTCACTACAAGGCTTTACCATAATCATGACAACACATAACCCCGATCATCCGATGTTGTTGCATAGTGCCCTGCCCCATAGCCGCGTAACCATATTAAATGAACACGGCAAATTACAAACAGGCACCGCACCAGAAATTATTACTGAAGCTAATTTAAAAGCACTTTATCAAACCGATTTGCGCTTAGTTGATGTACCTGCATTACAACGCCAAATTTGTGCGATAACTCATTTATAAACCCACTAGAAGGAAATTCATATGTTGAAACATTCTCTAAAAAAAGGCTTGATTGCCCTTTCTCTTGCTGCCTGTTTTGCCCTACCGCTGCAAGCGAAAGTTATCACGGATGTTGAAGGAAATAAAATCGAACTACCAGACAACGTTCAACGTGTTGCTGATCTTTGGCATGCGAATAACCAAATTGTCTTACTATTAGGCGGCGCCAATAAACTGGTTGGCACGACCACATCTATCGCAGCCAATCCTTGGTATAGCGAAGTGTATCCAAATATCAAAAACGTACCGGTATTAACCAACGGTGAAACCATTCAAACGGAAGAACTGTTAAGTCATAAACCAGATGCGGTATTGCTCTCGAAAAAATCGATGTTAACTGAAGTGGAGCAAGCCGGCTTGAAAGGCGTGCGTGTAAGTTTCCAAGATTTTGATGGTTTGAAAAAAACCGTACGCATCACGGCTGAAGTGTTAGGTGATAAAGCCCCTGAAATCGCAGAAAACTATATCAAAGAATTAGAAGGCAATATTCAATTTGTGGAAAGTCGTCTTAAAGGCATCAAAGATGAACAACGCCCTACGGTGTTACATATCACTAAAGGTTCTGACTTATTGATGATTGACGGCGGAAAATCGATGATTGGTGAATGGATTAAATTAGCCGGCGGTAAAAGCGTGTTACCTGATGAAGCCAATATGGTGACCGTGACGGTAGAAAGTATTATTCAAGCGAATCCTGATGTCATTATTATCGGCAGCAGCGGTAATAAAGCACAAGCGGCTATTGAAAAAATCAAAGCTGACCCAGCATGGCAATCAATAAGTGCGGTCAAAAATAATCGTATTTATGCCAACCCAACCGGCACGTTCCCATGGGATCGCTATAGCGCAGAAGAAGCGTTACAAATTCTTTGGGCGGCTCAACTTTTTCATCCTGAGCAATTTAAAGATTTAAACATGGTGGAAAAAACACAAGCCTTCTATAAAAAGTATTATGGTTATGAGCTAAGTAAAGAAAATGCTGAGCAAATCTTAAAAGGTCCATTACCTCTTAAGTAGTATTTGCATTTCTAAAAATTGTCGTTATAATATGCGTTATTTTTTGATCTTAACTTTAACTTAACATAAGGAAATGCTTTATGAAAATTAGCGCAAGAAATCAACTTAAAGGTACTGTAAAATCAATCGAAACCGGTTCTGTGAATGCAATCGTACACATTGATATCGGTAACGGTAACATCATTTCTTCTACCATCTCTATCGATGCAGTAAAAGAATTAGGTTTAGCTGTTGGTAAAGAAGCATATGCGATTATCAAAGCAACCTCTGTAATGGTTGGTGTTGAATAATCTCAACTAAACCGTTTAAAAAGTTTATATAGCCGCACTTTAAAGTGCGGTTTTTTATTCTTTAAAAAGACAGCCTAATTGACCGCACCTGTTTATAAACAAACAGAAAATCTCATCAATATTTCATATTATCCCCTCTGGGGTATTTTACATCTCATGTTTTAGTGATAAATTTATCTATCGTTATATATTATTATATATAAGATATTTGTTTTTATCATATGGAGGTTTTATGTTACACAAAAAGTACAAACTCAGTTTATTGAGTTTGGCGCTCATTTCTGCATTTACCTATGAAGAAGAACAATTAGAGGAAATACAGGTATCAGCAAATAGTAGCGCTGAACAGTCACAACAAGGTTTTAATACAAGCGTTGTCTCAGCTAAAGAAATTGCTAAACAACCTGTTGTTAATGACATTGCTGAATTAGTAAGAATGCAGCCTGGTGTGAACTTTACATCTGGTAATAGTAATGGCTCTTACGGCAATAAACGTCAAATTGATATTCGTTCTATGGGGCCAGAAAATACACTTATTTTAATTGATGGCAAACCGGCTACTTCACGTAATAGTGCACGTTACGGACGATTTGGTGCGCGTGATACACATGGTGACAGTAAATGGGTTCCGGTGGAAGAAATTGATTCTGTTGAAGTGATTCGTGGTACATCAGCAGCGCGTTATGGTTCAGGTGCGATGGGTGGTGTGGTAAACATCAAAACAAAACCTGTTACAAATGAATTAAAAGGCGGCCTTTCCTATTATTTAAATTTACCAGAAGACAGCAAATACGGTACAACTAATCGTACGACGTTTAATTTAAGCGGTCCTTTAATCAAAGATGTATTAGGATTCCGTTTATATGGTAGTTGAAGTAAAACTCGTGCAGATTCACCATCTATTAATGAAAATCCAGATGGCACATGGTCTTATGCAGGTCGTGAAGGTTTACGCAATAAAGATATTGCCGGTCGTTTAGATTGGAATATCACCTCAAATCAAACTTTAACCTTAGATGCAAGTTATAGCCGTCAAGGCAATATTTATTCCGGTGATAGTGAATCTTGGGGCGCAAATGAAAGCGAAAAAGAATTAGCGGGACGAAATTTAGAAACTAACCGTGTTTATCGTCAAGCTTATTCTCTCACTCATAAAGGTAAATGGTCTTGGGGTGAAAATGAAACTTACATTGCTTTTGATAAAACAACTAACGCACGATTACCTGTTGGCTTGGGTTTTGCAATGGAAGGACATTGGAATGGCGGTGATTTAAACTTTACTGATAGTAATCTTACCAATACTCGCTTTAGCAATGAGTTACGTATTCCATTCACATTGGGTGCAGAACATCTATTGACTATTGGGATGGAGGCCAATCACAGTAAACTCAATGACCCAAGTTCAATGAGTTATAACTTAAAAAATAATAAACCAATGAATTTAGGTGTCATTCCTTGGTTACAAAGTGAAAACCGTAGTGGTGAAACCAGCTTAAGCGAATACGGCATCTTTGTTGAAGATATCATTGACTTTGGTCAAGGAACAGTTGTTACCCCAGCCATTCGCTTTGATCATCACAGTGTTTCAGGTAGTAACTGGACACCGAGCTTAAATCTTTCACAAGAAGTGAATCCATATTTAACCTTAAAAGGTGGTATCGCTCGTGCCTATAAAGCTCCTAACCTTTATCAAATTACAGAAGGTTATGTATTGGCAAACCGTCAAAATAACTGCCCTGCAACCGCTGCCAATATTAGAACGGTGGGCGCATGTTATACCATTGGTACGAAAGATCTCAAACCTGAAACCAGTGTAAATAAAGAGATTGGTTTTGAACTTCATAATCAAGATGGTTATAAATTCGGCTTAACCTATTTCCATAATGATTATCGAAATAAAATTGAAGCAGATGAAACCTTGCTTGGTACAACCTTTAACCCAAGTTTCTCTCGCGTTACACGTTATGGGACAAAAGCCAACCAAAAAGATTACATTAAAACCACCAATATTTATAAATGGGGTAATGTAACTCGTGCAACAGTTGCTGGTTTTGAAGGCTATTTAAACTTACCTCTTATTGCGAATAAATTAAGTTTAAATACTAACTTTACTTATTTCACAAAAAGTAAAAACCGTGCAACAGGTAACCCATTAAATCTTTCACCAAAATATACGATTAGTTCTACACTTTCTTATCAAGTGACAGATAACCTCGATTTTGCCACAACTTATACTCGTTTTGGTAAACAGTTTAGCAAATCGACAGGAACACGTTATATGGATTTCAGTCGTAATGGTTTAGCACAAGATACAACGCTTCAAGAAAGCCAAGGTAGTTATGGTATTTGGGGCGCAAGTATTGGTTATAAATGGCAAAACTTTAGTGCGCGCATCGGTGTCAGCAATATCTTAAATAAAAGATTATATGTTGATGGCAAAGCACAAAGTTATAATGAGCCAGGACGTGCTTATTACACAACTTTAAAATATAGCTTCTAATCTCTTAAAATAAAAAAGAGCGATGAAAAATCATATTCATCGCTCTTTTATTTTATCTATACCTTATTTTAAAGGCGGTAAGCCTTGTAAAATTTGCTGTGCATTTTCTTTGCTTAGATCATAGTTATAGTATTTTTTATAAAAAGCCTGTGTTTTTTCTACCATATCTAAATCTTTAAACAAGTCTGGATGAAAAACCTGTGCGGCCCAAAGAACTTGCAAGGCTTCTTCTGCACTATAACGATCCCACAAGAAGATACCCATTGGGTTGACAAAAATACGATTATTTTTAACCGCACTTATACTTTGCCAACGAGGGCTTTGTTTAATCTCCGTAACTGCACGTGCTGCATTTGGACCACCAACAGTAATCACATCAGGATTAACTTTAATCACTTCTTCTAATCCCACCTCGACTGCGCTGTCTAATTCAGGGAATGCACTTCTCCCCCCTGCTTGACGGGTCCAGGCTCCGATAATACTTTTTCCACCGTCTACCACAGTCAGATTTTCATTGCCTGTAATATGCATGACCACGGGTTTCTCTGACTCAGTAAGATGTTTCGTTCTTTCCTTGGTGAAAGCAATATTACCTTCTAATTCTTTAATGTACTCTTCTGCAATATTTTTCGCATCACCACCGATAATATCTGCGGTTAATCGAACAGTTTTCTTAAGTCCATCAAAATCTTTGAAAATGGCTAAAACCCCTTTTAATCCTGCGCGATTAACTTCATCGACCATGTTTTGACTAGGAAGAATTACGACATCTGGTTGTGTACCTAATAATTCTTCAGTCTGTAAATCACGTCCGTTGCCTAGCGCAGTCACAGTTTTGATTTTAGGATAAACTTCTGCAAACCAAGGATGATCATGAATATAATTAGTGGTGGCAACCACTTTATCCATTCCGCCCAATAAAAGGACGATTTGGTTGTTTGCATTCCATAAATCCGCGATACGTTGCACATTATCAGCAATTTCAATTTTATTGCCGGCTACATCTTCAATCATTTTGGCTTGCAATGCGCAGCAAGGGGCAACTAATAAAGCAATCAAGCTCAGTTTTATCGCCTTTTTCCACATATTTTTTATCTCCCTGATATTTAGAAAAGTTAATATCAATACTTCTCAGAAACCAATCAGCAGATTTTATCTCCTCTGATGAAGTTCCATTTTCACCTTAAAATAGCCTTCCGTCTCTTAAATCTACGGCGACGGTGAATTATAAATTAAAATATATAATGATCGTTACATCAAAATAAAAAAGGCGGCCAAATTGACCGCACTTTGCTTACGATGATAGAGGATGAAAAAACTAGAAACTGTATTTTAAATTCGCAAAATAGGAACGATCGCGCTCGTTATAAGTACGTGCAGTACCCGCATTACGATAAATACGTTTGTCTAAAATATTATTGACACCAACACGTAGGCTTAAACTGTCATTAAATTTATATCCAACATTCGCCCCCCAAATACCATAACTACCAAGCTGATATTGTGTAACAAGGCTTTCACCTGTGGTATAAATTACTTGCATAAAGTTTTCAGCATGCTCAACCGTTTTTTGTCTACCATAGCGAGTATAAGACGTATTGAAGTCCCAATGATCGTTAATTTTCCAGTTTAAATTACTGTTCACGGTATATTTCGGTACAAGCGAAATCGGGTTGCCCGTTGTCTTGTTTTTATTTTTGAGCATATAAGTGAAATTCGTGCTGAATACTAACGCATCATCTAAGAATGGTAAGGTAATATTCCCTTCTAATCCTTCAATAATTGCTCTTGGTGTATTCCCCCAACGATAAACGTTAGTTGCCGTGTAATTACGGTAAATCGCTTTTCCATTTGGTGTATTGCTTGAACGAATTTCACGATCATAACCACCAACAGGCGCATCAATCGTGGTTAAGAATTCACCATTTGAAACGATTTTGTTACGGTAATCATTGTGGAAATAAGCGAAAGAGAATAATTTGCCGTCTTTTTCATATTCCACACCAATCTCTTTATTCCAGCTGGTTTCTGGTTTGATATTTTCATTACCGAGGAAGTAACAAGCACGTCCCCAGTCAAATCCTCTAGGATTGCTGTTTGTATATGGATTTTTAACTGTACCCGCACCACCAGTCGCATTTAATGCGTTAGGGTTATTCCAGTTATTCGCGCTATCAATCGGACAACCATTACTTGCGTTAATTAATAGATAATTTGGTGAAGACTGATAAAGATTAGGTGCTTTATAAGCTCTGGCTACCCCACCTTTAATTTTCCAGTTATCGCTAACTTGGTGTGAGAAGTTTAGTGATGGACTCCAATTTGATTTAGAGTTCGTACTAGAATCAAAACGAATCCCTGGTGTTAAAATAGTTTTGTTATTAGGCAACATAATGTTGTCTTCTAAGAATGCCGCCCATTCATTTTGCGCCACTTTACCACTACGGCCTTTATCGGCTAACCACGGCACAATCGCATATACTTGCATAGTTTGTGTCATCGAAGCCGCATCATTTAATTCCGAGCGAGAGCCTTCCATACCGACAGTCAACATATGTGCTGTTTTACCTGTAGTGAATGGAATATAGAGTTCATTGCTGAAACGATAATTTCTGAGTAAACCAACAGACTTGTTTAAGCCGTTATAAGCCCCTTCTGTACTACCTAATAAACCTTCTGGATAATGATAGTTGCGCGTTTGATCAAAGGTAAAATAAGTTCGGTTATCGAAAGCGCCCCATTTTCCTTCATGGGTTAAGCTATAACTTTGACGATAAAGTGTTGAGGTTTCAGCTTTTTGTAAAGCAAGATCACGACTGGTTGTCATTGCTTTACTGACTAAAACTGAACTGTTTTGAGTATCACCATTATAAATATTACCTTGACGACTATATGCCGCATCAAAGGTTAATTTTTGATTGGGTGTAATGTTCCAAACTAATTGCCCTGCAATATCACGGTTACGCACGCCTTCACGACCAGCATAACGTGTGTTGTCTTGTGTTCCTGCATTATTATTAACGCCAGCATCTTCCCCTGCGTTAATATCTAATGCATCCGCCAGTGTTTTTGCAATATTACCGTATAAACGGAAACCTAACACATCTTTAACTAATGGCCCACTGAAGTTAAAACCAAGACGATTGGTGTAACCTTCTTTGCTGTCTTCTGGCTGCTCGGTGAAAAGATTTAAACTGCCGTGATATTCACTGGTTGGTGATTTCGTTTTGATATTGACGACACCGCCCATTGCACCAGAGCCATAACGTGCAGCTGCTGGGCCACGTAATACTTCAATAGATTCGATTGCATCTGCCGGTACCCAGTTGGTATCGCCTCGAGTATTACGTGTACCATTACGTCCATAGCGTTCAGAATTACGGGATTTTACAGGTTTGCCATCAATTAAAATTAACGTATTTTCTGGTCCCATAGCACGAATATCTACTTGGCGTTTATTACCACGCGCACCGCCCGGTGCGTTGGTACTTAATGTCACACCAGGTTGTTTTGCAATAATTTCAGATGCATCATTTTCAATTGGATCGCGTTCTAAATCTTTTTGCGAAATGACTGAAACACCGAGTGACTGTTTAATTTGTTGCTCAGCCGTGACATTAATGGCTTCTAACTGCTCTTCTGCATAAGTGGTATTAGAAATGACAAGTACCGCTAACAAGCTGAGTTTGTGTTGTTTTTTCATTGGTTTATCCTTAAGAAGTCGCTATATAAGCATAAATATAGAGGCTGTATTTTACATTGCTATATAAATATGTAAATAACGAATGTGCATTAAATCCTATTTGCACCATCAAAAAATTAATCATTAGTTATATTCATCCAAAACTTGAAAATTATGAAGTTGTTTAATTTTAAATTCTATTGCATTCTATGTTCGAACAGACCTTTAGACGTCTAAACCAAACAAAAACAATAGAAGGATTCATTATGACAACATTTCATTTAGCAGGATTTCCGCGTGTAGGCGCAAAACGTGAACTTAAATTTGCTCAAGAGCGTTATTGGCGTGGCGAAATTGCAGAAGCGGATTTATTAGATATCGCAAAAAGATTACGTGAACTAAACTGGCAACACCAAGCCAAGGCAAATGCTGATTTTGTCGCGGTGGCTGATTTCACGCTTTATGATCATATTTTAGATTTACAAGTGGCAACAGGTGCAATTCCTACTCGTTTTGGTTTCGATAGCCAAAACTTAACGCTCGATCAATATTTCCAATTGGCGCGTGGCAATAAAACCCAATTTGCGATTGAAATGACAAAATGGTTCGATACCAACTATCACTATCTTGTACCCGAATTCCATAAAGAGACACAATTTAAAGCCAATCCCGAACATTATGTGACACAAATCCGTGAAGCTAAAGCACTTGGGTATCAAGTTAAACCAACAATCGTTGGTCCACTCACTTTCCTTTGGTTAGGGAAAGAAAAAGGCGCTGCATTTAATCGCTTTGATTTATTAGCAAAACTCGTGCCAGTTTATGTTGAAATTTTAAATGCGTTAGCTGCGGAAGGTGTGGAATACATTCAAATTGATGAACCTGCTCTCACCTTAGATTTACCGGCAGAATGGATTGCCGCTTATAAAGCGGTTTACGCCACTTTTGCTGAACAAGTGAAAGCGAAATTATTGCTTGCGACTTATTTTGGTTCTGTGGCAGAACATGCTGATTTATTAAAAGCCTTACCTGTTGCAGGTTTACATATTGATTTAGTACGTGCACCTGAACAACTTGTTGCCTTTGCAGATTATGACAAAATCTTATCTGTGGGCATTATTGATGGCCGTAATATTTGGCGTGCAAATTTAAATCAAGTATTAGATGTGGTTGAACCATTAAAAGCGAAATTAGGCGATCGTTTATGGATTGCGCCAAGCTGCTCTCTCCTTCATACACCTTATGATTTAGAAGTCGAAACACAGCTACAAGCTAATAAGCCTGAACTCTATCAATGGTTGGCTTTCACGTTACAAAAAATTCAAGAATTACGTGTTATTAAGACTGCTCTAGAGCAAGGCCGCGAAGCGGTTCAAGCAGAATTAGCTGCCTCTCAAGCCGCTGCGGATGCTCGAAAAAACTCGCGTGAAATTCACCGCACTTGTGTCGCAGAACGTTTAGCAAATCTGCCGAAAAATGCCGACCAACGTAAATCGCCATTTGCGGAACGCATTAAATTACAAAATGCGTGGTTAAATTTACCACTTCTGCCAACTACGAATATTGGTTCTTTCCCACAAACAACAGCCATTCGTCACGCTCGTGCCGCCTTCAAAAAAGGCGAGCTCAGCTTAGCGGATTACGAAGCTGCAATGAAAAAAGAAATTGAATTAGTTGTACGTGAGCAAGAAAAATTAGACTTAGATGTATTGGTACATGGCGAAGCAGAACGTAACGACATGGTGGAATACTTCGGCGAATTACTCGATGGTTTTGCTTTCACCAAATTCGGTTGGGTACAAAGCTATGGTTCACGTTGCGTGAAACCGCCGGTGATTTACGGTGATGTTACTCGTCCAGAACCAATGACGGTACGTTGGTCGCAATATGCCCAAAGCCTTACCAATAAAGTGATGAAAGGCATGCTGACTGGTCCGGTGACGATCTTACAATGGTCTTTCGTGCGTAACGATATTCCTCGTGAAACAGTCTGTAAACAAATTGCAGTAGCGCTTTCTGATGAGGTTTTAGATTTAGAAAAAGCAGGCATCAAAGTGATTCAAATTGATGAGCCTGCTATTCGTGAAGGTTTACCGTTAAAACGTGCAGATTGGGATGCGTATTTGAAATGGGCGGGCGAAGCTTTCCGTTTAAGCTCAATGGGTTGCCAAGATGATACCCAAATTCACACACACATGTGTTATTCCGAATTTAATGACATTCTACCAGCTATTGCCGCCTTAGATGCTGATGTCATTACTATCGAAACCTCGCGTTCTGACATGGAATTACTCACTGCATTTGGTGATTTCAAATACCCGAATGATATTGGTCCTGGTGTATATGACATTCATAGTCCACGCGTACCTGCAGCAGAAGAAATTGAACATCTTCTTCGCAAAGCATTACAAGTGGTACCGAAAGAACGTTTATGGGTAAACCCAGACTGTGGTTTGAAAACACGCGGTTGGCCTGAAACAATTGCGGCACTAAAAGTGATGGTTGATGTCACGAAAAAATTACGTGCTGAATTAGAATAAAATCAGTAAAAAGAAAGGCGAACATGAGAGATTATCTCTGTTCGCCTTTTTCTTTTACTTCAAAAACACATTCATTTTTAACCGCACTTATAGGCTAATATATTCCATTTTTACCTTGCAGAGACTCTTCAATAACTGCTCAGCCATCTTGCGGTGACTTAAACGCAACGGTTTCTCTGCAAATACTACACGCTCAATTTCCGATACATCCAATTGATTTAAGTAAGCAAAATTAATCGCCGTTTGCATAGCCGGTAAGCTTGGATTAAATGCTGCATTTTCTGCATAGCGACCACAAATCATTTCCCCATTTTTAAATAAAATGCCGACACCATGAGGGCTTTTAGAATAAGGTGAATGTGCTCGATTTGCCCCTAAAATCGCTTTATTTGCCACTTCATCTTCCGTCGTCAAAGTGAAACCTTGTTCTTCTTTGTTTAATAGAAGCAAATCAACACCTAAATCTTTCGGGCCAAAGCTATCGGGTAAATATTGAGGAAGTGGATTATTTTGACTGTGTGGCAAATGGATTTTCAAATCTTGCGCTTGATAAAGCTCATTCATAAATTGACGGCAATGACCGCAAGGCGTGTAATTTACTACGATATCCGTGATGCGAGGTTCATTGCGTAACCATGCATGGCTAATCGCACTTTGTTCAGCATGGATGGTTTGAGCCATACTCCCCCCCTTAAATTCTTGATTCGCACCAAAGTAAAAATCACCACTTTCACCAATCGCAATCGCGCCAACATGAAATTCTGAAATGGGTGTGTGGCTATAACAAGCTGCCACAGGTAAAAGCGCCAAACCTAATTGAACAGGCGTAAGCTTAAATTCATCACAAATTGACCGCACTTTCTCAGCCGGTAAAAAACCTTTCCATTCTTGTTCTTCTAATGCAGAAAGAATTGCATTTGAAAGTGGCGAATCGGCTAATGCTTGTTGAATTTTTTGTTGCATATTAAATCTCCTTATTTTTATATGCCCATTCTACGCTATTTGGCGAAACTTCACCGCAAAAATGATCACATAATGCAAATATGCTTAATCATTAATTATCTTTTATAAACTCAGGCAAAATGTAATCTGATAACCAGACTTTTTCATTGCCAATATAAAATTTGATACCCTTAGATTGTGCTAGTTCTGTATCAATTTTTAGAAGAATTGTCTCTCCTTTCTTTCTATTCCCAACCAATGTTGCTGTTTCAACATCCTCAGATAAATGTACATATTGACGAGACATCGGCTTCAATCCATTTGATTTAATATCATCTAAATAATTTATACTTGTCCCATGGTATAAATACTTTGGTGGATAACCAATTTCTTTAGAAATTTTCATTGGAATTGAATGCCCATAGAAAGCTCTTATTTTTCCATTTTTAATCTCATGTCTTTTCTTTTCCGATAGGTTGATCATTTTAACTAGATCGTCTTCGGTTAACGTATTCCATTTTTCATCACTATTTCTAAATGATGAAATTAATTGTTCGACAGAAACCCAACCTTCAGAATCCAGTTCTAATTCATATTCCCATGGGGCATGACGAAGCGCATAGGAAACTTCTTTACTTAAATTTAAATAGTCCATTTTAATACTCTTTTGCACTTTTGATTTCTTCCGCTAACCACTCATCAAAATCCTTACATTCATATTTATTGGCTTCATTACCAAGATCGTGAACATAAACTCTCGGATTTCCAGAGTAATCCGTTAATTTGAAACAAGCTGCCCAATCGCCATCTCTAGCAAATGCAATTAAATCAGCCACACCAGTAAGCTCTTCAATAGCCTTACTATAAAGATAAACATTATCCTCAAACTCAGAATCCTCAAACCACCAAGGAAAATATTTCAATTCATTTATCTTTTCCATATTACTCGATAAATCAATATAAGACTGAGGAAATTTAAATTTTTCAGGTAATTGTTCTTTAGGATATAAATTAAATTTAGTTTGCATAATGGCTCCACAATTACAATTCATCAGTAAAAATAAGTAATCTTTTATCTAAGTTTTCAAGTCTATGCAAGAAAAATCATAAAAAAATAACCGCACTTTTAAAGTGCGGTCATAAATTAAGATATTTTATTTACTCGTTTTATAACAATGATGGAGCCACACCAAGTAATTTTCGGGTGTAATCCACAGTTGGATGATTGAAAATATCTTCAGTGCTACCTGTTTCCAAAATTTGACCGCCGTACATCACGACAATGCGATCAGATACTTGGCGTACGGTTTGGATATCGTGAGAGATAAACACCATGGCAAGATTGAGTTCTTTTTTCAAGTCTGCCAATAAGTTTAATACCTGAGCACGAACAGATACGTCTAATGCAGAAGTCGGCTCATCCGCCACAATCAGTTTTGGATTCAGCGCTAAAGCACGTGCAATCGCCACACGTTGTTTTTGTCCACCTGATAAACGAGTTGGCTCAACTTGTGCCGCAGAACGAGGTAAACCGACGCGAGAAAGCAAGTCATACACGCGTTTTTCCCGTTCATGGGGTTGTAACACATTGTGAATATCCATTGGGTCACGCAAAATATCCAATACTTTCATACGAGGATTCAGTGCAGTTGCCGGGTCTTGGAAAATGACCGACACTTGGCGACCGAATTGTTTTCTCGCTTCTGAGCTGCCATATTGCATTTGTAAACCGTTGAATTTCACTAAACCTGACGTTGGTTTAAGCAGTCCAATGATCACGTTGGCTAAGGTAGATTTCCCGCAGCCAGACTCCCCAACTAAACCAATGGTTTCCCCTGCTTTGATGCCAAGACTCACATTGTTCACCGCAGTGAATTTTTTACGTCCAAACAACGAACCGTCGCGAGAAGGAAATTGCACCACGATATTTTCTAAATCGATGATGTTTTGTTCTTTAATGACTTTAATACTACTGCTCATATTATGCTCCTTTCGCTTCCGTTACAGGCTTAGCTAGATGAGAAGCCCACAAGTGAGACGGCTCGCCTTCCACAGCGGTTAATACCAATTTTTGTTCTGGATTTGCATCTGGTCGCAATGAACGACTTGCAAAACGGTCACCTGTAGCAAAATCGTAAGGCGATGGTACGCTGCCTGGAATTTGATATAGGCGTTTCGCACGGACTTCAGTTGAAAGTACAGAGCCCAATAAGCCACGGGTATATTCGTGAGTTGGATTAGCAAGCAATAAGGATGTTGGTGCCATTTCAACCACTTGCCCTGCATACATTACCGTAATGTGGTGGGCTAATTGAGCAACCAAGGCTAAATCGTGGCTGACAAACACCATTGCAAACCCCAGTTTTTCACGTAGTTCATTCAATAATTTCACTACTTCAGCTTGAACGGTTACGTCTAATGCAGTTGTTGGTTCATCGGCGATTAATAATTTCGGTTCACGAGTTAATGCCATTGCAATCACCACACGTTGACGTTGACCACCAGAAAGTTCGTGTGGATAACGATTCAACACTTTTTCAGGATCAAGGTGTACCCATTCCAACAATTTTTCTGCGGTATGGTGACTGCCACGTTTGATGAGCTGTGCCATTTGATCTTTAATACGCATTGATGGGTTTAACGCACTTAAAGAGTCTTGGTAAATCATCGCAATTTCAGAACCACGCAATTCACTTAAATTGTTAGAATTAAGTAAGCTATGTTGTTTGCCACTACGGTCGGTGAAAAGCACTTCCCCGGTAATTTTTGCTGTTTTTGGTAACAAGCCCATGATAGAGAATGCGGTAATAGATTTACCACAACCAGACTCACCTACTAACCCCATGGTTTCCCCTTCATTTACGGTGAAGCTGATATTATCTACCAATGGAATGTCACCATAACGATTTGGGAAACGAATAGATAAGTTTTTCACTTGTAAAATCGGTTTTGCATTTGGATCTAATTGCATACGATTAGTACGTGTGATTTCTTTTTCATGTAATTTGAGTAAGTAACGTTTTAACGCAAGACCTTCAGAAAGCGCTTCTTGTACGTCAGTAGAAAGACGTTCATCTGATTTGCCTTCTGGTTTTTTACCGCCTTTTAAGCGCGGGTTAACCAATGCATCAGTAAGACCTTCCGCTAAGATATTTAAGGCTAACACGGTTAAAAGAATCATCACACCTGCAAAGGTTGTCGCCCACCATGCACCATTTAATACGATGTTACGACCTTCAGAAAGGATGTTACCCCATGAAGGATGTGGTGGTTGTACACCTGCACCCAAGAAAGAAAGTGAAGCTTCGAATACTATAGCATCTGCCACCATTACGGTTGCGAAGACTAAAACCGGTGCAGCAGTATTGCGTACAACGTGTTTGAGAAGAATATAAGTACGGCTACCACCAATCACGCGTTCAGCACGCACATAGTCTTCATCCCATTGTGATACCACGTTCGCACGAACCACTCGAGCAAGTTGCGGGGTATAAACTACGGCAATGGTGATGATAATGACCGGTACAGAGTTACCAAAGGTTGCTAATAACACTGCCGCTAATGCGATACCCGGGAAAGCCATTAAAATATCCATTAAGCGCATAATAATTTCATTGCCCCATTTATCAGATGTCGCTGCAGTAGCCCCTAAAACACTACCGAAAAGAATGGCACAAGCTACCGCACCTAAACCGATAAATAAGGACGTTTGGGCGCCGTAAACAATACGAGAGAAAATATCACGACCAAGTCGATCAGTCCCAAACCAATATTCCGCACTTGGAGCACGCATACGTGCGATCACTTCTAATGGATCATGTGTTGCGACCCAAGGGGCAAACACCGCCACTAAAGCAACGAAAACTAAGAATAATAATGAAATTTTTGATGCGGTGGAAAGTGCTCGGAATCTCGCACCGCTTGCAGCTAATCGATCTGCTAAACCTTGACGAAACATTATAGACTCCGAATTTTAGGGTTAATCAATACATAGAGAATATCAACGATAATATTCACTAAAACGAAGGTAAAGGCGATTGTTAGTACCACACCTTGTACTAAGTGCAAGTCATGGTTGACGATACCGTTAAAAATCAATTTACCCATACCTGGTAAGTCAAAGATTTGTTCGATAACTACCGCACCACCAAGTAAGTAACCTACACGTAAGCCTAATACAGTCACAGGTGTAATTAAGGCATTACGTAATACGTTGTGACGAATAACGGTTGCATAAGGCACACCGTTACCAATCGCTGTTCTCACATAGTCTTTATCCATTTCTTCAACCATGGTTGTACGCACCACACGAATTAATGACGCACATACTGGCACAGCAAGTGCAAGAGATGGCAAAATCATGGAATTGATATACCCCATTGGGCTTTCGCTGAATGGTACAAAACCACCAGAAGGCAACCAATCTAATTCCAAAGAGAACCATTGAATAAGTAAGATACCTAACCAGAATGATGGGGTCGCAACCGCTGCAACAGAGATTAAACGAATCACTTGGTCTACCCAGCTATCACGATAAAGCGCTGCAAGTACACCTAATGAGAAAGACACTACTGCCGCAAACACCACGCCAATTAAGGTAAGTTGTAATGTGATTGGGAAAGATTTCGCTAGCATGCTACTGATGGATAATTCTGGTGGCATCGTCACACCAAAATCCAATACAAGTAAGTTGCCTAAGAAACGAAAATATTGAACAAAGAGTGGATCATTTAAGCCATGTGATTCGCGGTAAAGTTGTTTTGCCGCTTCACTAGCACTTTCGCCTAATGCCACTGTAGCAGGATCACCCGGCGTGAATTGAAGCACGACAAAGACGAGTGCTGTTACACCAAGTATCATGACCGGCAAAGCCATCAATCGGCGTAACAATAATCGAAGTATCATTTCCATCTGACCTCTCCTATTCTATTTTGAGAAATTCATTAAATTAAAAATGAAGTGAAACAATCAAATTAAAAAACAAAATGATTTATACAAATCATAATATCCGCTCTATACCCTGTCAATCCAAGTACCTAGGGCAAAGTTCAAATCTGTGATCGGCTTCACAAAGATTTTTTTGAAATAAAATAGAGAGCAAAAATGATTAAAAAACAGGGGAAAAAATGACCGCACTTTGGTGTTAAAAAGAAAGAAAAAAGGCTGTTGATTGCTCAACAGCCCAAACATTAAAAAGTGCTTTTATTTACGGCCCACACCGAGGAAAGATAAACCGGTTGTCGCTAATGGTTGATAACCTTCAAGGCTGCTATCATCCCATGCTGAAGGGAGTTTACGGTGAACAATCGGATAAAGTGGTACTTCAGCCGCAATAATGTTAATCGCTTCTTCCCATGATTTTTTCGCTTCAGCGTGATCTTTTGCTCTCACAGCTGCATTGAGCAATTCTGTCACTTTCGCAAATTCAGGGGTGTTGCTCCAGCGGAAACGACGTTTCGGCCATACATCACCACGATACCACCAGCTTAAAAGCAAGTCTAAGTCGTTACCAAACACGGATGGGTCACCCGGCGCGATGGCTACTTCATACACACCTGGATCCACGTTGTTGCTATATAACGCACCCGATTGTAAGTGTTGTAAAGTGACTTTCACACCTGGAATCTTGTTCCAAGACTCTAAAATCAATGGTGCAGATTCTTTCACCCAGTCGTGGTCGGTTGCGAGCAATTCAAATTTAAGCTCTGTCACACCAGCTTCTTTCAATAATGCCGCGGCTTTTTCCGGATCATAAGGATATTGAGTTGATGCCTTAATATAATCTGGGTGAGTGGTTTGTAGGTATGATGTCGCTGCTTCTGCATTACCATCAAATACAATATCAACAAGTTTTTCAGTGTTTAAACCATAGTGTAATGCTTGACGTACTTTCGGATTGTTAAACGGTGCTTTTTCACAGTTAAACATTAAGAATAGTAAGCCGAAAGATTGAACAGATTGCACTTGTTGTTTTTTATTTTTCAAACGGCTAATGTCTAAATAAGGCACACTTTCCATTGCTTGAGTACGTTTAGACTCTTGTGCAGTTACACGAGCGGCTGCATCAGAAAGTAATAACCAAGACATTTTTTCAACTTGTGCTGGATATTTACCATTGTAAGGTTCATAAGCTTCAAAGACGATTTTGTCATCTTTCACTGCTGAAACAAATTTGAATGGGCCAGAACCAATTGGGTGTGCATCAAATGCAGATTGTCCCACTTTATCGATCACATGTTTCGGTACAATTTTCACGCAAGTTAAGCGGTTAGCGAATAAAGCAAATGGATATTTCAATTTAAATTCCACCATTTTATCATCTACCGCTTTCACACTTTCAACGAAATCAATAAACATCACAAATAGTGATTTATTGGCTGGATCCATAATACGATTGAAGGAATACACAACGTCTTCAGTGGTAACAGGTGCGCCGTCATGGAAAGTTGCGCCTTCACGTAAGGTTATACGCCATGTTTTTTCATCAACTTGTTCTGGCTCTTTTCCTGCTAAGGCAAGATAAGGTTCACGAGTTGCAGGATGCAAATCCACTAAACCTTCAAAAATATGCAAGTTTGCGGCATAAGGTGAAGCACCGCTTGATGTCATTGGATCAAAACCAGTAGAAAGTGGATAAGCAATCCCCGCTTCAATGGTTTTACCTTTAATGTCTGCAGCAAAGGCTTTTGGTGCAAATGTGCCTAATGTGCCACTAAATGCAAGACCTGCCCCCACGCCAGCCATTAGCTTCATAAAATGACGACGAGATTCATTTGTTTCAAAGGAAAAATGCTTTGTCATACTAAACTCCTGATGAGTAATAAAATCACATTTTGGTTTTTAAACCTAGCCAAACATTTCATTCGAAAATGAAGTAAAGCAATCAAATCTTAGAATAAAATGATTTGCATCAATCATAATCATCTTCGATTCATTCTGTCAAAGGGGAAATATTGAATGTGTGATCTACTTCACAGAGTTTTTTGTACTTGAAATAAAAGTTTTTAACTATGTATAAATTATTATAAATAGATTTTAACTATTGAATTACTAGATAATATGAAATAGCCATCAGAAAAAATGACGCTTATAATGACCGCACTTCCCAGGCAAGGGAATAACATTTTAATCAACAATAAAGAGGAAAATACTATGTCAAAAACATCAATCGGTTTAGATAAAAAAGCATCTGAAAAATTAGCAGCAAAATTAAACGAATTATTAGCAACCTATCAAGTATTCTATACTAACGTACGTGGTTACCACTGGAATATCAAAGGTGTAAACTTCTTTGAATTACACGCAAAATTTGAAGAAATCTACACAGATTTAGTAGAAAAAGTTGATGAGGTCGCAGAACGTATCTTAACTTTAGGTTACACACCACATAACGGTTATTCACAATACTTCAAAGACTCACGTATTAAAGAAGAGTTAGGAGTAAGTGATGCACAATCTTGCTTAAAAGGCACATTAGAAGGATTAAAAGTATTACTTGAGCAACAACGTGAAATTCTTGAATTAGCAGGTGAATCTGATGATGAAGGTACAGCGTCTCAAATGAGCGACTACATCAAAGAGCAAGAAAAACTTGTTTGGATGTTCCAAGCCGCTTGCCAAACTTGCCATGGTTAATTTGGCATTCATATAAAAGAAAACCTGCTGAAAAGCAGGTTTTTATTTTGTTTTAAAATATGTATATCTATACTATTATCTCTTGCTTTTACTGATTCGGTTTCTGCATTTTTTTAAACATATCTAAACTTTTTTCTTGCAGCTTATCTAATTCTTTAAGCATTTCGTCCGTATAGCCTGCTTTTTTAATCCAATACTCTGCTTCTTTAGTATCCATATTGCCTTGTCCACTCAATGCCATAGCGGCTAATTCATCAAGCACTTCTTGGTTACCTGATTCTGCAGCCCTCTTAAGGAAAAATAATGCTTTATCCTCATCTTGCTCGACACCAAAACCCTCACCATAGATATAATATAACTCAAGTGCTGCTTCCGCATTATTGAGCTCTGCAGCACGTTGATAGTATTTAATTGCTTTAGCTAAGTCAGCTTTTTCTGCATAATACAAACCTAATTGATAAAGTGCTTCTGGTTCATCATTGCTCGCTGATTTTTCTAACCAATATAATGCCTCTTTGTTATTCTCCTGCTTGTAGTAAAAAAAATTCATTGCGAGCAAATATTGTGCATAGCCATGTTCTTTTTCTGCAGCTTTAACTAATAAAGGCTTCGCTTTTTTCAATTTATCTTCTTGAATATAAAGATCGGCAAGATTCGTCATCCCTAGCGCATTATTTTGTTTTGCTGCCATTTCATAGTATTTCATCGCCTCTTTGATACTCAAAGAAGTGCCGATTCCAAATTCATAAGCATAGCCTAAAGAATTCGCATAATGCATATCACCAGAATCTACTTTCTTTTTAAGTGCATTGAAACCTTCTTTCATCAATTTTTCATCTTCTTGAATTTCACCCAATTTAATTTTGGCGGCTTCATTTCCCAACTCAAGCGATCTTTTCGCTGTTTGGGTAGCTTCCTTCAAATTGTCATGATTTTGTTGATGAATAGAGAGGAAAAATAAAGCATCCGCATTCTCTAACTTTCCAGCTCCCCCAAAATACTCTACCGCTTTCGTACGATTCATGGGGCGCGTAATGCCGTAGAAATAATCATATCCTTCTTCATAAAGCGCTTTTGCTTTTTCAACGCGCTGGGCTTGTGTCATTGGTATCTGTTCAATTATCACCAAGTCTGTTAGAGCTTCATTCGATTTCACAGGTATAAGATGAGTTTGTAGATTTAATACGGTTGTAGCAATTAATGCGACGATATTTGTCATTTGGATTCCTTTTATTAGAGAATTATTCTGATTCAATTAAGAATGACAAGCGGTTAAATTTCTTCCTTGTATTTGCAAAATTCGGTGAAATTTAACCGCACTTTCATTATTTTTTCTTATTTAATTTTGCTTCTAATGCTTTAATTTTGGCTTTAATTTCTTTATTATCTCGTTTGGTTTCTTTCTTTTCAATTTCGTACCCTTGTTTATAAGCTTCTAATGCTGCATTATCATCTTTGGCAAATTCTTCATAACGTTCTGCAAATTGATAATATAAATTATATGGCGCTTTTTCTTTTTCACTTAAACTTTCATCCAATGAAATTATGTTATTAAATAACGCTTCTGCCATTTCATAATTTCGTTCTACACCTCTACCTTCTAAATAGCGAATAGAAAGCTCATTCATCGCTTCTACATTCTGTAATCGAAACGCTTCTTCTAATAATTCAATGGCTTTCTTATCATCCTTTTCTACACCTTCGCCATTTTCATATAAATAACTTAATTCAAGCATAGCCTGAGAATCATTTAATTCAGCACCTTTTTGATAATAATAAATCGCTTTTTTTATATCCTGATTATGATAATAACTCGCTAAATACATGATGGCTTGGAGGTTATTATTTTCAGCCGCTCTATTTAGCCAATAAAGTGATTCTTCTGAGCCCGCTTCATAAATGCTATAACCTAAATTGTATTGTGCCACATCATTATTTTTTTCAGCCGCTTTCAGCATAAGTGGTTTAGCTTTTTCAATTTTATCTTGTTCAAGATAAAGTTCACTTAAATGTCCTAATGACATCGCATTACCTTGCTCAGCTGAAGGGGTAAAAACTTTAATTGCCTGTTTAATATTCTCTTCAGTGCCGATACCGAAACGGTAAGCATAGCCAAGTACATTGGAATAATGTAAATCGCCCTGTTTAATCTTTTCTTTTAATGCTTTAAAACCAGCCGAATATAGTTCTTCAGAATTCCCTAAATCTTCCTGTTCGGAAATTTCTCCCAATATAAATTTTCCTGCCATGTTTCCTAGTTCAATAGCAGAATCAGCATATTTTCTAGCTTGTTCAAGATCGCCATTATCTATCGCATTCATCCCTAAGAAAAATAGGGCATCAGCGTCATCTAAATCAGCAGCATCTTTTAAAAATTTATCCGCTAAAGTACGATCAACCATTTTAGTGATCCCATATTCATAATCAAAACCTTTCTCATAAAGCGCTTTTGCTTTTTTAATACGTTGTTCCTGTGTCATTGAAGTTATATCACTAGTATGTTCTTGTGATAACTTAGGAAGTGAGTTTAATGTGCTTGCGGCAATAATAGTTGCAATGATAGTTGCAGTAAGATTAAGCATTTTTATTCCTTCTATTTTAAGAGCGGTTATATTTCTACTTTATGTTATAAAAACATCGTGAAATCTAACCGCTCTTTATTTGAAATTAATCTTGTGATAATTTTTGAATACCCTTAACTGGCAACATTAAGGTATCGCCAACGAAACTTAATGGAACATCAATAATGATAAATGGATAAAAAAGAATTGTACCAAAGGCCTCACCAACATCTCCTGCTGGAGCGGTTTTAGAAAAGGTAAGACGAGAAACATCTTCTTGAACACCACTATAAACCTCTGGTTGATCTAAAGTCATTAAGGTACCACACCCAGTTAAAGGCAACATCATAGCCAAAAGAAACGATTTATTTAAAATTTTCATAAATTAAATTCCCAAAAGATAATGTTTATTAAATATAATAGGGGTGAATAATATAGTTGTTTACTCAACTACTCAAGAAGAATAACAACAAATTCAAATATAAAATAAAAATGGACGAGTTAATGATCTGATTATAAAAAGATAAGGGCATGTTAAACATGCCCTTATACTAAAATTATTCGATCTCTTATCAAAACACTTCACTTTTATACGACAGGCTTTTGTCTATAAAACAATAATCCTGGCAAGGCTAAACCAAAAACAAGAGCACCTAAAATAAAACTGGTATTGATAAAAGAACTAATCATTTGCTCAAATAATTTATCGGAAAATCCATAATGATGAATTTGTACAATAGCAATCATGGCTTTATAAGCCTGAACACCAGGAATCATTGGAATAATTGCGGCAACAGTGAAAACCTTTGGGTGAGCTAAATAACGATGAGACAAATGTACGCCAATAAAGCCAATGACACAAGTTGCAAAAAAGGTAGAAAAAACAATAGGCAAACCAAAGTATAGTAATAAGGTTCTTGTGATATGTCCAAGTGCTCCTAAAATAGCACAGTACATTAAGGCCTTAGGGGGAACATTAAATGCTAAAGCAAATCCTACTGCCGGGATGGCTGCAAAAAACATATCATCGAGTAAATTCAGTAAAAGCATCTAATTACCCCACCCAAGAAACAATATTTAAAAGATTTAATGCAAAGACGATACCTAAACAAGCACCAAAGGTGAGAACGGTGGCTATGGTCCATCGACCTAATCCCATATTGACATATCCTTTCAAAATATCCGCAAGTGAATTAATTAATGGGAATCCTGGAACGAGCAATAAAACGCTAGAAGCTAATGCGATATGGGGATCGTTGCCTAAACTATATTTCAAACTCATACCTGAAATAAGTGAGGCAACAAATGCGGTAATAGCAAAAACGATGAGTGGATTGTAATGACGTTTAGAAATTTCTTGTCGAACAAACATGGCGATGGCGGAAGCAATAAAGGTAATTATACAAATTGTCATATCACCGCCAGAAAGATGAGCAAAAGAGGCGCAAGATAAACCAATCATAAAAACCACCAAATAACGGTTATATCTTAGTGGTTTTAATTTATCCAGTTTCGTTTGTGCCATCGATAAATCATATAAACGACGCTCTACCGCAATCACAATACGTTGAACATCTGTAACGATTTGCATATTAATGCCTTTATCAACATTCTTACGTATAGTGGTAATACAATGTTGTTTGGAAAGTGTGGTAAGTAATACGGCATTTGCCGTTAAAGCACACTCCACGCTTTCAATGCCTAAGGCAACTCCCAATCGCTGTGCCATTTGCACAACAACAGCACTTTCTGCTCCATGTTGTAATAATAACAAGGCGGTTTGCACACAAATTCGGGTAACCGCACGCTGATATTCTTGCTCCATATCTTTACGCTCTTATTAAAATAGACGTAAAAGATTATAGATCGATAAATAAAAAATACTGAAAAAATGACTGTACCTATGATCCAAGTCAAAGTTAGGAAATATTACAATTCACCTTATTTTAATTTTTTATAATACAAACAACCTTTTTTATCACCACTATCACAAGCCTTACCCAACCATTCTTTGGCTACAGTTCTATTTTGTTTTACACCTTCTCCATCGCGATACATCAGGCCCAAATTAAATTGAGCCATTGTATATCCTTTATCCGCCGCTTTTCGGTACCATTTCGCTGCTTCAACATAATCTTGTTTTACACCTACTCCATTATAATACATCACGCCCAAACTATATTGAGAACGTAGCCCCCCTTGATCCGCTGCTTTTCGGTACCATTTCACCGCTTCAACATAATCTTGTTCTACGCCCTCTCCTTTCGCATACATCATGCCCAAATTATGTTGAGCTTTTACATCCCCGTTTTCCGCTGCTTTTCGAAACCATTTTGCTGCTTCAACATCGTCTTGTATACCATTTCCATTACGATACATAAGGCCTAAATTATATTGAGCTCTTGCATCCCCTTGATCAGCCAGAGGCTTCCAAAGTTTCAACGCTGTTTGGTAATCTCCTTTTTTGACCGCTTCAAAACCTTGATCAAGCTGTTGGTCCGGTGTATTTGTCAAACCTGTTGAATGGCAAGAAGCAAGTGAAAAGCCTAGAATAGCTGTAGTGAGAAGTGTTTTTGTCAATTTCATGTTGGTTTCCTTATTTAATGAAGTCATTTTTAATATTCTGTTTTTTTCACAATAATTGAAAGTGTAAAGTTGGAAATATTTTGTCATTTTAGCATGTAGATGTCGAATAGATGAGGCTTCAATCATTATTATCTAAGTTTTGCACTGAGATCTTTCTTCTGAGCAAAATAAGTTTGAAGTTGAGTTAAATAAACACGGTAATTTTCGACCGCACTTTTCACCACTTATCAAACAGATTCTTTAACATTTTGCTCTTCATCAAAATGATGGGAAATTAAAATGAACGTTAGAGGTTATAAACCGATAAATAAAAATACTGAAAAAATGACCACACCTATAAACCATAGTCAAAATTTCAGTATTTCCAAAGCTTATGTATCACCAAGATTAAACAGCTTTATCAAAATATAATGGCACATCACTTAATTTAGCCATATTCGTGATATAAGCTAAAACTGCTGGTGGGAATTCGATGTCTTTCACACAAGTCAGATTTCGTAATACAGGGAAAACGATAATATCTTCAAGAGAAAGTTGGCCGTTTAACGCATTTTCAGATTGAATCAATACGGTTAATTTCTCTAAATCTCCTTTTAAGCGAGCAAGATAGGTTTCGGTCTTCGCAATATTTTCTGCAAAATCACCAATAAATTCCGTTTTCTTTTTAGTGAAATAATCAACCGCACTTTGGGTTTCAAATTCTGCTAAACCGATTTGTGTAAAGCGTGCAGTCGTAAGATGACCATAATAACTGCCAACTTCTTTTAACCATGTTTCAATTTCAGGACGAACGTGTTCAGATAAAATTTTTTCACCAAAATATTCATCTACATAATGCACGATATCCAAACTTTCCGGCATCGCAGTTCCATCTTCTTTGACAAGAATCGGTACAACTTTTTTACCCACTAAACCAATCGGTGTTGCTTCATCATCATTTGCGAGCACCACAAGTTCTACCGGCAGATTTTTTAAACCGAAAATCATGCGGGCTCGCACACAAAACGGGCAATGATCATAAACATATAATTTCATTTTTTACTCCTCTTTTTCCTGTAATAACTTTCCTAATCCACTTTGTCTTTTTACCGTATTTCTGACCGCACTTTGCCAGATTTTTTGATTGGCAAATACGGAAAGTTGATTTTTCGCACGGGTAACACCGGTAAATACCAGCTCTCGTGAAAGCACTGGATTGGGTTCTGTTGGTAACACCATAACCGTATGATCAAATTCCGAACCTTGGGATTTATGAATCGTCATCATAAACGCAGGATCGTGAGCAGGAATACGACTGGTCGAAACTTCTCTATTGCCGAACCATACTTTGCCTTTAGCTAAACACAAGCCAATATCACCGTTATACAGTTTCACATTATGATCGTTTTCTGTAATCATAATTGGCTTACCGATATACCAATCATCTTCTTGGCGGAACCAAAGTAGTTTTTCTGCACGCAATGCCAAGGCAATTTCACGATTTAATTCTTCCACACCTAATGCTGAAGCGCGAAGTGCGGTCAAAAATCTCACCGAATTAAAACGGTCTAAAATCGCTTCTGCATAAGTTTTCTCATTACCCTTTTCATCTATAAATTTTGCATTGAGATCTTTCTTCTGAGCAAAATAAGTTTGAAGTTGCGTTAAATAAACACGGTAATTTTCAACCGCACTTTTCACCACTTGGCGAACAGATTCTTTAACATCTTGCTCTTCATCAAAATGGTGGAAATGCAACTCTTGTGGATATTCCGCAAAGGTTGCCACACTACCCTCACCTTTTCCTTGTTGAATTTGCGCTGCAAGTTGTTTAATGCCCGACTCATCTCGGAAACGACGACTAAAGGTTAAATGGCAAATGGTATCGCGCAACGGACTATGCTCCCCCCCAGTTGGAACAGTATAGCCTGTTGTTGCATAGATATAATCGGCTTGAGTAGGGCTATAATCTTGCGTTAAAAACTGTGCAATTTCACCTAATACTGCCCCCGCTTCAACAGAAGCCAATTGAGCTTGGTCGCCCAATAAAATCAAACGCGTTTCGGGTTTCAACGCTTGCACAAGTTTCGCCATCATAGGCAAATCAATCATTGAGGTTTCATCCACTACTAGTACATCGATTTGCAGTGGATTATGTGCATGATATTTCACGCTATCGGTAAAAGGTCGAACGCCTAGTAAACGATGCAACGTTTCTGCAGTTTTAGGAATGGAGGCACGTAACTCATCTGAAATCGGCATTTGTGCCAAGGCGTTTTCGATGGATTCCGTTAAACGAGCCGTCGCTTTTCCCGTTGGCGCAACCAATTTAATATGAAGTTTGCCACCAAATAATTCCTGTAATACACATAACAAGCGAGTGACTGTCGTTGTTTTCCCTGTTCCAGGGCCACCTGTAATCACAGAAAATGGGCTTTTTACCGCCGTTGCGACTGCTACTTTTTGCCAATCAACTTGCGCTTGTTGTTGAGGAAAATAACGATCTAATAATGCCCGAATTTGTTGCGGTTCTACTGATAAAGTGCGATCATTTTTCAAGGCGTTTTTAACATATTGCGCAACGCGGAACTCATCTTGCCAGGCTCGATAGAAATAAATCGCCCCAAATTGAAATGCGAGAGGCGCAATCTGATTTTCAGGATCTTGTGTAAAAGCAATATGCCCCGCTAAGGCTGATTGCCATTTGGATACTGGAAGCGAACCGATCTTGTCATTGATCAGCAACAAAAAATCCGCTTCAGTATGGCGATAAGCCAAACCAAATAAATTACGTTCTAAGAAACGATCTAACACACAACAAGTATTGCCTTGTGTATAGCTCCAGTTGCAAAGTGCGGCTAATAAAATCGCTAAATTTTGGACGGGCTCGGCATAGCCTTTATCTTTTTGTTTATCCGCAATTAATTGAGCAAAATAATAATCGCCTTGAGTAATCACACCTTGTTCTTGCAAGGATTTTAATAGGCTTAACATTAAAATAATTCCTCTAATTGTTGGATTAATTGCCAATCTGGTTTATCAAAAAAGATGCCCGATTGTGGCGAACCATTCATTCCTCGTAAAAATGCATAGACCACACCACCAAAATCTCGGTTGTAATCGTAGTGAGGCAAACGTGTTTTTAAATAACGGTGTAATGCCACCACATACAACAAATATTGCCAATCATAATGATGTTCTAATATGGCTTTTTTCAATGCAGCTTGATCGTAATCCTTTAATATTTCACCCAAGAAATTCGATTTGTAATCAAGCAAATAATATTTATCTTGATGACTAAAAACTAAGTCCATTGTACCTCGCACCATACCTTGAATATCATCAAACTGTAACGGTTCTGACGGCAAATGATGCCAAGTTGCTAACGCTCGATTAAAACCTACGACATCAAAATGGCTTGTGATATTGAGATAAAACGCCAACTCTTTTAAGCATTGTTTTTCGTTAATTTGTGCAAGGGTAAAATCATCGTTTGACAAAATTGGTGTACTGAGTATTTGTTCAAACCACTGTTGAACTGCTACAAACTGCTCTTCTACAAGATTCAAATCCTGACATAATTTTTCAATGTTTTCTTTCTCAGCCAGTTGAGCAAAAGGCACCTTTTCAAAATAACGATGTAATAACGTACCGATTTGTGTTCCCCGTGGAAAATCTAAAACCATTTCATCGTTATCATGAGCAAGTGCGGTCAGATTTTCAGTGATATTTTCTGTTGAAATCGACGCATCATAATCTTTCGCATCGTCAAAAATGAGCGATTTTTTCACCGCACTTTCATTCAAATAAGCTTTGCGTTGATGTGTTTGTTCAATGCCACTAAAGCTCGTCACTCGCCAATCTTGTTCAATTTCACCTTGGAAAATTTCCGCACTTAAATTTTCTTGAGAAATATTTAAGGTAAGAGGTTCACTGGCTTTTAACACATCGGTTAATTCAATCGCTACATCATTTGGTAAAAGCTGCTTAAACTTTTCCAATAATGGTTGAGTATCCCAATTATTTGGCAAATCGAGTTTTCGACCAATTTCACCTTGCGTTAAAACATACAATAAAGCATTCCATTTTTTATCCAAGGCTTTCGGTAATACAAAGGCCATTTGGTATTTTGCTCGGGTTAATGCCACATAAAGCAAACGCAATTCTTCCGCAAAAACTTCTTGGGTCAAATCATCCAAGTGTTGATCTTGCATGTCCCACAAGGTTTTGTTTTGTTTCTTATCGTAATATAAATTAAACAGTTTCTTTTTAGTTGGGTCTTTTGCTGCATTTCCTAAAAATGGCAACCAAACTAAATCATATTCCAACCCTTTCGATTTATGGATAGTCACAATCTTCACTAACTGACGTTCGCTTTCTAAACGAATTTGTGCTTCTTGACGACCTTCATCTTGAATTTGCTTTTCAAACCAACGCAATAATGCCGCTTCACTTTCATTTAATGCCGCTGCTTGCTGTAAAATTTCAGCCAAATGTAATAAATCCGTCAGTTTTCGTTCGCCATCAGGCCGAGATAAGAGTTTTTCTGTGATATTTTCAGCTAAAAGTAAATGGTGCAACATCGGCAATACGCCTTGGCGTTGCCAAATTTGTTGATACTCTACGAATTTTTCAGCCCAACGTTGCCACTGAATTTCATCCTGGTGAATTTGGTGAATTTCAGCTGCATTTAAGCCGAAAAGTGCGGTCGCAATTGCATTTAAAATTGGGCGTTCCGTCACGCTTAAACAAGCTTGCAAAATCAAGGCTAGTTCTTTTGCTGTGTTACTCTCAAAGACATTTCCCCTATCCGAAAGGTAAACCGAAGCGATACCGAGTGCTTGCAATTCTTTCTTCACGAGATCCGCTTCGGTATAACCACGCACCAAAACGGCAATATTTTCTGCTCGCAATATTTGATTTTCCGCTTTGCTTTCATTTGGAAAAACAACCGGATTTTCAGCCGCACTTTTTAACCATTGCTGAATCGATGTCGCGCAAGCTTTCGCATAATCTTGCTGGGTGGATTCGTCTTTATCATTAATGTAAAAACGGAAGGCGGGCTCAGGCTGATTATTTAACTGAAAAACAAGATTTTTCTTGGCTGCGCCGACATTTAAAAATTCAATATTTTTATAAATAAAGGGATCATTTTTAAAATCAAATAATCGATTTACCCCTTCCACTAAAGGTTGGGATGAACGGTAGTTTGTGCCGAGATTAAAACGCTGACTCGCCTCTTCTGCTGCTTTTAAATAAGTGAAAATATCGGCACCACGGAAACGATAAATCGCCTGTTTTGGATCTCCGATCATCATAAAGCCAACATTACCAGACGCGGTTTCATTGTGATAAATTTTCGAGAAAATTTGATACTGCAATGCATCCGTATCTTGGAACTCGTCAATCATAGCAAAAGGATATTGAAAACGAATTAATTCCGCTAACTGTTCTCCGCCCTCACCATATAATGCTTCTTTCAATAAGCGTAATAAATCATCAAAGGATTTTTCAGGATGATTCGCTTTGTATTCAAGAAGTTTCTTTTGAATACCTTGACGATAGTGATAGAGAATGATTTTTTTAAATAAATCACTTGGTTGAATTTCTTCAATTAAAGCTTCAATCTCTTCAAAGGCAGGATGTGTTATTCTCACCCCTTTTTTCTTAAAATCTGCTTTGACGGCGTTATCTAAAGCCGATTGCGTAAATTTTTTTACTAATGTTTCATTTAAGGTGATATCTGCTCTATTTTTTGCCCATGAGGTGACTTCATCCACAAAAGATAAAATTGTTTTACTTGAATATGTTTTACCATTTAAACAAGATTTCTCTTTTTTTACGACTTCTTCATCAAAAAGATCGCGAATTTCAACCGCACTTTCTAACCAAGCGTCTTTAATCTTTTCAATAATTTCCGCATTTCTAGTGATATCTTTTTGCAAAAATTCTTTTAATGGCAGTTCTAACAGTTCTGGTTCATCAAGTTGTACAGAAAAATCATTTCCAATATTTGAGCCTAAATCATTCAATACCTCTTCTGGCGACTTTAATTCTTTTGAGATAAATGCAGCCAAATGGAAAGGTAAATCATAAAAATGCTCCCGCCAAAATTCATTCGCAAATTGCTTGAGTAAATCAGACTGATCTTTGAGAAGTTTTAAATTGAAATGCACGCCTGAATTAAAAGCATGTTGCATTAACATTCGACGACAAAAACCGTGAATGGTATAAATGGAGGCTAAATCTAAATTTTGTTCGGCCAGCTTTAAACGACGAAGTGCAGTCGGAATATCCTCTAAATAAGGTAACAATTCCGCTAAAAATTGATGTTCCCCAGTAAAAATCGCCTTATCTTTTGTCTCATAATATTCAGAGAAAACCGAAATTGCCGACGTTAAACGTTCCCGAATTTTACGTTTTAAATCTTCCGTTGCCATTTCAGTAAAGGTTACCACCAAAATTTCTTCCACATTTAACGGTCGAGAAAAACAATTTTCGCCTGCTTGTAAAAGTAAACGAAGATAGATAGAACCGATAGTATAGGTTTTCCCTGTACCTGCAGAGGCTTCAATTAAATTGACTTGATTCAAGGGCAACGAAATGGCATTAAGTGCGGTTGATTTTTGGCTCATTTTTTATTTTTCTGGAAACATTAGCGTGTTTCTATTGTAGAGGAATTTCCATAGAAATTCATTTAGTTATTATTTATTTCCTGTATAATTTTGAACATTTATAACTTAATAATTACACAAAATATTCTGAGGATTTTATGGCAGCAGCAATTCAACAACGCGCAGAACTTCAACGCCGCATTTGGCAAATTGCTAATGATGTACGCGGTTCCGTCGATGGTTGGGATTTTAAACAATATGTTTTAGGTACACTTTTCTATCGTTTTATCAGCGAAAACTTTGCTAACTACATTGAAGGTGGAGATGATAGCGTTGATTATTCTACTTTTAATGATGACGACCCTATTATTGCAGCCATCAAAGAAGACACCATCAAAGCAAAAGGCTATTTTATTTACCCGAGCCAATTATTTAAAAATGTCGTGGCAACAGCCAACACTAATCCGAATTTAAATACAGACCTAAAAAACATTTTTACAGCTATCGAAAACTCTGCTACTGGCTACCCTTCCGAACAGGATATCAAAGGTTTATTTGCCGATTTTGATACCACTAGCAGCCGCTTGGGTAATACAGTTGCCGATAAAAACAGCCGCCTAGCCGATGTATTAAAAGGCGTTGCTGAGTTAGATTTTGGTGACTTTGAAGATAATCATATTGATTTATTCGGTGATGCTTACGAATTTTTAATTTCCAACTATGCTGCTAATGCCGGTAAATCGGGGGGCGAGTTCTTTACACCACAATGCGTTTCCAAGCTGATTGCTCGACTGGCTTTATATGGACAAGACAAAGTCAATAAAATTTACGACCCTGCTGCCGGTTCGGGTTCTTTATTATTGCAAGCAAAAAAACAATTTGATGAACACATCATTGAAGAAGGGTTCTTCGGGCAGGAAATCAATCACACCACTTACAACCTTGCCCGTATGAATATGTTTTTGCATAACATCAACTATGACAAGTTTGATATCGCCCTTGGCAACACCTTAATGAATCCGCAATTCGGCGATGATAAACCCTTTGATGCTATCGTTTCTAACCCGCCTTACTCCGTGAAATGGATTGGCTCAGACGATCCAACGCTAATTAACGATGAACGCTTCGCCCCTGCTGGCGTACTCGCACCAAAATCTAAAGCGGACTTTGCCTTTATTTTGCATGCGTTAAGTTATCTTTCGGCAAAAGGTCGCGCGGCGATTGTGTCCTTCCCTGGTATTTTTTATCGTGGCGGTGCGGAGCAAAAAATTCGTCAATATTTGGTGGATAATAACTATGTGGAAACGGTAATTGCGCTTGCGCCAAATCTTTTTTTCGGCACTAGCATTGCGGTGAATATTTTGGTGCTTTCCAAACATAAACCCAATACCCAAACCCAATTTATTGATGCCAGCGGTTTATTTAAACCCGACACCAATAACAGTTTAGAACCGGAACATATTGAGCAAATTCTCAAACTGTTTGCCGATAAAGAAGATGTGCCGCATTTGGCCAAATCCGTGTCCTTTGAAGAAATCGTTAACAATGAATACAACCTTGCGGTGAGTTCTTATGTGGAGCAAAAAGACACCCGAGAAGTCATTGATATCGATAAACTCAACGCAGAAATTAAGCAAACCGTTGCCAATATCGACCGCTTACGTGTAGAAATTGACAAAATTGTGGCGGAGATTGAGGGGTAAAAATACCATGAAAAATAACCGCACTTTTTTAGAAAAATTATTGGATGGGGCTGAGGTAAAATGGATACCACTAGGCGATGTTGCCGATTATGAACAACCCACTAAATACCTTGTTAATTCAACAGTGTACAATGATAATTATCCAACCCCAGTATTAACTGCTGGGAAAACATTCATTCTGGGATATACGAATGAAGATGAAGGGATATATTTTGCATCAAAATCACCAGTGATAATTTTTGATGATTTTACAACAGCAAATAAATGGGTTGATTTTGACTTTAAAGCAAAATCATCAGCAATGAAAATGATAACATCCAAAAATGAAAAATTTGCTTTATTAAAATATATTTATTATTGGTTAAACACATTACCAAATAACCAAATTGATGGTGATCATAAACGTCAATGGATTTCTAATTATGCTAATAAATTAATCCCCATCCCCCCACTCTCCGTCCAAACCGAAATCGTAAAAATTTTGGATGCATTGACAGCGCTTACCAGCGAACTTACCAGCGAACTTACACTACGTCGGAAGCAGTATGAATACTATCGGGAGAAATTATTAAGTGAAGAAGAACTTGGGAAGGTTGGGTTTGAGTGGAAAACTCTAGATCAAATTTCAGAAAATTTAGATTCTAAAAGAAAACCTATTACAAGTGGCTTACGTACTTCAGGTAAAATTCCTTATTATGGAGCTTCTGGTATTGTTGATTATGTAGAGGATTACATATTTGATGGAGATTTTTTACTTATTTCTGAAGATGGGGCTAATTTATTAGCTAGAAATACGCCTATTGCATTTAGTGCCACTGGAAAAATATGGGTAAATAATCATGCGCATATTCTAAAATTTAACTCTTACGAAGAACGTCGATTCATTGAATTTTATTTAAATAAAATAGATTTAACTCCTTATATTTCAGGTGCTGCTCAGCCAAAATTAAATAAGAAGAATCTAAATAGCATTAAAATACCAATTCCTAGTATTCCTAAACAACAACACATCGTTTCAATCTTAGATAAATTTGAAACCTTAACCAATTCAATCACCGAAGGCTTGCCTTTAGCGATTGAGCAAAGCCAAAAGCGGTATGAGTATTACAGAGAATTATTATTGAATTTCCCAGGCAGAGAATAATATGACTAAAAGTTTAGACGAAATTGCAAAACAATTAAAAGATTCTGATAAAAATGTTAATCTAATTTACGCCTTTAATGGAACTGGAAAAACCCGTTTATCAAAAGTCTTTAAGGATCTTATCGCACCTAAAGAAAATCATGGCAATGAAGAAGATCTAACACGAAGAAAAATACTTTATTTCAATGCATTTACCGAAGATTTATTCTATTGGGATAATGATCTAGTTAATGACACCGACCCCAAATTAAAGATTCAACCAAATTCTTTTATTCGTTGGCTGATTAAAGATCAAGGGGATGAAGGTAAAGTAATTGGAAAATTTCATCATTATTGTGATGAAAAACTTATGCCTAAATTTGATATTGAAAATAATCAAATTACATTCAGCTTTGCGCGTGGAGATAATACGCCTGAAGAAAATATAAAACTATCGAAGGGGGAAGAAAGTAATTTTATTTGGAGTATTTTTCATACGTTAATTGAACAAGTTGTTGCAGAATTAAATATCCCAGAGCCTAGTGAACGCACTACTAATGAATTTGATGAGCTTAAATATATTTTTATTGATGATCCAGTAAGTTCATTGGATGAAAATCATCTTATTCAGTTGGCGGTTGATTTAGCAAAATTAGTCAAAGATAGTCCCAATACTATAAAATTTATTATCACTACACATAATCCTTTATTTTATAACATTCTATATAACGAGACTAGTAGATTAAAAAATAAGAAACGTGGAACATTTAGGCTTGAGAAAACAGAAAATAATACTCATAATTTATACCAGCAAAACAATGACTCCCCTTTCACTTATCAGGTTCATTTATTTCATAAACTTGAGGATATTTTTAAGAAAGAAATTCAACCAAAAGAATTTTTAAAAGAATTTCTTCTTAATATAGAAAATGATTTTAAATATAAAGAAGAAAACTTTTTAAACACTTCAGAATATGACATGTGGCTATTATCAAATAAAAATCCAATATATTATATTAGAGACATTCTGAATGATAATATAAATAAAGAAATAGCTAGATCATTAGACAAAAAAATAAAAACAAGAAAAAATAAAGAATTCAAGCTAACCAAAAACACAAGAAAAATATTAAGCATTAATGTGGTAGACTTATTAAATAAAACAAAAATGTTGAATGACAACATAGTAAATATATTAAATGGCGGGAAAATAGATGATAAAAAACTATCTATTTTCTACCAGCAAGTTAATGATAAAATAAAAGAAGATACATTCTTTATAAAAAAAATCATGTTTTAGATCACGAGTTTAAAATTTCATTCTTTAAAGAAAAAAACATTGAAGATTGTCAAGTGGAAAAGTATCATTTTAATCTGATTAGAAATATACTCGAGAAGCTTGCTACATTTCTTGGCTATAGAGAAATGAAAAATGTGTTACCTCAAGATAGTAGTGGCCCAGATCTATATATGAATAGAATAGTTAACTTATCAAGCCATTCAAAGCATTCAGATGAGGAGACTGTATATATTTTATCTAATGATAAGCGCGTTCTTAAAAATTTAGTAGAAGAACATATATGTAAAAAATATCACTTTAGAAGTAATTTCATTAAACTTGGTAAAATTTAAGTTGGTAAAATTTTATGAATGACTATTCCAAAATCGTCGAATCCAATCACTTTATCGTTTTAGATCAATATAATAAGTTCGTGGAAGAACCCAATGCTGGTTATCAAACAGAAGGTAGCCTTGAGCGAGAGTTGATTCGTGATTTACGGGCACAAGGCTATGAGTATTTACAAGAGCTTAATAATCACGGGGAACTGATTAAAAATTTACGTATTCAATTACAGCGATTAAATAATGTGGTTTTCTCAGATGCGGAATGGCAACGTTTTTTAGAAGAGTACTTGGACAAACAAAGTGATAGCCTCATTGAGAAAACCCGTAAAATTCACAATGATTATATTTACGATTTTGTGTTTGATAATGGACGCATTCAGAACATCTATTTGCTTGATAAGAAAAATCTTGCCAATAACGCTGTGCAAGTTATCAATCAATTTGAGCAAAGCGGCAGCTATGACAATCGTTATGATGTGACAATTTTGGTGAATGGTTTACCGCTTGTACATATTGAATTAAAAAAACGTGGCGTGGCTATTCGTGAAGCCTTTAATCAAATTCATCGTTACAGCAAAGAAAGCTTTAATAAAGAAAATTCGCTCTTTAAATATATTCAGATTTTTGTCATTTCTAATGGCACAGATACCCGCTACTTTGCCAATACCACCAAGCGAGATAAGAATAGCTATGATTTCACAATGAATTGGGCAACAGCGAAAAATACTCTGATTAAAGATTTAAAGGATTTTACAGAGACTTTTCTACAAAAACATACTCTGCTCAATGTGTTGGTGAATTACTGCGTGTTTGATGTTTCCGACACCCTATTGATTATGCGCCCCTATCAAATTGCTGCCACCGAGCGTATTTTATGGAAAATTAAAAGCTCATATCTAGTGAAAAATAGGAACAATAAAGAAAGCGGCGGCTACATTTGGCACACCACTGGCTCAGGTAAAACGCTCACCAGCTTTAAAGCTGCACGCCTTGCAACGGAATTAGACTTTATTGAAAAAGTATTCTTCGTAGTTGATAGAAAGGATTTGGACTATCAAACCATGAAAGAATACCAACGCTTTTCACCTGATAGTGTAAATGGTTCGGAAAGTACGGCTGGGCTAAAACGCAATATCGAGAAAGACGATAATAAGATCATTGTTACCACCATTCAAAAACTCAATAATCTGATGAAATCAGAAGATGGATTACCGATTTACGATAAAGAGGTCGTCTTTATCTTTGATGAATGTCATCGTTCTCAATTTGGTGAAGCACAAAAAAATCTAACGAGTAAATTCCAAAAATACTATCAATTTGGTTTTACCGGCACACCAATTTTTCCAACTAACTCGTTAGGTGCAGAAACAACAGAGAGTGTTTTTGGTGTTAAACTTCATTCTTACATTATTACCGATGCGATTCGTGATGAAAAAGTGCTGAAATTTAAAGTGGATTACAATGATGTTCGTCCACAATTTAAGAGTATTGAAACTGAAAAAAATCTTGAAAAACTGACCGCACTTGAGAAGAAACTAGCCTTTTTACATCCTGAACGAATTGAACAAATCGCCCAATATGTTTTAGATAATTTTAAACAAAAGACCCATCGTTTTAATGTGGGTAATAATGGCTTTAATGCCATGTTTGCAGTAAGTAGCGTGGATGCGGCCAAAGCTTATTACCAAACTTTTAAACGTTTGCAAAGTGCAATTCCAAATCCATTGAAGATTGCAACGATCTTCTCTTTTGCTGCAAACGAAGAACAGGATGCGATTGGAGATATTGTCGATGAAAGTTTTGAAGTGGATGCGATGAATTCCTCTGCTAAGGAATTTTTAAAATCGGCTATTGATGATTATAACGGCTATTTTAAAACTAATTATGATGTAGACACTAAATCGTTCCAAAACTACTATCGAGATCTCGCCAAACGCGTCAAAAACAAAGAAGTGGATTTACTAATTGTCGTTGGAATGTTTTTAACCGGTTTTGATGCACCAACCTTAAACACGTTATTTGTAGATAAAAACTTACGTTACCATGGTTTGATTCAAGCTTATTCTCGTACAAACCGCATTTACAACAGCACCAAAAATTTTGGCAATATCGTCACTTTCCGGGATTTGGAACAAGATACCATTGATGCGATTACCCTTTTCGGTAAATCCAATACGCACCATATCGTATTAGAAAAAAGTTACCAAGAATATATGGAAGGCTTTACCGATGCAGGTGTTGCCCGTCGTGGGTATTTAGAGGTTATTGCAGAGTTGCAAGAACGCTTCCCGGATCCAGATGAAATTCAAACAGAAAAAGACAAGAAAGACTTTGTAAAATTATTTGGTGAATATTTGCGAGTTGAAAATATTCTGCAAAACTATGATGAGTTCGCTGCTTTACAAGCATTTCAATCACTCGATACCAGTGATGCAAAAGCCGTTGAAGCCTTTAAAGAAAAATATTATTTAACGGACGAAGCTTTTGCTGAAATGCAACCTATTGATATGCCAAGCGAACGCCGCATTCAAAATTACCGTTCGACTTACAACGATATTCGGGACTGGCTCCGTCGTCAAAAAGATGGCGAGGAAAAAGCAAAATCGACCATTGATTGGGACGACGTGGTGTTTGAAGTGGATTTATTAAAATCCCAAGAAATCAATCTAGATTACATCTTAGAATTGATTTTTGAACACAACAAAAAAATGAAAAATAAAGCTGAACTGATTGATGAAATTCGAACCACAATCAGAGCTAGCCTAGGTAATCGAGCCAAAGAAAGTTTGATCGTAGATTTTATCAATCAAACTGACTTAGATAGCATAGTCGATAAAGCTGGTATTATTGAATCCTTCTTCCAGTTTGCCCAAAAAGAGCAACAGAAAGAAGCTGACGAATTAATTAGCAATGAAGGTCTGAATATCGATGCTGCGAAGCGTTATATTAACGTATCCTTAAAACGCGGATATGCTAGCGAACAAGGTACGGATTTAAATGATGCCCTACCGAAAATGAGTCCGCTTAATCCGCAATATCTCACGAAAAAACAAAGCATTTTCCAAAAGATCGTTGCCTTTGTTGAGAAGTTTGTTGGGATTGGTGGCGAGGTTTAAAAACTTAAACCAACTATATAGAATTTAAAAGGTGCACTCTATATGATTGCACCTTTTTATTTTGTCAGTTTTATCAGAAATTAGAACGTTAAAACTTTATCCGCCCATAATGTCCATTCTGAAACATCATCTAAAGTACCAAGGGTCACGCCGTCAATTAATTTAGCATCTAATAAACCACGTGCTTTTACGCAGCTGGTGCATAATTTAATTTCAGCACCTTGTGCCGCTAAAATGTCGATAAGTTGTTGGATATTGAAACCTTCATTTGGGTTTTGCCCCGCAATACCGCATAAAATCGCATCAGAAAAGCAGAACAATTTAATATTCACATCCTTGCTGTGCTCTTCTTTCATATTGATGGCGAAACGAACAGCGTTGAAGGTTTTTTCTCCGCTATATGTGGAATCATTGACGATAAAAAGAATATTTTGCATGACGCACTCCTTGTTACAATGCTATAAAAATGAAGGCGTAATAAATTACGCCTTTATGAAATCAGCCAACCCAAACGAACTTGGCCACAAATAATAAAGACACCACCCACACTGGGGCATTGACCTCTCGTATTCTACCTGTACAGGCCTTCATGACGCAATAACTAATAAAGCCAAATGCGATACCTTCAGTAATAGAATAAGTAAATGGCATCATCGCTGCTGTGATAAAGGCAGGTGTTGCTTCGGTTAAATCATCCCAGTGTACACGAATAAGACTAGATGCCATTAAAATCCCTACATAGACTAATGCTCCTGCGGTTGCATAAGTCGGTACCACACTCGCTAATGGTGAAAAGAAAATGGTGAGTAAGAATAAAATACCAACTGTTACTGCTGTTAAACCTGTTCTACCACCGACTGAAACCCCTGCACCACTTTCGATATAGGTACTAATAGCGGATGTTCCAATATAAGAACCTACTACCGCACTCACGCTATCTACATAAAGAGCTTGTTTCATTTTTGGAAAACGACCTTTTTCATCGCTGAAACCTGCTTTATCAGTTACACCTAATAACGTACCTGATGAGTCAAATAGATTTACTAAAAGGAAAGAGAAAATAATGCCTAGCAAAGCCGTATCTAAAGCACCAGCAATATCCACTTTACCCACAACTGCACCTAAGCTTGGTGGCATAGAAACAATGCCATGGAAAGTAACTTGGTCATCAATTAAAAGCGCTAAGCCAGTTACTACCGCGATAGAAATTAAAACACCAGAGAAAATATTACGAGCCGCTAAAACTACGATAATGAAGAAACCTAATACTCCAAGTAGAATTTTCGGATCATGTAAATTGCCTAATGCCACTAAGGTTGCAGGATTTGCTACAACCAACCCCATATTTTTAAAGCCAATTAAGGCAATAAAAAAGCCGATACCTGCGCCGATTCCCACGCGCAGTGAAAGCGGAATCGAGGCCATTAACCAATAACGGATTTGGAATAGGGTGAGAACAAATAAACCAATCGAACCCCAGAAAATGGTGCCCATGCCTACTTCCCAAGAATAACCAAGCTTACCAACGACTACATAAGCAAAGAACGCATTGAGTCCCATAGCTGGCGCAAGGGCGATAGGTAAATTACTGAATAATCCCATCGCAATGGTGCCGAGTGCGGCAATTAAACAAGTGGTCACAAAAACAACTTGCTTATCCATTCCCGCATCACCTAATACGGATGGGTTCACAAACACAATATACACCATGGTAAAGAAGGTGGTAATACCGGCAATAATTTCGGTTTTAGTGGTACTGCCCTTTTCTTTAATCGAAAAAAGGCGTTCAAGTAAAGATTGTTGCATAGTCTTCCCCTTAACTTAATAACCTTGGTGATAAATCGACTCAAGTAATTTCACACCTAATAAGGCGATATTGAAACGTTGTTCATCGGCAACCGTCCAAAATTCAATGCTATTTTCAACCGCACTTTGTTGGCTAAGATGCAATTTGACGCTTTCTTCACCGTTTTCGTTTTCACCGTTAATCACGGGGGTAACAAGGCTATCGTGTAATTCAATTAATTCGCTTTGTTGTGGTTGGAAATCAAATTCATAATCTGAAAGTGCGGTCACTTTTTGTGCCATGCCGTAGAAGACAGGCACTTGAATTTGATGGAAAATCACATTGTCTAACTGTGGGAAGATTTTTTGTAATTGCAGATTTAAATTTGCCGCTTGTTGTGGAAAAACATCAAAGGCAAAACGGGTTTCACCTTCTTCTAATGGCATACCATTCAGTAAACGAGCGGTTTGTCCCGCAAGTTTATTCACGGCTTCACCATCCGTATAAGAAGCGGGTAAAAGTGACGTCGCAAAGACTTGAGTTAAATTTGTTTGTTGAATAATTGGTAGTAGAGATAAGGCTAATTGACTCACTTGCGGATCAGGCAGACTCACAATGTTACGTTGTCTTAATTCAGTCAGATTTTCTTCATTAATTGTAGGAACTACGACAGGTACATCAGACAATGCAGAGCAAATCCCTTTTAAATCAATCACCACACAGCCACTTTCTGCAGCTTGAGCTAATAGAGGCGCTTGGTCAATTTGGCCTGCGAAGAAAAGATAATTAACGCTGTCCCACTCAGTCTCATCAGTGGCTAATTGAGCAACCGCTTTATTGCGAAAACGTACCGCTTGCTCTTCTTCAAAAGGATAAATTTCTACAATTGAAACCTTGCCTACATCAAGCTCACTTTGTTCAAGGGCTTCGGCAATTTTTTCACATAGATCAAATTCTGCTGCAATAGCAATATTTAGGCTTGCGTCCATTTTTCTCTCCGCTGTAAAATGTTCTGAACCGATTTATTCTACAGAAAAAAGACGTATAAATACATAAGGAAATCAGATGACACCGGCAATTGATTTACTAAAGAAAAATAAAATTCCTTTTACTCTCCATACCTATGATCATGACCCTAACAATACGCATTTTGGTGATGAAGCCGCTGAAAAACTTGGGCTTGATCCGCACCAATCCTTTAAAACACTTTTAGTCGCTGAAAATGGTGATCAGAAAAAATTAGCGTGTTTTGTGCTTTCCACAGCAAATATGTTGAGTTTAAAGAAAGCGGCAAAATCAATTGGTGTAAAAAAAGTTGAAATGGCCGATAAAGATGCGGCACAAAAAAGCACGGGATATTTAGTCGGTGGCATTAGTCCATTAGGTCAAAAAAAACGTGTAAAAACAGTGATAAATTCGACCGCACTTGAGTTTGATACGATTTTTGTTTCTGGTGGAAAACGTGGATTAAGCGTCGAATTGGCCCCACAAGATTTGGCTAAATTATTAAATGCCGAATTTGTCGATATCATTGACGAAGAATAGAAAAAGAAAAGCCCGAATGAATCGGGCTATCTTTTTTATGATGTTGTGTTTATTTAAATTAGAAACTTGATGTATCTTGGAATAAGCCAACTTTTAAATCGGTTGCAGTGTAGATAACACGTCCATCTACTTCCACTTCACCGTCAGCCATTCCCATTACTAATTTGCGATTAATCACACGTTTCATATTAATGCGATAAATCACTTTTTTCGCGGATGGTAAGATTTGTCCGGTAAATTTCACTTCACCTACGCCTAATGCACGGCCTTTACCTTTACCGCCTACCCAGCCAAGGAAGAAACCGACTAATTGCCACATCGCATCTAAGCCTAAGCATCCTGGCATAACTGGGTCACCAATAAAGTGACAACCAAAAAACGGTAAATCTGGATGAATATCTAATTCCGCTTCAATATACCCTTTACCAAACGCACCGCCGTCTTCGGTCATTTTTACAATGCGATCCATCATCAACATGGTTGGTGCTGGAAGTTGCGGGCCTTCTTTACCAAATAATTCACCACGACCAGAAGCTAATAAATCTTCATAAGTGTAGCTGCTTTTGATGTTGGGTGTACAGGTGTTTTCCATTTTTTATTTCCTTGTATATATAGTTTTGCTTGGTTACAAACAATAAGTGCAGATTCTATGGGGATTTATAAGAAATGTAAACAGCGAACACTTGTTAGCTCAACTTGTCGGATCAGTCAGTAAAATTCACATAAAAGAAAAGCGAACTCAAGGTTCGCTTTAAAGAAATTAAGATTTAAAGAAATCTAACCAGTTTTTTTTCGGCGTTTCCGAACGAAAAGCAATTCGATTTTGAATTAAACGTGCAATAGGCTCTTTGCCCTTCGCATATTCTTCTTTCTCTTCCAATAAATCGCGGTCAAATAGGATTTTGGCTGTTTGATAAATATCCTCGACTTGATAGATAAAGAACTGCTCATTTTTCACCGCCTCAACCACTTCGTCAGATAAACTTAATTGCTGAATTGTTGTTGCAGGAATAATCACACCTTGTTTACCCGTTAAACCACGACGTTGGCAAATAGTGAAAAAGCCTTCAATTTTGTCATTCACTCCGCCTACTGCGTGCACCAAACCAAATTGGTCAATGGTACCGGTAATGGCAATATTTTGTGGCAATGGCAAATCAGATAACGCGCTGACTAATACGGAGAAAATAGCTAGAGACGCACTGTCACCATCAATTTCACCATAAGACTGCTCAAATACTAAAGAAGCAGAAAATGGTAACTGTGATGGCAACTCTAAGATACTTGCCAAGCATGCTTCAGAAATCATCATACCTTTCCCGTGGAGGTTGCCCGCTAATTCGTTTTTACGCTCCACATCCACGACTTCACCATCACCAAACTGCACTAAACAGCTGATGCGAGAAGGTTCACCAAAACAAACCGGTGTGCCTGGATATTCAATCACAGACAAGCCATTAATCTGCCCAACAATTTCACCATTGGTTTCCACATAAATTTGTTCATTGAGAATATCTGCATAAGTGCGTTCACGTAAAAAACCATGCTGTTCATTCTTTTGTTTAAAAGCTTGCTCAAAATCAACCGCACTTAAGGTTTGTTTTTGTGACAACGTCGCAGCATTGAGTAACATTTCTGTTGTTTTTAATGGTGAAATGTTAATTAAAAAGCGATCTTCACTCTCACGCACCAGTAACTGATAGAGTTTATTTAATGCGGTTAAATCTAAATCAAGCTCATATTTTGAGGCTAATGCCAACACATAATTGGCCCAATTTTCTTGTGCTTTCGGTTGTGCAACAGAATAATAGCTTTCAATTTCCGCGTAATCAGCCAAGCTGTAAAGATCTTCTTCTAACTCACCTAAGGTCGCAATTTCAGTGCGATTGCCTAAAATCACCACTTTTAAATTGAGTGGATAACTTGGAATATCACAAGGCAAGGTTTTAAATGGATGGGCTGAATACCAATCAAAAGTTTGCGTTTGCAAAATATGTTTTAAGCGTTGCCATAAATCAAACTGGCTTAGCATCGTTGCTGCACTTAAAATCAAAACGCCCCCATTGGCTTGATGCACTAAACCTGGCGTAAGCAAAATATCTTGCGAACTTGGATGAACGCGTACACTACCAAAAAGACTAAATTGATCAGCGTGTAATGCCTTCAACACATCACCTTGTGCGGCAAAATTATCTGCTGGTGATTGAGCAGGCTCGGTATAAATACGAGGGAAAGAAAAATAATCCCCCTGCTCAACCACATAATTCACCCCAAAAACTGACCGCTCTTTTGGCTGTTTTTGGCGAATATGTTCTGCTAATAAATCGGCATATTCTGCTTGATCATCTGCTTTTAAAACCAACAAAGAACGACGAGGTTGTTTTAAGAATAAAGAAATCGCTTTTGTGGCATGTTTTTGTAATGACCAAAAATCAGCCTTTTCAGCTGAAAGTTCAGTAATCGATAATTCTGGTTGTAAGGCTTGCCAATTTAAGGCTTGTTCTGAAGATGTTGAAGTCACGACATATCTCGCTTTAATTAAATTGGCGGTATTATCGCACACTTCACCCTGAGTGAAAATCCGTTATAAAAATCTACTGGAAAAATTTATTTAAACAGAGTATATTTATGAGGTTACCACGTCACTAAAAAGCATAATAAAACGATGAAATATCAAAAATTAGAAAACCAAGAAGCAAACTGGAAATGGATTTATCTCATTCGTAAACATCGCGAAGGGGAAAAAATTACCCGTTACGAAGAAAAAAGCTTAGAAGAAAGCAAAGTTCAAGAATTAATAGAATGTCAGAATTATCCTGAAAAAATCGAGGAATGGATTAAAAATCACCTTTCTCTTGATTTACCTATTAAGCTTGATCAGGCTATTCGTGCAAGACGTAAACGCTTTTTTAATGCAGAAAAACAATCAACGAAGAAAAAATCTATTGATTTAGAATATGGCGTTTGGCTTCGTTTGTCTAAATATTCAAGAAAAATGAAAATGACGCTTTCTGAAACCATCACTTATATGATTGATGAACGTGAAAGCAAAGCATTATATGAAAGCCAAATGACAGCGATGAAAGCTGGGTTGAAAAACTTACTCAATAAATAAGATGAAAAAAAGCCAAGGCCGAAACCTTGGCTTTTGATTATGCTAAATAGAGAAGATTTTGAAACGTTTTAGCGTTTCGCCTATTCCGCAATCGGAATAATTTTTGTGGCGTGAGATCCTTTGTCGCCGTGAATCACTTCAAACTGTACACGCTGCCCCGCTTTTAATGAACGGTAACCATCCATTTCAATTGCTGAATAATGTGCAAAGATGTCTGTATCCACGCCTTCTGCAGAAATAAACCCAAATCCTTTTGCGTTATTAAACCATTTTACTACACCAATTTCCATAGTAGACCTCTATAGGCTTCGCCCTTAATACTTAAAAACAATAAGACTCATGCCTTATCACCTCAATTGGAAATATATTCAAACATTTTATTTTTTTATGCAACAAGGAAACTTTAAAAATGATACATTGATCACAAAAATTTTTATTATTTACTATCAGAAGCCTCTTTCTCACCTTTTTGATGAATTTCACGCAATGCTTTTGCCACAATTTGAATGGCCTCACCGCTGCTCATTCCTTGTGCCATTAATTCCTGAATTTGCTCTACTGCTTTTTGTTGCTGTTCGTGGGTTAAATTAATATCTAACATGATTTTTCTCGTTTTTTTCTCGTTAAATAGACCAATTAAATAATTCCATCACTTTCATCCATTGCTCATCTAAATTAGCTTTAATTTCAAATTTTGTTGAATGGATAGGATGCTCAAAAATAAGTGTATCTGCATGTAAAAATAAACGCTGACAGCCTGAATGTTCCGTCAATGCACGATTTTGATGCAAATCACCATATTGTGTATCCCCTAAAATAGGATGAAAGATATGCTTCATGTGACGTCGTAACTGATGTTTCCTGCCTGTTTGAGGAATGAGCTTCACCAAGGAATATCTCGTGGTTTGATAACGCCCTACCGCATAAGGCATTTCCACAATGTTTAAGCCTTCATAATCCGTTACCGCCTCTTGAGGGGCTTTGTCTTCTTGTGCAAACTTATCTGCAATCTTATCTAATTGGATTTTAAGAGGATAATCAATCTGCCCTTTTCCTTGCAAATACCCTCGCACAATCGCTAAATAAGATTTTTGCACCGTTTTCTGTTCAAATTGCTGACACATTAAATTCGCTATTTCACTATTTAAAGCAAACAGCAAAACACCTGATGTGGGACGATCTAATCGATGAATAGGAAAAACATGCTGCCCGATTTGATCGCGCAAGGTTTGCATCACAAATTGCGTTTCATGAGTATCAAGCCAACTACGATGTACCAACATACCTGCAGGCTTATTAACGGCGACAAGATATTCGTCTTGATATAAGATCTCTAACATTTATTGATTTTGTAATAAGGCTTCTAATTCACGTAACGGTGTTAATAATTCAACTAAAAAATCTTCTTCTGCTTCTTTAAACGCTTCCTCTAAATAAGGCGACACCGCAATTTTTGAGGGTAATTCAGCGCCACTTTCAAGTAAGGCAAACATTCTTGGAATAAAAATCCATTGCAACCATTCTTCTGGTGACATGGTATCAATAGCAAAAGGCTCTTCACTTAAAAAAGCATCTTGTGAAGGTGGAACGGCTTGCCATAAATCAAGTTTTTGCATAGCAAGTTGTAATTGTTGAAGATGAAGTTTTGTTTGATTACGCATGATTTTTCCTATTTATAAACAAGCGGCGTATTCTACGAGCATCAATTCATACTGTAAAGTGCGGTCAGTTTTAACGATGAATAATCGAAAAGTCAGAATATCGTTTATCTTCAATATTATCGATTAAGACCCGTTCAACACTTGCGGTTCTTGGCCCAACGTTTAACCAATCATAAAAGTGTTGCAGTTGGTCATCATTGCCTTCCGCAATGATTTCGACACTTCCGTCTGTACAATTTCTTACCGTGCCTTTAATTCCAATTTTCTCTGCTTCTTTCCAAGTAAAATAGCGAAACCCGACACCTTGTACTCGACCATATACGACAAATCGTTTTGCCATGATTTGCTCCTTTGTTACAAAAACTTTTTAAAAATTAACCGCACTTTCCTATTCCCATTTTTTAAAATTTAGCATAGCATTACAACCATCTAATTTCATTCAAAAAATAAAAGGAGTAATTATGAAATTATGTCAGTTTGCATTAGGTGTTGTTGCCTTTGCAGTCAGTGCGAGCAGTTTAGCCGGTACGGTCACCACGTCATCAAACCTTGAGTTTCTTGCAATCAACGGCCAAAAAGCCAGCAAATCCCTTCTAAAAGAAAAAAAATCATTCAATGCTGAAGCTGACCAAACACAACAGGTTGTGGTACGTTTAGGTGAGATCGTCGGTACTGGTTCTAGCCAAGGACTTTTTGAGTCTAACCCTGTTATTGTGACTTTTAAAGGTACGGCTGATGATGTTGTCGTATCTGCAGAAAAAATTCGTTCTCAAGAAGATGGCGAAAAATTTAATGCACAACCACAAATTACCGTTAAAACGAAATCAGGTAATGTGATTGATGCTAAAGTGGATACCTTAAAACAAGAAGGTTTATTCCCATCAGCAAATATTGTTAATGATCTTGCTGAGTATAATGCATCTAATGCACCAGCAGCGGTTTCAGCTTTAGCAGCACCTGCAGTAGGTATGATGCCTGCAGCATCAGGAAAAGCAGCGAAAGGCAAAGTTGTTGTGCAAGGTGAAAACGTTGCTGAGCAACAATTACAATACTGGTTCCAACAAGCCGATAAAGAAACCCAAACTCGTTTCTTAAACTGGGCAAAAAAACAAAAATAATCGTTTTTTTAACCGCACTTTGATAAAGAAGTGAGCCTTCCCGCTCACTTTTTTATCATCCATTTTTTAGTCATTAAATAATAAGCAAGGATATCAACATGAATCAATGGCTTAATGCAAAAGTAATCGCTTCAATACCTATTTTTATTGCAGTGAATATCGCAGCGTTCGGCGTCTGGTTTTTTGATATTTCTACGCAATCCATGCCCTTAATTTTAGGGATTATTGCAGGCGGTTTAGTGGATTTAGATAATCGTCTTACCGGACGATTAAAAAATATTTTTTACACATTAATTGCCTTTGCCATTTCAACCTTTATCGTTCAACTCAATATTGGTAAACCTATTCAATACGTATTGTTGATGACCATCATCACCTTTTTATTTACGATGGTTGGTGCCGTGGGGGAACGTTATCGTACCATTGCGTTTGGTACGCTGGTGGTCGCCATTTATACCACCCTCACTTATATACCAGATAATTCTGCGAGCTGGTTTATCAATCCGGTGATGATTTTATTAGGCACTTTGCTCTACAGTATTGTGACTATCATTGTTTATCTCTTTTTTCCAAACCGCCCAGTACAAGAAAGCGTGGCAAAAGCGTTTTGTGCCTTAGGCAATTATCTAGATGCAAAATCAGAATTTTTTGATCCTGATGAGATTGATGAAATTGAGAAAAAACACCTTAATTTTGCGATGAAAAACACCAATGTGGTGGAGGCTTTTAACCAAGCAAGAACAGCGCTTTTCTATCGCATTCGTGGACAACATCGCCATGCACGCACACAACGCATGATCCGTTATTATTTTGCAGCACAAGACATTCATGAACGTGCAAATTCAACACATTTTGATTATCGACAAATTGCGGAACAGCTCAAAAATACGGACTTAATTTTCCGCATTCAGCGTTTGCTCGAATTACAAGCGCAAGCCTGTCACGATATTACGGCTTGCCTGCGTCAGAATACGCCTTATCACTATAATATTCGCGTAGAAAAAGCATTGATGGGCACAATTCAATCCCTTGAACTTTATAGCAAAGAACATACCAATCAAAACAATGTTTTGCTAGCCCTTCAAACACTTATTGATAATCTGCAAAGCATTAACTGGCAGCTACATCAGCTCGAGCAAGAAACCAGTGAAAATGAGCAAACTGCACAGATCCATACCGAACAAATTACGGGCTTAAAAAATATTCTTTCTGTTATTGGAAGTAATTTCACTTTTGAATCACCACTTTTCCGCCATGCTGTACGTTTGTCTATCGTGGTGTTTTTGTGTTGCGCAATTGTTGAATTTTTCCAATTTAATTTAGGTTACTGGATTTTACTTACTGCAGTCTTTGTGTGTCAGCCAAACTATTCTGCAACCAAAGTACGATTACGCCAGCGTATTATTGGCACGATTTTAGGGGTAATTATTGGCTCCTTATTGCCATATCTCAACCCAACATTAGAGATGAAACTTGGCTTAATGGTAGTAACCAGTACGCTCTTTTTCTTCTTCCGCAGTAATAATTACAGTTTCTCCACCTTCTTTATTACCTTGCAAGTATTGATCAGTTTCGATGTAATGGGATTTGATACTCAAGCGGCGCTCTTCCCTCGCCTCATTGATACCGTATTAGGTTCAGCCATTGCGTGGTTTGCAGTTTCTTATTTATGGCCGGATTGGAAATATCTGCAACTCGATAAAGTGAGCCGCCAAGCGATTCAAAGTGATGCACAATATTTATTGCACATTATCAGCCAACTACAATTTGGTAAAAGCGATGATTTGAAATACCGTATTGCACGCCGTAATGCCCATCAATATGCAGCTGCATTGAGCACAACGCTTTCCAATATGAATAATGAGCCGAAGAAATATCAAGCTTATTTGCAGGAAGGTTTTGACTTGTTAAAAATGAATTATTCTCTATTGAGTTATATTTCTGCTTTAGGGGCATATCGCTATAAAATGACGCAGTTACAGCAAACTACAGAATTTTTAGCAGACTTTTATCCTGTTGCGAAAAAGGTTTTATATACGCTGGAAAATATTGAAAAGCTTCGTCCTGAAATCTTCGCCAAACTACAAGGTAATATCGAGCAAAGCCTAAAAGAAATTCAGTTGGATGAAAATCAAACTAAAGCAGATATGGCTTTTGCGTTACCATATCAGCAACTTAACTTGATTTCTCAATTGCTGCCTCAGCTGTATCGCTATTTCCAACATAGTCAGAAAGAATCCATTACCAAATAAAAAAACAAAGGAAAAACTGACCGCACTAACCCAAATTTTTTATTGTTCTCAGTGCGATAAATAGAGATAATACGCCACTTATGTAAAATAAATTTAGACGCAATGACACATTACATTCTACTCATTATCAGCACCGCATTAATCAATAACTTTGTTTTGGTCAAATTCTTAGGACTTTGTCCATTTATGGGCGTGTCCAAAAAGATTGAAACGGCAATTGGTATGGGGCTTGCTACGACATTCGTATTAACCGTAGCGTCACTGTGTTCTTATTTAGTCGATAATTATATTTTAATGCCGCTAAACGCCACATTCTTGCGTACGTTAGTCTTCATTTTAGTGATCGCCGTTGTGGTTCAATTTACCGAAATGGTGATCAATAAAACAAGCCCATCACTTTATCGCTTATTAGGGATTTTCTTACCGCTGATTACCACAAACTGTGCCGTACTCGGTGTGGCATTATTAAACGTTAATTTGGCACACAATCTAACAGAATCTGTCATTTATGGTTTTGGTGCTTCTTTAGGTTTCGGTTTAGTTTTAGTTTTATTTGCAGCCTTACGTGAACGTCTTGTTGCTGCAGATGTACCCATTACGTTTCGTGGCTCGTCTATTGCGTTAATTACGGCCGGTTTAATGTCTCTCGCCTTTATGGGCTTCGCCGGGTTAGTAAAATGATTTATCTCTTAATGTTTATTACTGTGACAGTGATTTTTCTCGGCTTATTTTGGAATAACACTAAAAAATAATGTTTATCTTAATTTCAGTAACCGTTCTCGCTTTAATTTTTGGTGCAATTTTAGGTGTTGCTTCGATTAAATTAAAAGTCGAAGCTGATCCTATCGTTGAAAAAATTGATGCCATCTTACCGCAAAGCCAATGTGGGCAATGCGGCTATCCTGGTTGCAAGCCTTATGCTGAAGCAATTGCGAATGGTGACGTTATCACAAAATGTGTACCTGGTGGTCGTCCAACAGTGGTAAAAATTGCAGAAATCATGGGCGTTGATGTGCCCGCAATGGATGATGTGGCAGAACCAGAAGAAATGGTTGCCTTTATTGATGAAAATATGTGTATCGGCTGTACCAAATGTATTCAAGCCTGCCCTGTTGATGCCATTATTGGCACGAATAAAGCGATGCATACCATTATTGCCGATCTCTGTACTGGCTGTGAACTTTGCGTCGCACCTTGTCCGACCGATTGTATTTCCATGATTAAAGTGAAAAAAGATATTGATAATTGGAACTGGAAATTTGATCCTAAATTAGTCATTCCGGTTGTAAATACCACAGAAATCGAGAAAAAATTAGTGGTTGGGGAGTCGGAATAATATGGCTGATGTATTAACAAGATTTAACTCCGGCAAAATTTGGGATTTTAAAGGTGGTATTCATCCTCCTGAAATGAAATCTCAATCAAACCAATCCCCGATTCAGCAATCAGAACTTGCTCATGACTTTTATGTGCCGATTAAACAACACGCTGGCACAGCGGGAAATGTATTAGTTAAAGAAGGCGATTATGTCCTAAAAGGCCAGCCTCTAACACAAGGCGATGGCTTAAGAACCTTGCCTGTTCATGCGCCGACTTCTGGTACGGTAAAATTTATCGGAAAACATGTTGCGCCCCATCCTTCTGGTTTAACCGAGGACATGATTCATATTCAAGCGGATGGCTTGGATAAATGGCGTGAGCAATTTCCACTTGAAGAGTTTTTCACACAACCTGTCGAACAACTCATTGAGCGTATTTATCAAGCAGGCGTTGCAGGCTTAGGTGGTGCGGTATTCCCGACTGCAGCCAAAATTCAATCGGCTGAAAAGAAAGTTAAACTCTTAATTATTAATGGCGCGGAATGCGAACCTTATATTACCTGTGATGACCGCTTAATGCGTGATTACACCGATGAAATGATCGAAGGGATTCGCATCTTACGTTATATCTTACGTCCTGAAAAAGTGGTGATTGCAGTTGAAGACAATAAACCCGAAGCGATTCAAGCTATTCAACAATCGTTGCATGGTGCAAATGACATTGAATTGCGGGTTATTCCGACTAAATATCCATCTGGTGCAGCCAAACAGCTGATTTATTTGCTTACCGGCATGGAAGTGCCAAGCGGTGGACGTTCTTACGATATTGGCGTATTAATGCATAATGTCGGCACGGCTTTTGCGATCAAAAGAGCGGTCATTAATGACGAACCTTTAATTGAGCGTGTCGTCACGCTGACTGGTGATAAAATTTCAGAGAAAGGCAACTACTGGGTTCGCTTAGGTACACCAGTTGACCACTTATTGGCACAAGTTGGCTATAAATATGACGAACGCTTCCCTGTTTTCGCAGGCGGACCAATGATGGGATTGCAACTTTCAGATCTTAATGCGCCCGTCACTAAATTAATTAACTGTCTATTAGCACCCGATCATTTTGAATATGGTGAGCCAGAACCAGAGCAATCTTGTATCCGTTGTTCAGCTTGTTCTGATGCTTGCCCTGTCAATTTAATGCCACAGCAACTTTATTGGTATGCTCGCAGTGAGGATCACCAAAAATCAGAAGAATATTGCTTAAAAGATTGTATTGAATGTGGCGTGTGTGCTTATGTTTGCCCAAGCCATATTCCGCTTATCCAATATTTCCGTCAGGAAAAAGCCAAAATTTGGGAAATTAAAGAAAAAGCGAAAAAAGCCGAAGAGGCTAAAATCCGTTTTGAAGCCAAACAAGCTCGAATGGAACGTGAAGAACAAGAACGTAAAGCACGTTCACAACGTGCGGCAGAAGCTCGTCGAGAAGAACTTGCAAAACAAAAAGGTGAAGACCCAGTTAAAGCAGCGTTAGAACGCTTGAAAGCAAAACAAGCGGGTTCAGCAGCAAATAAAGAAACGAAAACTATCGTATCTGAGAAAGGCGAAATCTTACCGGATAACCATGAACTCATGGAGCAACGTAAAGCTCGCCGTCTTGCTAAACAACAAGCGCAAGCAGATACAGGCACTGTGACGGATACAACACCGTCACAAACTGATGAAAAAGAGGCGAAGAAAGCAGCTGTTGCTGCAGCTCTAGCAAGAGCAAAAGCCAAGAAAGCTGCTGCTCAAGGTGAAACAGTTGCGACACATGCAACTGAAAGCGCGGTCGAAAAAACAGATGAAAATCCAACCGCACTTGATCCGAAAAAAGCGGCTGTAGCCGCTGCTATCGCAAGAGCTAAAGCTAAGAAAGCTGCTGCTCAAGGTGAAGCTGTTACGACAAATACAACTGAAAGTGCAGTCGAAAAAACAGATGAAAATTCAACCGCACTTGACCCGAAAAAAGCCGCAGTAGCTGCAGCCATTGCGAGAGCCAAAGCTAAGAAAGCTGCTACTCAAGGTGAAACGGTTACGACAAATGTAACTGAAAGCACGGTCGAAAAAACAGATGAAAACTCAACCGCACTTGATCCGAAAAAAGCTGCTGTAGCCGCAGCTATTGCAAGAGCTAAAGCCAAGAAAGCCGCTGCTCAAGGTGAAACAGTTACGACAAATGCAAATGCAACTGAAAGTGCGGTCGAAAAAACGGATGAAAACCCAACCGCACTTGATCCGAAAAAAGCCGCTATCGCAGCAGCCATAGCGAGAGCTAAAGCAAAAAAAGCAGCCGCTGAAGCTGCCAAAGAAACTGAATAACGCAGGAAAATATTATGTTTAAGAAGATGGTAAGTTCGCCTCATACCCATTCAGGCAAATTAACCGCCCGTATTATGTTGTGGGTGATTGCAGCCATGCTGCCTGCCCTGCTCACACAGATTTATTATTTTGGAATGGGTGTTTTGGTGCAATCCGCTTTGGCTATTTCTTTCGCATTAGTGCTTGAGTTTATTGTGACCAAATTGCGCAATAAGCCAAACCTGGTCTATATTTCAGATTTTAGTGTGGTGCTTACAGCCTTAATTTTAGCCATGGCAATTCCGCCTTATGCACCTTATTGGGTTATTTTAATTGGTACGCTTTCCGCTGTTATTCTAGGAAAACATGTTTATGGTGGCTTGGGACAAAACCCGTTTAATCCGGCTATGGTGGGTTATGTGGTGCTATTGATTTCTTTCCCACTGCAAATGACAAGTTGGATGCCACCGATTTCATTATTAAATGAACCCCCAACATTTGAGGATTCTCTTTCTTTAATTTTCACCGGCTTAACCACTGATGGTTTTAGCTTAAGCCAACTCGTCCATTCCATTGATGGAATTACACAAGCGACGCCATTAGACAGCGCAAAAATCTTCTATAACTTGCATCAAGGCGATGAAAGTGTATTCCATGATTTTGTAAAATTACCAATTTTATTACAAAACGGGACTGACTTTGCTGAAGGTTGGTGGCAAGTTAATCTTGCCTTTATGCTTGGTGGAATTGTATTAATCTTAAAGAAAAAAATTCACTGGCAAATTCCCGTTTCAATGCTCGTGACCTTTGTGACCTTAGCGACTATCACTGCGATGTCAGGCCATCATCATTTAAGTATGATTAGCCAACTCTTTAGCGGCGCCATGATGTTCGGTGCATTCTTTATTGCTACCGACCCTGTCACAGCTTCCATTACACCTCGTGGAAAACTGGTGTTTGGTACTTTGGTCGGGTTATTGGTTTACCTCATTCGTTACTTTGGCAACTACCCTGACGGCGTGGCATTTGCGATTTTGTTAAGCAATATTTGTGTACCACTTATCGATCACTATACCCGCCCTCGTGTAGCGGGCCACTTTGCAAAAGGGAGTAAATAATGGGTATTTTTAAAGTCACCTCCCGTTTTGGTCTTTTATTAGGTTTCATCGCATTGCTTTGTACAGCTATTTCTGCGGGCATTTATATGCTAACAAAAGATAGAATTGATGAAGCCATGGCTGAACAGCAAAAGGCGTTATTGCTCCAAGTAATCCCTCAAAATTATTTTAATAATAGCTTGCTTGAAAGCGTTGAAACGCCCGAGCAAGATAAACTCAAAGGTATTCAAAAAGTCTATTTTGCGATCAAAGATCAGGTGCCAACAGCCTATGCTTATGAAACTACCGCACCAGATGGTTATTCAGGGAATATCCGTTTATTAGTGGGGATTACACCAAAAGGTGAAGTTTTAGGTGTGCGTGTGATTGAACACCATGAAACCCCTGGGTTAGGCGATAAAATCGAACTTCGCATTTCTGACTGGATTTTAAGTTTTACAAACCAAGTTATCGTACCTGAAAGCCTAAAAGATTGGGCGGTCAAAAAAGATGGCGGTAAATTTGATCAATTCTCTGGCGCAACCATTACGCCACGCGCGGTTGTAAATCAAGTAAAACGCTCTGCTCTCGTGATGCTTGAAAATGAGGCATTACTCAACGAGATGGCAAAAAAATACGCGCAATAGGATATTTATTATGACTGATTTAACCGAAAAAACGACCGCACTTGATGAGCAAAGTGCGGCTGAAAATTCAGAAGAAATAATACAAACGCCTTCTGTTTGGAAAGAAATCTTTATTCAAGGCGTATGGAAAAATAACTCAACTCTCGTACAATTATTGGGGCTTTGTCCGCTCTTAGCTGTATCGAGTACTGCGACGAATGCATTGGGTTTGGGCCTTGCAACTATGTTGGTTTTAACCTGTACAAATACTGTTGTTTCGCTCTTTCGTAAGCAAATTCCTCATGAAATCCGTATTCCGATTTATGTGATGATTATTGCCACCACCGTAACCGTGGTGCAATTATTGATGAATGCTTATACCTATACACTCTATCAAGCTCTTGGGATTTTTATTCCTTTAATTGTGACTAACTGTATCGTCATCGGTCGTGCAGAAGCCTTTGCCTCTAAAAATAGCGTAGCACATGCTGCCTGGGATGGTTTTTCGATGGGATTAGGCATGGCATTAAGTATCACCGTATTAGGTGCGCTACGTGAAATCTTAGGCCAAGGTACCCTTTTTGAAGGCATTGAAAACTTATTCGGTCAAGGGGCAAAATTCCTGACATTACATATTTATCACGCTGACAGCAGCTTTTTACTCTTTATTCTTCCTCCAGGTGCGTTTATTGGATTAGGCATCCTACTGGCGATTAAAAACCGAATTGATATGAAAAAATGAACCAAGCTAAACGAATTGAAATTCTCACTCGACTTCGGGAGCAAAACCCGCATCCCACCACGGAATTAGAGTATAATTCGCCTTTCGAATTACTCATTGCTGTGATTTTGTCAGCTCAAGCCACCGATAAAGGCGTGAATAAAGCGACAGCAAAATTATTCCCTGTGGCAAATACCCCACAAGCTATTTTAGATCTCGGCTTAGAGGGATTAAAAGAATACATTAAAACCATCGGGCTTTATAACAGCAAAGCAGAAAATATCATTAAAACCTGCCGTGATTTAGTTGAAAAACACAACGGTGAAGTACCTGAAAGTCGTGAAGCCTTAGAAGCCCTTGCGGGAGTCGGCAGAAAAACGGCGAATGTCGTGTTAAATACCGCTTTCGGTCATCCAACTATTGCAGTGGATACGCATATTTTTCGCGTATGCAACCGCACAAACTTTGCCCCTGGCAAAGATGTGGTAAAAGTGGAAGAAAAACTGCTCAAAGTTGTGCCAAAAGAATTTAAAGTGGATGTACATCACTGGCTTATTTTACATGGGCGCTATACTTGTACCGCGCGGAAACCTCGCTGTGGGGCTTGCATTATTGAAGATCTCTGCGAATACAAAGAAAAAACAGAATATTAAACGAATAAAAGCAAACGGAATATATTATGACTACAAACACTCAATCTCGCCAAACGTGGTCTAGCCGACTAACTTATGTGCTCACCGTTGCGGGCGCGACAGTTGGCTTTGGAGCCACTTGGCGCTTTCCTTATTTAGTGGGTGAAAATGGCGGCGGTGCCTACGTACTCCTTTTTTGTATCGCGATGATTGTCATTGGTATCCCAATGATTTTAGTGGAAAACGTTATTGGTCGCCGTTTGCGTGTGAATTCCATTGATGCCTTTGGCGACAAAATCCAGGATAAAGGTAAAATCATCTCCAAATATTGGAAGATTCTTGGTTACATGGGGCTTCTTGGCGCATTTGGTATCATGGCTTATTACATGGTATTAGGTGGTTGGGTGATGTCTTATATCATCAGTCTGATTAATAACACCCTTGATATTAGCGCACCAATTACAAAAGAAGTGGCCAAAGATTTCTACGATTTACACATCAGCAACAGCCCATGGGAAATCATGCTTTATACCTTCCTGTTCGTTGCGGTGAATTACATTATTTTGGCAAAAGGTATCATCGGCGGGATTGAACGTTCTGTAAAATACTTAATGCCATTACTATTCATCTTCCTAATTGGTATGGTAATTCGTAATCTTACCTTACCGGGTGCAATGGAAGGTGTGACTTTCTACTTAAAACCAGATTTCAGTAAAATCACACCTAAATTATTCATTTTCGTATTAGGTCAAGTATTCTTTGCATTAAGTCTTGGTTTCGGTGTATTGATTACCCTCTCCAGCTATTTAAACAAAGAAGAAAACCTTATTCACACAGCGGTTATTACAGGTTTCACCAATACCATTATCGCTGTGTTATGTGGTTTTATGATCTTCCCATCATTATTTACATTCGGTATTGAACCTAACGCTGGCCCAACCTTGGTTTTCCAAAGTTTACCAATTGTATTCTCACATTTATGGGCGGGTAAATTCTTTGCTATCGTGTTCTTCGGCTTATTGCTTATTGCGGCATTAACCACATCAATTACGATTTATGAAGTCATCATCACCGCATTGCAAGAAAAACTCAGAATGCGCCGTGGTAAAGCGATTTTTGTGACCTTAATGGGGATTTTCTTATTAGGTAATGTGCCCTCTATTTTAGGTGACAACCTTTGGAAAGATTTCACTATCTTCGGTAAAAGCATTTTCGATGCCTTCGATTTCGTCAGTGGCAATATTCTCTTTATGCTGACCGCACTTGGCTGTGCCATTTTCGTTGGTTTCGTGTTAAAAGACGATGCAAAAAAAGAGCTATCACCAACGCCAAATTCACTTTTCACTACAATCTGGTTTAACTATGTCAAATTTGTGGTTCCTGTGATTATTTTGGTGATTTTTATCAGTAATATGTAACAAAAACCGAGCTATTTAGCTCGGTTTCTTTTTATCTATACCTTATTTTGCTTCAGCTTGAGTCTTTTTCTCTTCAAGCTCTTCCCAACGGAGGAAGGCTGTTTCAAGTTCTGCTTCCGTATCCGCTAATTCTTTAAGCTTCGCATCTGTTACATCATGGGCTTGTTGGAAAAAGTGAGGGTCACCAATTTCAGCTTGAAGTGCGGTGATTTTCTCTTCGAATTCTTCCAATAATTGTGGTAGCTGTTCTAACTCACGTTGTTCTTTATAAGAAAGTTTAACAGATTTTGGCTTTTGGGAAACAACGTCATTTTTAACCGCACTTTCCTGTGCTTTTGGTGCTTCTTTTTTGATTTTTTTAGCTTCTTGCTCTGCTTTCATGGCAAAGTAATTGGCTTGTTGTCCTTTCGCATCAAAGAAACCGCCTACGTATTTATTCAATACACCGTCGCCTTCAAAGAAATAACACTCCGTCGCGACGTTATCAATAAACTGACGATCATGGCTGACAATCAATAAGGTGCCTTGATAATCCGTGAGGATTTCTTCCAATAATTCTAAGGTTTCTACATCCAAGTCATTGGTTGGTTCATCGAGAATCAATAGATTATTCGGTTTCAGTAATAATTTAGCTAATAACAAGCGATTACGTTCACCACCTGAAAGCGCTTTGACAGGTGTCATGGCGCGTTTCGGTGGAAATAAGAAGTCCTGCAAATAGCCTAACACATGGCGTTTTATACCATTGACTTCAATATCCTGTTTGCCATCGGCAACGTTATCCATCACCGTTTTTTCTGGATCAAGATCAGCGCGATATTGATCAAAATAAGCGATATCTAATTTTGTACCACAATGAATACGACCACTGGTTGGCTTGATTTCACCTAATAAAAGTTTAATAAATGTGGTTTTTCCGCAACCATTTGGGCCAACCAATGCAATTTTATCGCCACGTAAAATGGTCGTACTGAAATCTTTGAGAAGTTGTTTGCCTTCAATTTCATAGCTCACATCTTCCATTTCAAACACGATTTTGCCAGAACGACTTGAGTTATCTAATTGTAACTTAGCAGTACCCATCACCTCACGACGCTGACGACGTTCTTCACGCATGGCTTTTAAAGCGCGCACACGGCCTTCATTACGCGTACGGCGAGCTTTAATACCTTGACGAATCCAAACCTCTTCTTGCGCTAAGCACTTATCAAAAAGCTCATTCTGCAATGCTTCGACACGTAAGATTTCCTCTTTAGCGGTGAGGTATAAATCATAATCACCAGGATAAGACACTAATTTACCGCGGTCTAAATCCACAATACGAGTGGCCATTTTGCGGATAAAAGAACGGTCATGAGAAATAAACACAATACTTCCAGTGAATTCTAATAAGAAGTTTTCTAACCATTCAATTGCATCTACGTCCAGATGGTTGGTCGGTTCATCTAATAACAAAACATCGGGGTTACATACCAAAGCACGTGCAAGAGCGGCTTTACGCAACCAACCACCCGATAAATCAGCTAATTTAGTATCAGGATTTAACTCGAGCTTTTGCAGAACTTCATTGATTTTATTTTCAAATTGCCAGCCGTTGGCATGCTCTAATTTGTCTTGCACTTGTGCCAGTTGATTAAGAATTTGTTCACTGTAATTTTGTGTCAACTCTTGTGAAATATGGTGATATTCCTTTAATAAATCCGCCAAATGCTCAATGCCTTCCGCCACATAATCAAACACGTTGCCTTCCGCATGACGTGGCGGATCCTGCTCTAAACGGGACACGACCAAGTCTTTTTCATACTGCACTTTGCCGTCATCCATGGTGACTTGCTGTGCAATAATTTTTAATAATGTTGATTTACCCGCACCGTTACGCCCTACCAAACACACTCGCTCATTCGGTTCAATATGCAGTTCAGCGTGATCAAGTAAGGGATGATCACTAAAAGAAAGATAAGCGTTAGTTAAACTAATTAATGCCACAAAATTGTCCTATAAATTCAAAATATCAATAAAAATAACCGAACTTTAAAGCTGGTGATAAACCTTTAAGGCATAGGCATCTGACATGCCCGCAATATAATCACAAATAATGCGTTTTTTGCCCTGTTCTGGTGCATTTCTCCAGCGATTAGCGGTATTCGTTGGCAATAAACGTTCGGGGTCCGACTCAAAAATCTGAAACATTTCCGTGAGAATGCGTTGCCCTTTATATTCAATACGTTGCGTTTCCACATGACGAATCACGTATTTCCACACAAATTTTTTGAACACATTTAATGCAGCAATCACATCTTTCGGTAGTTCTGCGTTATAACGTAACAAAGGCTCATCAAAATTGCCGGTAACTTTCCAACGTACATGAGTAATAAAGAAATTCACTAATGCACCAATGGCATTTTTACGTTCAAAATGATGATTGGAGAACAATCGTTGGCTGACTTGCTCTATATTTTTTGCCAGCCAATCCGAAGGAATCGTTTTAAGTTCATCTAAGGCTCCTTGCCATTGATGTTGATTTACTACACCGGTCACAATCGCATCTTCTAAATCATGTACGCCATAGGCAATATCGTCTGCCAACTCCATAATGCTACAATCTAACGATTTAAATTGTGTTTTTAAAAACTCGGCAGGATTTGACCGCACTTTTTGAAATGAACCAAATAAAGTGCGGTCATTTTCAGAAAGATTTTGCAACAGCCAATCAAACATTGTGACGTCATCACGGAATAACCCTTTTCCTGGTTTCCAATCACTAATTTTGACATAACGTGGATCAGCGCTTTCAGTATGCGGCAACTGGACATATTGAGGGGAAGATAAGTCTAAAATATTCGGATATTTCACCACGCCTAAAATAGCACGACGCGTTAAATTCATCCCTGCGGTTTCAGTATAAGGCTCAAGTTTAGTAATGATACGAAATGTCTGCGCATTGCCTTCAAAGCCGCCATGATTCCGCATCATATAATTGAGGGCCACTTCCCCACCATGACCAAATGGTGGATGGCCAATATCATGCGCAAAGCACAAACTTTCAATTAAATCATTACTTGGTAATAAAGGTCTGAGTTGTTTCTGTAATTCACTTTTTTCAATATGAAGCTGGTCTGAAATAGCAACATAACTTTCCGAAAATTTTAATTGGGAAACAAGACTGCTACCGATTTGTGCTACTTCAAGAGAATGAGTTAGGCGCGTACGATAAAAATCATTTTCGCCCACCGCGTGAATTTGTGTTTTTGCTTGTAAACAACGGAAAGCGGCGGAATGTAAAATCCGTCCGCGATCACGACGAAAGGGAGGTCGATGATCTTTTTCGCGCGGCGGATCAGGGAGGAAACGTTCCGTCCAAAAATCAGCTAGTTGGGTTCTCATAAAAATAGACGAATAATATGGAATACTAAGGGTGCTAAAATGGAGCTCATAATACCGCAAAGTACCAAAGAAATCGAACTATAACTACCTGCTTTCGGATCCGCTTCCATACAACTTACCGTACCTAATGCGTGAGAAACTGCACCAACAGATAAGCCAACCGCTTCTTGTTGTTTAATCCCGACTTTTTTCAAGATAAGATAACCAAAAACGGAGCCTTGTAAACCGGCAACGACCACACCTACCGCAGTCACGGCGGGAATACCGCCTAAATGTGAAGACACTTCCATCGCAATAGGGGTAGTAATCGATTTTGGTAATACTGTAGCTACCATTTCAGGACTTGCGCCTAAAATAATAGCAAAAATAGCCCCTGTAAACATTGAGAATATCGAAGCCAATGTGACGACTGAAAGGATAATTTTCCACTGTTTGGCAATTTGACGAAGTTGTTCATACAACGGTAACGCCAGTGCAACAATACTCAATCCTAATAAATTATTAATCGGCGCATTTCCTGCCATATAATTATCATAAGGAATACCTCCTACCTCTAAGATAAAAACGAGAATAGATACAGTAAGTACGAAAGTATTGAAAATCATGGACTTCCAACGTTTACTAATTTGTAATGCGAGCCAAAATCCAAAAATCGTTAAACCAGTATAAAGATAAATTGCATACTGCATAATAAAACCTTAGTCTGCCTGAAAATTACGTTTCTCTAATACTTTCTGACGTTTATGAGTAAAAGATTGCTTGTAAAACAAATAATTACCCAAAAATGCGATAATAAAGAGCGTCAGAAAAGTACTGAGAATATTTGGAATGAGTAAAATTTTCCATTGAGAAACAAGTAAATCATAATATTTGATAATGCCTACACTCACTGGCACAAAAAGTACTGCCATATACCGAATTAACAAACTAGAACCCAAATAAATCCATTCTAAACGAATAATACGTGTCGTTAAGCCTAAAAAAAGTAGTAATAACCCCCAAATGCTACCAGGAATCCCCAAAGGGATATAGTGAGAAATCAAATTGCCGAGTAGTAATATAATGTATAAAATGACAAGCGAACGAACTAGTTGAATGCCTTTTTGGAGTAACATATTTCCTCTTTCAACTTATTTAACAATAATTCAAATTTATTTTACGCTTTTTTTGTTAGAATTACCCTCTCTTTTTAGTTAAATATTGCGATATAGATCAAAGAAATTCCAAATGATTAAAAATGCTTTCTTATTTTTAGCCCTAATTTTGACCGCACTTTGGACGCAATTTTCAGTCGCTACTGAACGCCAAATGGCATGTTGGGTTGTAGGTGTCAGCGATGGCGACACCCTAACTTGCCTCTTACCCACTAAAAAACAATTTAAAGTACGATTACAAGAAATTGATGCTCCTGAAAAAGGCCAGCCATTTGGAAAAAAAGCCAAACAATATCTTTCCCAGCTAGTTTTCAAACAAAATGTGACGTTGTCCGTTTCTGGTTACGATCGTTACCAACGTATTTTGGCAACGGTTTACCTGCAAGAACAAAACATCAACTTAGAAATGGTAAAAAACGGCATGGCGTGGGTTTATCCGCAATATGTTAAAAATCCACTCTACTTTCAGGCACAAGATTTTGCCCAACAACAAAAAATTGGCTTATGGCGAGATTCCAACCCTATTGCCCCTTATGAATGGCGAAAACAGAACAAAGCAGGCAAACATGGAGGTCAACATGGCTTTTGATTATCAATCATTTAAAAATGAATTTCCTTATTTTAAATCGTCAAATGCCGTGGTTTATTTGGATAATGCGGCAACAGCATTAAAACCTCAAGCACTAATTGATGCAACAAGTACTTTTTATCAATCGGCAGGCTCCGTGCATCGTAGTCAGTATGAAGCCGCACAAACAGCACAATATGAAAATGCCCGTCACTTAGTTAAAACCTTAATTAATGCAGAAGATGAAAAAGCAGTGATTTGGACTTTAGGAACGACGCATAGCATTAATTTAGTCGCTAATGGTTTACTCCCCTCTTTGCATACGGATGACGAGATTTTAATTAGCCAAGCAGACCATCATGCTAATTTTGTTACGTGGCATGAGACAGCGAAAAAATGCGGAGCGAAAATTCAAGTGTTGCCTATTTTGGATAATTGGTTAATCGATGAAAATGCCTTAATTGCAGCCTTAAATGAGAAAACCAAATTAGTGGCGCTCAATTTTGTTTCCAACGTAACGGGAACAGAACAACATATTCAACATTTAATTCACCTAATTCGTCAACATAGCAATGCGCTCGTTTTAGTGGATGCCGCTCAGGCTATTAGCCATATACAAATTGATTTGCAGGCATTAGATGCGGATTTTATTGCCTTTTCGGCACACAAAATTTATGGGCCAAACGGCATTGGCGTATTAAGCGGAAAATTAAGCTCACTTTCCCTGCTACAACCGCTTTTTTACGGTGGAAAAATGATTGAGCGCGTATCCCATGAATGTATTACCTTTGCTGATTTGCCTTATCGATTAGAGGCTGGCACACCGAATATTGCTGGCGTGATTGGCTTTGGTGCAGTGCTAGATTGGCTCAAAAAATGGGATTTTCAGGCAGCCGAGACACATGCTGTTGAACTTGCCGAGCAAAGTAAAGTGCGGTTGAAAAACTATCCGAATTGTCGTTTATTCAATTCACCGCAAGCAAGTTCTGTTGTATGTTTTGTTTTTGATGGCATTGCAGCATCCGATCTTGCTACCCTATTAAGTGAACAAAAAATTGCGTTGCGTGTTGGCGAACATTGCGCCCAACCTTACTTAGCCCGCCTTGGCGAGCGCACCACATTACGACTTTCTTTTGCGCCTTACAATAGCCCGCAAGATGTGGACGCTTTTTTTGCGGCATTAGATAAATCCTTAGAGTTATTAACATGCTAGAAAACATTAAACAGGCAAAAAATTGGGAAGATCGTTACCGTTTCATTATTCAAGCCGGTAAACATCTTCCTCAACCTTCTCCAGATGAATTGGCTCAAATGCAATCAATTCAAGGCTGCGAAGCGGGACTTTGGTTTATGACCATTCTACAAAATGACGGTACGTTTCAATTTCAAGCTTACAGCGAAGCGCGCATTATGAATGGTTTGTTATGGTTGTTGTTACAACACATCAACGGTAAAACCCGAGACCAATTACAACAATTTAATATTCGTCAATTTTTTGATGAGCTTGGTATTGCCTCTCGCTTAAGTGAAACCCGCTTAAATGGTTTAAAGCAAATCGAAGAAATCTTGCACAATCTGTAATTATGTATCTGATCGAACCCTTTTTTAAATTAACCGCCTTAGAAAATGATATTGGGCAACAAAGCCGTTTACTCAATGCAGTCACCGACCAATGGCGTTATAACGGACAAATTATCGGCCGTGAAATCCCCCTTTATTTAACGGAAGAAGATGGCGAACAAGGTTTTGCGATGCGCGTTATTTGCCCTGAGCAAGATAGTCTTTTACCCGAGAATAATAACCAAACTGTAAATCTGGCGATGGAAAATGCTGAAAAGTGCGGTCTAAAATTTCAAGGTTTTCAAATTATTGCCGATGATTTAAATGCAGACAGCACCGCAGAATGCAGCCATCCTGCATGGCAGATGCTTTATACCACACATTTGCAATCTTGCTCGCCATTGCATAGCGGAGATGATTTCTCCCCAATTCCACTTTATAAACAGCTAAAAAATCAACCGCACTTAAGCCAAGATTTGATTAAATGGCAGGAAAATTGGCAGGCTTGCGATCAGTTGCAAATGAATGGTTCAGCTTTAGAAAAAGAAGCGTTAAATGAAATCGCCGAGGTTAATAGCACGCTTAGCAAACATGGACGCTACCTTGCTGCTGAAATCGAAAAAGAAAGCGGCATACCGACCTATTATTATTTATACCGTGTCGGTGGACATTCTTTAGAATCGGAACAACAACGCTGTTGCCCGCAATGTGGTGGCGATTGGACATTAGACGCACCACTATTTGATGTAATTTACTTTAAATGCGACCAATGTCGATTAGTCTCGAATGTGTCGTGGAATTTTTTATAACGCTTTCGTCATTCAGGAAAACAAATGAACTATCAAGATAAAAGCCTTCAATCTTTAAAACTCGGTCAAGCAACAGAATATGCTGCGAATTATGACCGCACTTTGTTACAACCCGTGCCTCGAAAACTC
>NZ_CP133470.1:0-2500 GCF_031191205.1 Haemophilus parainfluenzae ATCC 33392 | reverse complement strand
AGGTTGAAGGTTGGGTAACACTAACTGGAGGACCGAACCGACTAATGTTGAAAAATTAGCGGATGACTTGTGGCTGGGGGTGAAAGGCCAATCAAACCGGGAGATAGCTGGTTCTCCCCGAAATCTATTTAGGTAGAGCCTTGAGCGGACACCTTCGGGGGTAGAGCACTGTTTCGGCTAGGGGTCCATCCCGGATTACCAACCCGATGCAAACTACGAATACCGAAGAGTGATACTCAGGAGACACACGGCGGGTGCTAACGTCCGTCGTGGAGAGGGAAACAACCCAGACCGCCAGCTAAGGTCCCAAAGTCTATATTAAGTGGGAAACGAAGTGGGAAGGCTTAGACAGCTAGGATGTTGGCTTAGAAGCAGCCATCATTTAAAGAAAGCGTAATAGCTCACTAGTCGAGTCGGCCTGCGCGGAAGATGTAACGGGGCTCAAATATAGCACCGAAGCTGCGGCATCAGTAGCAATACTGTTGGGTAGGGGAGCGTTCTGTAAGCGGATGAAGATGGCTCGAGAGGGCTGTTGGACGTATCAGAAGTGCGAATGCTGACATAAGTAACGATAAAACGGGTGAAAAACCCGTTCGCCGGAAGACCAAGGGTTCCTGTCCAACGTTAATCGGGGCAGGGTGAGTCGGCCCCTAAGGCGAGGCTGAAAAGCGTAGTCGATGGGAAACGGGTTAATATTCCCGTACTTGGATAAACTGCGATGTGGGGACGGAGCAGGTTAGGTTATCGCACTGTTGGATATGTGCGTTTAAGTTGGTAGGTGTGAAGTTTAGGCAAATCCGGACTTCTTTAACACCGAGAGATGATGACGAGGCTCTACGGAGCTGAAGTAACCGATACCACACTTCCAGGAAAAGCCACTAAGCTTCAGGTTTATCTAAACCGTACTGAAAACCGACACAGGTGGTCAGGTAGAGAATACTCAGGCGCTTGAGAGAACTCGGGTGAAGGAACTAGGCAAAATAGCACCGTAACTTCGGGAGAAGGTGCGCCGGCGTAGATTGTAGTCCCTTGCGGATGAAGGTTGAACCGGTCGAAGATACCAGCTGGCTGCAACTGTTTATTAAAAACACAGCACTCTGCAAACACGAAAGTGGACGTATAGGGTGTGATGCCTGCCCGGTGCTGGAAGGTTAATTGATGGTGTAATCGAAAGAGAAGCTCCTGATCGAAGCCCCAGTAAACGGCGGCCGTAACTATAACGGTCCTAAGGTAGCGAAATTCCTTGTCGGGTAAGTTCCGACCTGCACGAATGGCATAATGATGGCCAGGCTGTCTCCACCCGAGACTCAGTGAAATTGAAATCGCCGTGAAGATGCGGTGTACCCGCGGCTAGACGGAAAGACCCCGTGAACCTTTACTATAGCTTGACACTGAACATTGAATTTTGATGTGTAGGATAGGTGGGAGACTTAGAAGTAGTCACGCCAGTGATTATGGAGTCGTCCTTGAAATACCACCCTTTAACGTTTGATGTTCTAACGAAGATTACGAAACGTGGTCTCGGACAGTGTCTGGTGGGTAGTTTGACTGGGGCGGTCTCCTCCCAAAGAGTAACGGAGGAGCACGAAGGTTTGCTAATCACGGTCGGACATCGTGAGGTTAGTGCAATGGTATAAGCAAGCTTAACTGCGAGACAGACAAGTCGAGCAGGTACGAAAGTAGGTCATAGTGATCCGGTGGTTCTGAATGGAAGGGCCATCGCTCAACGGATAAAAGGTACTCCGGGGATAACAGGCTGATACCGCCCAAGAGTTCATATCGACGGCGGTGTTTGGCACCTCGATGTCGGCTCATCACATCCTGGGGCTGAAGTAGGTCCCAAGGGTATGGCTGTTCGCCATTTAAAGTGGTACGCGAGCTGGGTTTAGAACGTCGTGAGACAGTTCGGTCCCTATCTGCCGTGGGCGTTGGAGAATTGGTTGGGGCTGCTCCTAGTACGAGAGGACCGGAGTGGACGCACCACTGGTGTTCCGGTTGTGTCGCCAGACGCATTGCCGGGTAGCTAAGTGCGGAAGAGATAAGTGCTGAAAGCATCTAAGCACGAAACTTGCCAAGAGATGAGTTCTCCCTGTCTTTAAGACAGTAAGGGTTGTTTAAGACTAAGACGTAGATAGGTCTGGTGTGTAAGCGGTGCGAGCCGTTGAGCTAACAGATACTAATTGCCCGAGAGGCTTAACTATACAACGCTCAAGGGTTTTTGAGGTTGTAAGACTAAAATAAAAAGATTCAGAGATGAAGAAGAAAGTTTTGAAGTGAATCAGCTTGTTTGGTTGTGAGCACTAGAGATAGTGAGAGCAGAGAGAAAAGTTATTAAAGGAATAATCCTGGCGGCGATAGAGCGGTGGTCCCACCTGACCCCATACCGAACTCAGAAGTGAAACGCCGATGCGCCGATGGTAGTGTGGGGCATCCCCATGTGAGAGTAGGACACCGCCAGGTACTGAATGTGAACCCCGAGCTGAAGAGCTTGGGGTTTTTG